>JAEEPS010000027.1 GCA_016284875.1 Salinivirgaceae bacterium | reverse complement strand
TTTGTTGACGGACAAGAAGTATCGTCACTCGATTTTGTAACGCCGTGCGATGTGAAAGACATTTCGGTGATAAAAGACGGTGGTGCAGCCATTTATGGAAGCCGCGGCGGCAACGGCGCAGTGATTATTACACTGAAAAAGGCTGGTGAATAAGCATAATTGACAATTATAAAAATGGCGCACTCGAAATCGAATGCGCCTTTTTTTATCTCAAAACACCTGTGGTGTTTTATTCGATTGAAACGGTTAATTCTCTGTCGGTTAGGCTGTTTTTCATTGGAAGCAGCCGCTTGTAGGTGCCTGATTTCACTTCGTAACGGCCTTTTGTGTGCACAATTAACGCGCATTGCTCGGCCTGTTCGGGAGTGTGGTGGCACACATCTATCAGACTTTCAATCACATGCTCAAATGTATTGACGTCATCGTTGTAAAGGACAAGGTGCAGACGGTCTTGATTTTCGGTAAGTTCGTCGGTTTGTCCGTCAAATTGTTCGCGATTCATTGTTTTTGCTTTAAATCACGTAAATATAGCGGAATTTATTGACCGTCAACACAATTTGTGAATAAAATATGCCGACTGCAATAATAATGCGTTCCGAAAGGGGGTCCGCTTACGTGAAAAAGATGATGCTTTGCCCAGTAATTATTTACCAGCAGTTTTGCGCTTGGTAATCAGACCGCTACTGGTGAAGTTGCGTTGCCAAATTTTAGCCTCGCCCATATAATATAGGTTGCTGTTGCCCGATATGGTGACGCCAAGTTTCTTTTTGGCATTGACTGAAATTTCGGCATAACCCGACCCAACAACGGTGCAATCGTCTGCTTGTAAGTCGAATGCGTTCACTTCGGTCTCATCGCTGGCATTGATGGTCAGATATTCGGTGTAGCCGCGGAGCGATGCGTTTCCGCTGTCGCTAACCTTAAGCGTGCATTTTCTGGCTTTGAACTCAAAATTCAGTTTCGAGGCATCGCCGCAGATGAATTCAATTTCATCGAAATTGCTCACTTTCTCCGAATTAAGCGTCACTTCATTGAGCAGCACAACCTGCTTCAAATCCTTGAAAGCCACTGTAACATTGAGTTTCAACGCTTTTTTTACGCTGGGTACAAACACGTAGAGTGTGCTGTCGCTTACTGATGTTTTGAAAAGCGAAACCAGATTTTCTTCCGATTCAATCTTCACATTTTCAGTTGTTTCCTGCGATAAGTACAACTCAACCTGACCTTGGACAACCACGCGGTTGAATCCGCTGACTTGTCTAACTTCAGTTTTTATTTTGCCGTTTCCCTTGATGGTTTGGGCGTTTGTGGCGATTGGTGCGAATGCGATTGTCAGCGCAATAATTGCGAATAACCTGAATATGTTGTGTTTTGACATAATCTTAACGTTTAGCGGGCAAATGTCAGTATTTTTCAATTAATTGACAAACGTATAACTCGTAAAATTGCAACTTGTTGCATAATCTTTCACGATTTTTGGCAAAAAATGCGTAATCAAATGCTTGAACGGGCTGATTTTTCTGCCCAAAATAGCAGGGTGGAGAGGTGTCAGTTTTTGCGCTGAATGTTCGACGCCATTTCTTCAAGGAACTGGTTGCGTTTGCGGCGCGACAAAATGGCCACCGAACCGCATTCCATAATCACATCGCCGTCGAACCGCGACACTTTCTGCACAAAATTCAAGTTCACCAGATGCGACTGGTGTGTGCGGAAAAATGGATAATCTTCGAGCATAGTCTCAAACTCGCCCAAGTTCTTCGAAACTAGCAAATCGCTGCGACCTTTGATGTGCAGTGTGCTGTAGTTGCCGTCGGAGTGAATGTGGATAATATCCTTAACGTTCACAAACTCAATCGACTCTGCTGTAGCCAAAACAATTTTTTCAGGCTTGTCGAGTTTTGTGTTTTGCAGCAGGGCGTTGAATTGTTCCTCGTGCTTGCTGTTGGTGCCGCGACTGATAATTTTCTTGATTGCAGCATCCATATCATCGTAGTCGAAAGGCTTGAGCAGATAGTCTATTGCACTGTATTTGAATGCTTTAATGGCGTATTGGTTGAACGCCGTGACAAAAATCACATCAAAATCGCGTTTCGAGAGTTTTTCAAGAATATCGAATCCGCTGCCGTCGGGCAACTCAATATCCATAAACACAAGGTCGGGTTCATTTGCCGTCAGCAACTCAACGGCCGTTTTGACAGAGTTGGCGGTGCCTAAAATGTTGAATGATGGATAGTTGTCTGTGATAAACGACTTCACAGACTCAACGCCGTGAGTCTCGTCATCAATGATTACAACTTTAATATCCGTTTTCATTCCCCCAAAAATGCGGCTAAAGATAAATTAATTTTCTTCTTCCGCCACTTTTTCAGCGCCTTTATTTCCTTCAACCACTATCACAATCTCGCCCTTGACGCCTGTTTCGGTGAAGTGGGCGATGGCCTCGCTGATGGTTCCGCGATAGTTTTCTTCGTGAATTTTAGATATTTCGCGCGATACGCAAACCCTACGGTCGGGACCGAAAACCTCGGCAAACTGCTCGAGAGCCTTCAGCAGACGGTAGGGCGATTCGTAGAAAATCATTGCCCGTTCCTCGTTCCGCACGGCCTCAATGCGCTTTTGGCGGCCTTTTTTCTGCGGCAGAAAACCTTCGAAGCAGAAACGGTCGTTGGCAAAACCGCTGTTGATGAGCGCTGGCACAAAAGCCGTAGCACCTGGCAGACATTCAACTTCAATATCGTTCTGAATGCATTGTTTAACAAGCAGATAACCAGGGTCTGAAATTCCAGGCGTGCCTGCATCGCTGATGAGCACGGCCGATTTAGCAGTGGCCACCATATCGGCGTAATGCGCCACCTGCTGGTGCTCGTTGAATTTGTGGTAGGGGATGAGTTTGTTTTTTATCTCGTAGTGATTCAGTAAGATGCCTGATGTGCGCGTGTCTTCGGCCATAATAAAATCGGCTTCTTTCAAGAGCCGCAGCGCGCGCAGCGTGATGTCCTCAAGATTGCCGACAGGCGTGGGAACGAGATAAAGTTTGCCCATCGTTTATGATTTAAAACGTTGATATACAAGTTCAAGAAAGTCGACAACAGTCTCGCCTTCCTGGTCCCAGTTGTATTTGCTGAAAATGTTCGATAACGCATCGTTGATGTTGGCCGAACTTTCAATCATATCAATCGTGTCCTCGTATTGGATGCTGTCGTGGTTGAACAACTCGTTGATGAATCTTATGCGGTCGTTGATTTTGATGGCTTTGCGAAGGTTCGTTATCGGGCGACTGTTGAACCGCGATGCCAGATTGGCCTTCTTCTCAAGTCCTGCCAGCACGTCGTTCACCGATGGCGTGTTCTGCTGGAATTTGTCGGCCAAAGTGCTCGGTTTGCTCTCGGTTTTTGCGGGTTCGGTCGGTGCCGATGCGGTGGTTTGTTGCTCATCTTCAGCATTATATGTCTGCTCAACATCGGCAGTGTTGTCGGCAAACATATCGGCCAGCGATTGTGTTTTCTTGGCTTCTTCCTCGGCGGCCTTTCGTGCGGCTTCTTCGGTTGCCTTTCTTGCTGCTTCGGCTTCAGCGGCTTTACGGGCTTCCTCCTCGGCAGCGGCCTTCTTTGCTGCTTCCTCAATGGCTATCTGGCGCACTTTCTCAAGTTCCGCAGCACGTTTGGCGGCTTCGGCCTCGGCAATGCGGCGCGCTTCCTCTTCGGCAGCGGCTTTGCGTGCGGCCGCTTCAGCCTCGGCTTGCTTGCGGGCGTTCTCTTGCATTTCGAGCATAGCCTTTCGTGCGGCTTCGAGTTCCTCGGCGGCTTTTCGAGCGGCTTCTGCCTCTGCTTTTTTGCGGACCTCTTCCTCGGCGGCTTTCCGCAGTTCTTCGGCTTCGGCTAATTTTTTATTGGCTTTATCTTCAACAACTCTCTTTTCAAGTGCTGATATCCAACTTTTGCCTGATATTTCTGACGCTTTTTCGGCTAATTCTTCTCCTGCTTTTTGAGCAGTGTCGGCCATTGCTTTCAATTGTGCGGCATCTTCTTTTTTAGAAGCGTTGTTAGACTCGATATCCGCCCCAGCGGTTGACAAATGAACGGCAATGTTGTTCAAATCGCGGATTTTGCTTTGCAGCATTTCAATTGCAAATGGCTGAATATCACCGTCGTCGGGTAAACTTTCAATCATCGATACAAGAACCGTCGCCTCGGCCTTGATTATTTTGATAAGATTTTTTGTTTGCATCGCTCTCGATAAAGATTTATTTTGCCAAAAATAACGATTGATGTTAAATCAAATTGTCGCACAACGAATTTTTTAATGGTATGTTTTTGGAAAATGGCAACGCCGACGGCGGACGGATTGAAGTGATTTGTGGTTCAATGTTTTCGGGCAAGACCGAAGAACTGATTCGGCGTCTGCGCCGGGCAAAGTTCGCGCGGCAGAGTGTCGAAATTTTCAAGCCTGCTGTCGATGTGCGCTATTCGGCTGTCGATGTGGTTTCGCACGACGACAACTCAATTCCGTCCACACCCGTCGAGAGTGCGCAGAACATTCTGCTTTTGGCCAGCAACGTGCAGGTTGTCGGGATTGATGAAGCGCAGTTTTTCGACAATGGCTTGATTGATGTGTGCAATCAATTGGCTAACAGCGGTGTGCGCGTCATTGTGGCCGGTCTCGATATGGATTATCAGGGCAACCCGTTCGGTCCGATGCCCAAACTGATGGCCATTGCCGACGATGTGCTGAAGGTCCACGCAGTGTGCGTGCGGTGTGGCGCGCTGGCGCAATTCTCGCACCGCCTTGCCAAAACCGACAAACTGGTTCTTCTTGGCGAAACCGACAGCTACGAGCCGCTTTGCCGCAGCTGTTTTTTGAAAATGAAGACTGAAGACAAAAACGGAAACTGAAAAAATCAATCCTTCAATCCTTCAATCCTTCAATTATTGTCTCTCCGTCAGGTGCTTCCAATAGCGGACTGGCATGTCCTGCCGCATTTTGCGCGGGTTGCGGCGCGATTCGATGGCGATCGACTTGTAGTAGGTGCGCCACAACGACTGAAAAAGTTGCTCGTCGGCGTCCATAATGCTTGCGTCGAGGCGCCCGTCGCGTCCGAATTTGGTGTCGTTGGCAAAGGTTACGCGGTTAACATCGTGTAAATCATACATATATCCGTATTGGCGCTGAAGGTCATAGATTATCCATTGCTGGTCGGAAAATCGGTCGCTGAAATGGTCGAGAGTGAGCGGAAGCACGTTGTGGCGCGGCTCGAAGGCGGCAAAATAAATGCCGTCGGCGGTCTTTTGGAAACGCACGAATTGCAGCATCCGATGTGCCTCATAGCTGACCTGCTTATACACTTGCGCCAGACGCAGCACATCGGGGTCGCCAAAATTGGTCTCGATGGTTGTTCGTGCATCGGTCGTCTTGCGGATATATCTGAAAATCAGTTCGTCAACATCGCTTATGCCATCGGCAAGCCAACTGACAGTGAGACTGTGCAGCGCCGATTTCGACAGTTTTTTCTCAAGTGAGGTCCACACGCGGACGGCTTTTTGTTCGTCGGTTGTAACTGTATGATCCACAGTGCAAAACAACGGTGCGGGTTCACCGGGGGCAAGTAGGTGAGAGGGAAATGTTTTCAGCTGATAGGCATCGAAAACGCACGTCAGCAAGCCGTCGAATGTCTGGTCGTAGACAAAAGCCGTATCTGCGAACTCGCTCATCAATAGGGTGTTACTAGTTGTACGGGCTGGTCGAAGTTTAGCTCAAGCTGGCCAGCCGCTTCTTTTTTGGCGGGTTTGGCCACCAGCAGTGAGCGCACGTTTTCGGGCTTCAACTCGTTGATGGTGCCCATTATGGGCAGTTCGCGGCAGTTGATGAAGTATTTTGCTTTCTTCAGAACTACGCCTATCTTCTTGAGTTGTAGAAAAGTAAGTGCACCGTATCGTCTCGAGGCCACAATCTGCATAGCCGATTTCACGCCAATGCCCGGCACGCGCAGTATGTGCTCGTAGCAAGCCGTGTTCACATCGACCGGGAAAAACTCGGGGTGGCGCAGCGCCCAAGCCAGTTTGGGGTCCACATCGAGGTCGAGGTTCGGATTGGCATCATCGACAATCTCGTTCACTTTGAATTTGTAGAACCGCATCAGCCAGTCGGCCTGATAGAGGCGGTTTTCGCGCACAAGCGGTGGTTGCTTCAAGGCCGGCAGACGAGTGTCGTAGGTGTTAACGGCCACATATCCAGAATAATAGACGCGTCGGATGGATGGACGCTGGTAGAATGCCGACGACAGGCGCAGAATGTCTTTGTCGGTGTCGTTGGTGGCGCCAACAATCATCTGAGTGCTTTGTCCGGCAGGCACAAAACGTGGCGCCGAGCGGTGGCGGCTGCGTTCCTCGTGGCTCTCGAGCACGCCCTGATGAATGATTTTCATCGGTTGGAATATGCTCTCGTAGTTCTTTTCGGGCGCAAGCATTTTCAAGTTGCTCTCGGTCGGAATCTCAATGTTGACGCTCATTCGGTCGGCATACAGCCCCGCCTCGGTTATCAGTTGTTGGCTGGCGCCTGGTATGCTTTTCAGGTGGATATAGCCGTTGAACCGCTGCGCGCGCAGGTCTTTCACCACTCGCACAAGCCGTTCCATTGTGTAGTCGGCGTTTTGCATCACGCCCGAACTCAGAAACAGCCCCTCGATGTAGTTGCGGCGGTAGAACTCCATTGTTATCTCAACCACCTCGGCGGGTGTGAATGTGGCTCGCGGAACATCGTTGGTGCGGCGGTTGACGCAGTAGGCGCAGTCGAAAATGCAGTAGTTGGTGAGCATCACTTTCAGCAGCGATATGCAGCGCCCGTCTTCGGCAAAACTATGGCAGATGCCCACGCCGCCAACGGTGTTGCCCACGCCCTTGCCGTTGTTGCGGCGCACTGTCCCGCTCGACGAGCACGACACATCGTACTTCGCCGACTCGGCCAGAATCTTGAGTTTGTCTAACATTCGCGCATCCATACCGCAGTTTTTGTGTAGTGGCAAATTTACATTTTATAACTACGGAACACACGTGAAAACTTGGAATAATTCCGCCGGCGGAAATGTTTTCTCTAACCGATTTTATCCGATTCAAACCGATATTTATCCGCAAGTGGATAATGGTTGGGATTGTCGCTGCGCGAGAAATGATTATGTGAATTAATCTTGTAATTAAACCGCTATTCTGCATTGGTTCAGCAACTCGTTGCTTGAAATTTCCATTTTCTCGAAAGCGAACAGTTTCTTGCCCAAATCCTTAAACGATGCACCGAAGTGAAAAACCGTATCGTCAATTAGCAGGAAACGGTCGTGGCAACCAGTGTGCACGATTGTTGAAATTGGGGCGTATTGAGAATTGTGCCTTGCAATATCGGTTTGGAGAGCATTTGAAATGTTCCGCGTAACAATGTGCGCTGCAACGGCAGTGTTCCGTTTGTCTAAAATGGCAAGTGTGGTTTCGTCTATATAATTGTCTATCAAAATAATTCTTTGCCTCGCAGTTTTTACCAAATCGCAGACAAACACGTAAGCATCAAAAATCTGGCCCTCATAAAAAATGCCTTCAACTGGCGGCAGCGACGTGCGGACAAAGAAATCAATCTGGTTCTGATGTTTTTCGAGGATACGGTCGTATTGTGAAAAGCGTTTCTCAACATTTCGTTCAATATGTTCCAACCGTTGGTTGATGGAGTATCCGCGAAGCAAGTATTCCTTCAATATCTTATTTGCCCACTGGCGGAATAGCGTGGCGTTGATGCTGTTGACGCGGTATCCAACAGAAAGAATAGCATCAAGATTATAGAATTTTGTTTTGTATGATTTCCCGTCGTTGGCAGTTAGTTCCAAAATGGAACAAACTGAATTTTCGTTCAATTCTTGCGATTTGAAAATATTGTTCAAATGCTTCGTGATAGCAGGTCTTTGTGTGCCGAAAAGTTCAGCAATTTGCGATTGCGTCAGCCATACAGTTTCCTGTCCCATACGCACTTCCAATCGAATGGTCTCATCTGGTTGATAAAGAACAATCTCGTTTGCGTTGGTATCCGATAGTCCACCGTTCGGTTTCCCCATTATTGCGTATGCACTTTTTAATCTCAAATCGTCCTTCCCGGATACTGCTCAAGCGCAACGGCCAGCACGTTGAGAGCCTGCGCCAAATCCTCTTTCTTTAGCACGTAAGCGATGCGCGCCTCGTTGCGGCCCAGTTCGGGTGTGGTGTAGAATCCACTTGCGGGGGCCAACATAACTGTCTGACCTTCATATTCAAAGTCGCGCAGCAGCCACTCGCAGAACTTGTCGATGTCGTCCACGGGCAGTTTTGCCACCGTGTAGAACGCGCCCATTGGTATCGGCGTGTAGCAGCCTGGAATCTTGTTCAGCCCGTCAATCAGGAACTTACGGCGCTCAACAAACTCGTCGTAGGTGTTGAGCATATAATCTTCAGGCGTGTCGATTGACGCTTCGGCAATTATCTGTCCGATGAGCGGCGGACACAACCTCGCCTGGCAGAATTTCATTACGCACGCGCGGACCTCTTCGTTCTTTGTGATGAGCGCGCCAATGCGGATACCGCACTCGCTGTATCGTTTTGAAACAGAGTCGATTAAAATTACATTCTGTTCAATTCCCTCAAGGTTGAACGCCGAAATGTAGGGCGCACCCGTGTAGCAGAACTCGCGGTAAACCTCGTCAGAGAAAAGGAACAGGTTGTATTTCTTCACAATGTCGCGCAACTGGTTCATTTCCTTGCGGGTATAAAGGTAGCCCGTCGGGTTGTTGGGGTTGCAGATTAGGATGCCCTTTGTGCGTTCGGTAATCAGCGCCTCGAATTTGTCCATTGATGGAAGCGCAAAACCGTCGTCGATGCTCGACGGAATGGTCTTGATGACCGCACCAGCCGAAATCGCGAAAGCCATATAGTTGGCGTAAGCAGGCTCTGGCACAATGATTTCGTCGCCTGGGTCAAGGCACGACATAAACGAGAACAGCACCGCCTCCGAGCCGCCCGTGGTGATAATGATGTCCTCAACGTTGGCGTTGATGTTGAACTTGGCGTAGTACGACACCAACTTCGCTCGCAGGCTCAAAAGTCCCTCGCTGGGGGTGTATTCCAATACTTTACGGTCGATTTTCTTCATCGCTTCCAAACCCACTTCAGGTGTTGGAAGGTCGGGCTGGCCGATATTCAGGTGATAAACCTTGATTCCCTTCTTTTTTGCAGCGTTTGCAAGCGGAACCAGTCGTCTGATTGGCGACGACGGCATAATTATTCCGCGTTCTGATATTTTTGGCATTTCTATTCTTTATTTTCGGTTTCTTCCATTGTACCCTTGATATTCAGTTCGATAGGTTCGGTGCTGAAGTTGGTGTACACATATATTGTCTTGCTGAAAATGCCGATGCGCGATGCGTCATAGGCCACTTTCACGGTTGCTATTTTGCCGCTTTTCACAGGGCGTTTCGAGTAGGTTGGCGTGGTGCAGCCGCACGATGTGCTGATGTTGCTGATGACCAGCGCCAAAGTGCTGTCGTTCTTTATGTTAAACTCAAATTCCGTTTTAGTGTATTGCGGATGAGTGCCGAAATCGTGTGTCATTTCGTTGATGCTCAGGTGCATACCAGGAATTGGCTGCCACTCTTGCGCTTGTGCGTTTGCCGCGCCTATCAATAGTGCCATTGCGGCAATCAAAAAAGTCTTTTTCATTGTTATCGAATTTCAAAAGTCCACAAAAATATCATTTTAACAAATCATTATGCCGATTCTCATAAAATAATGCGGCTAATCAACCCTCACTTTTATCGCGCCCTGCCGCGTGCCAACAATGTAGATGCCGCTGTGTGGCGCGCTTATCGCGATGCGTCGGGCGGGTCGGGCGGTGGCAATCAGCCTTCCAGCAATGTCGAACACGGTCACCGTCGCGTCGGCGTTCTCAACCACAATGGTGCGTCCAATGGTGTAGGCGGTCAAGCCGATGTTGGTCGTGCCAGCAATGCCAACCGTTGTGGTGTCGGGCTCTTGCGGCTTTTGTTCCTCGGGTTTTTGCTCTTCGGGTTTCGTTTGTTCGGGCTTCTGTGGCCTGACGAGTTTCACAATGTCGTCAGCCGACCGCGGAATGATTCGGTAACTGTTGTCGGCCGATGTGTAGTACACAATTCCCGTGATGCGGTACATTGAGTCGATTTCGAGAGTAAAGTCGCTGATTCTGTATTTGTTATAGATGAGAATGCTGTTTGTTGAGTCTCTCACCGTGAACAAACTTTCGAACCCGCCAGTGCAGATAACGCTGTCAATTGTGACAATTGCATTTTGGTAAGCCGTTGATAATGCGTCTTCTACAATGATTGTGTCGGTCAAAATCCGATTGCCGTTGCTTGTGATTTCGAGGTTTTCGATTTGCTCGATGCAAGCCATTCCGAAGTTCTCGGCAATCACTCCCGAAACCTTGATTCGGTCGCCCACCGCAACAGTTGCCGCGTACAGACAACCCTCGTCAAACACCATTATTCCCGACCACATTCCCGTGCTGTCCTGAATGTGGATTTCAGCGCCTTTCGATGTGATAAAAATGTGAGTTACAATGCCTTCGGTTGAAATAGGCTTGCCAATGTTCGCAATCAGGCCGCCATCGAGTTTTGCGATGTCTTTGATTGTCAATTCTTTCGATTTTTCCCAATCAACTCTCACGCTCCAAACTTTTTCTGTCAAATCCTCGGCAGTGACTTTGATTGTTTGCGGTTCGTTGAAATCCCATTTTGTTTTTGCCGTGAAAACTCTTTTACTCGATTTGAACAAAGTTGATGAAACTGAAGCAAATTCAGCGATTGTGATGATGGGTGTAAGTTTCAGACTGTCAAGATTGTAGGCTACAAAGGCGTCGATTGTTGCGTTTGTTGTGTCAATCGAAACGCTGATTGGTGTTGTCTCTACAAAACTAAATGTCAGAATGTTATTGTCCGAACTAGGCCTTGGTGCCATAGTCACGATTATTGTCCATACTTTCTGATTGACGCTGTCGCCAGCAATGACAGTTGCTGTTACTGGTTGCGAGAAATCAACTGTGTCAGTCGCAAGTGAGTCGTTTATAAACATTTGCGCACCTTGCGATATGCGGTAAGAAACAGCCAATTGGGTTAGGTCAGTTCCGTAAGGCACTTCAACCAAAACGCCCGTAGCCGCGGGGTAGATTTTTGCCTCAATGCCGCCAATGCTCATTTTCAATATATCAGCGTTGTGTCCGATGCCGTGTCGCCCGATGTCGCTCCAGTCATCTTTGCCGAGAACCGTCCATTGACTGTCGAGCGAGTCGGTACCTGCGGATTCTATCCAATGTATTGTGCCGCAAGTAATTACTTTCCGCACGATGGTATGGTCTGTAGAGACTTTTTCAACTCCTGCCGCCGACCAGTAATTAGCAGCATCACATTCACCGAATGGACCGAGAACATCAATTAGCACAGTGTCAGAACCATCTTTGCGGAACAATCCGAGCAGGTCGTCGCCAGTGAAAGTGGTTGTTTTTGTGGTGGATAGATCAGCATTCTGTTTGATTGCAGTTGCCGCGCTGCTGTTAGCCACAACTAGCACCTCGTTCGGCATCAGCCACCCCGAAAGTTGCAGAGTGTTTTGACTGCGTGAGCCGTTCGAACTGAAGTTGTCCATCGTTACAAAATATCGGTTCAAGTCAACCGCCGTGTCGCACGGGTTGTAGATTTCGTAGTATTTGTTGCTGCCCGAGCCCTTTGCGTACTCGCTGAAATAGAGGTCGGGTTGTGGTGCGGTGCGGGTTGAGAAAGCCCAGTCGCCAATGACAGCATTGTTTCCAGCCAAGTCTTTGATAGCGCCGTCGGGCAATTCAACAGAATATTCAGTTCTGAAATCCAACCCACTGACGAACGCCTTAACCGTAGTGTCATTCACCGCAAAAATTGCTGCTTCAACGTTGCCGACTTTCAGTTTTGCTCCTTCTGTGACAACAATATTCTCATTGAATACCATACTAATATATAGTGAGTTGGCGTGTTCTGCGCTCCCGTTTGCGGGGTTTTGCCGAACAACTATCGGTGCTTTAGTGTCGGCAATGTTGATGGCAATGCTGTCGAGTGCAATTCCGTTGCGTACAGCCTTCACCAAACCTTCGCCAAACACCGCATCTGGAACAACGAGATCCCATTTGCCCAAGTCTGCATTTATTGCCGAGTCAGTCAGTTGGATTGTATTATTCTGAATATCAAGTGTAAAATTGATCTTGGAAATGTTTATGCTTGTCCACGACAAACTGATTGTTTCGCCAGTTCCGAACGTGTTTATGGAGAGAGGAGCGAAGGAGAATTGTGGTTCTGGCTCTTTCTCGACACTCACCGTCCAGTTTTTTTCTGTCAAATCTTCTGCCGTTACCACAAAAGTTTGCGGTTCGCAGAAATCCCATCTAGTTTTTGCTGTGAATATTCTATTTCTCGATTTGAACAAAGTCGTTGAAACTGAAGCAAATTCGGCGATTGTGATAACAGACGTAAGTTTCAGACTATCAAGATTAAAGGCAACAACTGCGTCAATTGTTGCATTTGCAGTATCAATCGTAACACTGACAGGCGTTGTCTCTACAAAACTGAATGTTAGAATGTTCTTGTCGGAACTTGGCTTTGGAGCCATAGTCACGGTTATGGTCCACACTTTTTGGTTGATACTATCACAAGCAATGACAGTCGCCAAAACAGGTGAGGAGAAATCAATCGTGTCGGCCGCAAGTGAATCGTTTATAAAGATTTGCGCGCCTTGCGATGTGCGGTAGGAAACGGCCAATTGTGTCAAGTCGGTTCCATAAGGCACTTCGGTCGAAACAGTCGCTTCTGTGCTGTTGATAGTCGCAGCAATGCCTCCAATGCTCATTCTCAGTATTTCAACGTTATGTCCGTTGCCGTGCAGTCCCAGGTTCGACCAATCGTCTTTGCCGAGTACCGTCCACTGGCTGTCGAGCGAGTCGGTTCCAGCCGATTCGTTCCAATCGGTTGTGCCGCAGATGATTACGTTGCGCACTATGGTGTGGTCTGTCGAAACTTTTTCGACACCCGCCGCCGACCAGTAATTTGCCGTATCGCAGTTTCCGAACGGTCCGAGAACGTCAATCAGAACGGTGTCGGCGCTATCTTTGCGGAATAGTCCGAGTAGGTCGTCGCCAGTGAAAGTAGTTGTTTTTGTGGTGGATACATCTGCATTCTGTTTGATGGCAGTTGCCGCGCTACTGTTCGCCACAACCAGCACCTCGTTCGGCATCAGCCACCCCGACAGTTGCAGAGTGGGTAGCGTTTCGTTAGACTTGAAGTCGTTCATCGTCACAAAATAGCGGCTCAGGTCAACCGCCGTGTCGCACGGGTTGTAAATTTCGTAGTATTTGTTGCTGTACGAGCCCTTCGCGTACTCGCTGAAATAGAGTTCGGGCTGTGGTGCGGTGCGTGTTGAGAAAGTCCAGTTGCCAATGACAGCATTGTTCCCTGCCAAATCTTTGACGGCACCATCGGGCAATTCAGCAGAATATTCAGTTCCATAATCCAACCCACTGACGAAAGCCTTTACCATAGTGTCGTTCACCGCAACAATAGCGGCGTCAACGTTGCCGACTTTCAGTTTAGCGCCTTCCGAGACAACAACATTCTCGTCGAACACCATGCTGACATAAAAAGAATTAGTAAGCCCAACACTTTCGTTTGCCGGGTTTTGCCGGACAACCATCGGTGCCTTTGTGTCGGCAATGCTGACGGCGATGCTGTCGAGCGCGACTCCATTGCAGAAGGCTTTCACCCAACCATTTCCGAACATTGCATCTGGAACAATGTATTGCCATTCACTCAAATTGGCGTTTATTGCCTCGTTGGTCAGCGGAATTGTATCGGTTTGCACATAAAGTGATAAATTGATTTGTGAGATGTTTTGGCTAGTCCACGATAGGTTAATTACGTCGTCTGTCCCGAACGAGTTAGAGGCGAGCGGGGAGAAGGTCAGTGTTTTGCAATCAATAATCCTTTTATAAGTTCTCTCTGTGCCGTCCTCAGCCGTAACTGTCACAAAAACAGAGTCGAGAGGGGCAAGTGTCACGTTAGCCCAGTCTGCGGTGTCAACAATATCGTTGTTAACTCTTATCGATAAAGATGCATTTTCGTTAGTGGATGTTGCAGATATTCCTTTGATGTTTATGTTGTTGTAAATCAGAGTGTCACCAGTCGAAGCATCGCGTCCGCCAATGACAAAAGTTGCCAATGTGGTGTCGTTGCTGTAGAGATAAATATCTTCTTCAACATCTGAACGTGGCCATAATTCGAGCCTTTTACCAGTTCCAGTGCCTAATGCGCCAGAAATGTTGTATTTACGGCCATAGTCAAATTTACCTGAATACAATGTGCTATTGTAAAAAATACTATCAGTGCCAACAAATAAGCATTTGTCTTTATCTACAATCTTACATAAGGCATTCTCTATCCTTAAAATTCTGTTCATCAGACCTTTATTGCTTCTGATGGCAGGAATTGTGAGCGTTAGTGGTTCAGGCAGATTATTACCGGAATTGATTTTTGTGGCATTAGAGAGATTGTTTTTGTCTTTTCCTATTCTTAACAGTCCGTTGCTATAATTCACCAATCCTTCAGCAAAGACACTATCGCCAACATTAACGCTATTGTTTGTGCAGAAAAGCACAAGCGTGGCGCAAAAATAGGATCCAGTATCCTGAATTGTAAAATTCTCATATATACTGCTTTGTTTTTTTGTACCAGTTACCATCCCCCTGACTTTCACAATGCTGCCTTTGAAAATCGATTCGCCTTTGTCAGTTGTGTCGGTCAATAGTCGGTTGATAGTGATAGTTGGAACGATGGTAAAACTCTCCGACAATTCGCTCTCAACATTACCACTTATAATTTTCAACTTATAATTGGCGCCGTATGTGTTTTCATCGGGGGCGGTGCCGTTGCCAATCATAAAATCGGCTTCGCCATCGGTTATGCTGATTTTCTGGCATAAAATCTGTGTGTTATCTTTCGATAGGATTATGTAGTCATTGTCAGTCGAAGCAGAGAAATTTGTTGCTGTCCAGGTTATCCGTGTCGTCTCGCCCCAATAATATTTGTCGCTTATCTCGCCCAAAGTGATTATTTTCTGCACTGCTGAAAGTGTTGTGGCACTGACAATTGTCGAATCATTCTGCACGTTGTCGGCAGTGTCTTTTGCAATCAGGTAAACATTGTAGGTCGTTTCCGGCTCAAGTTCTGATATCACCTCCATGTATTCTGCATTTCCGGTTTCAACCGCTATTGTTTTGTCCGAAGCCATTAACTCGCCCTTGGTTGGTGCAGTTCCGCCTTCAGCCACAACCTTATAGAAAACCGTGCAAGGTTCACTGGCTTTTACCTTCAGGTCGAAACCGTTTTTTGTTACGTTATCTGTTTTAGGGTAGCCAGTCGAAAATGATGGTGGGGTTTCGTCAATTGTTGGCTCTTCGCTTTTTTTGAATAGAGAGACAGGGTTGCCAGATGTTGAACCGTAGCAAGAAAAAAGCGAACTAGTTGAATTATATCTTATGATATTTCGAGTGTTAGTACCTTTTGCAATGATGGAACAATAGTCATCGTTGTCTATGGTAATAGACCATAATGCATTATCATCGATATTACTTTGCGATTTTAGTTGGTTGGAACTTGAACTTGCTGCGTAAAGATACTCATTTAAGGTACCATCGAGAAAAGTCCATCCATTGGTATTGTTTCCGCCTAATGTGAATTCGTAAACATTATCTGCATCATCATCATTATTTGTCGTTGCACAAATGGCTGTAACCGTTTTATTTGACACAGAAACTTCTACAGCTTTCCTGTTGTTGTTTGGGGTTTGTTTGCCCATGGCTTTGTAGGCGCCATTTTTTTCGCCAACAATGATATATTTTGCCCCTACCGTCAGGTCTTCAGCCGAAGTAACAAGTGTGTACGTACTTTGCCCGAAACCCAATAAAGGCACAATGAACAGACCAATCGAAGCCAATATTTTCCGTGTAAATACTTGCATAGCACGTTGGTACAACAAACCTTTGAAGATATGCATTTTCTGCGTACAAATTGCACTATGTTTCAGAAAGTTTCCAGCAAGTCGAACATCGGTTTAAACCGCTCGTTGTAAAGCATTTGCTTGAAGTGGGGAAGTTCGTTGCGGTAGATTTCTGCCATTCGTTGATTATGTGCCACCGAATACGAGAAATTTGCCAGTCGGTCGCAGAGTTTCACAAAAGTGGCGGTTTCAAGCGCGCGGATGCCGCTGTAATATTTGTCGTTGGCGCGTTCCTCGCGGGTGCGGCCTTTCTCGTTTGTCAGCGCGTAAACAATTTCGGCGACTTCATAGCCGCAACGCTTTTTTACATCGTTGTATGTTTGCCGAGTGTCCTCAATGGTGTCGTGTGTCCAGCAGGCTGCTAACGTGAATTCAATTTCTTCGTTATGAAGCAGATGTGCGAACTTGCAACCAAAATCATAAACCATTTTCAAGTGGATGGTGTAGGAGTGATTGTCGTATTTCTGATTAGTTCCGATATGGCAGTCAGCAGCATATTCCATTGCATTTCTAATAGCATCGGAATCAAATCTAGGGTTCAGGTTGCAGAATTCATCCATTTTGCCGATTTTGAATTGTAGAGCCTATAAAACAAAAAAAGGATGTTGTTCACATCCTTTTATTTGAGTTTCATTAAAATGCTATTTTGTTATGTATGACATAATTATCACAGCCGCACCTTCTTTGTTGTTCTTGAAACCGCACATAATATTATACATACCTGTTTTCTGACAAGAAAAACCTACAGCCTCAAGGAAAGAACCATCAGGTTTCAAATTTGAAACCAATGTGTTTCCTCCGTCCATCAATTTAATTACGGCTTTGCCTTCGTAGCCTTCAGCGTTGCATACAACGAATTTGTATACGGTTCCTTTATTAAGGATAACGCTGAATTTCTGTTCGGGTGAGTTGGCTGGCAACTTAACTTTATAATCTTTCAGATATGTTGCGTTGCCGATTCCTAACGCACAAACGTTAACTAAATTGTCGTTTTGTGCTGACAGAAAGTTGGCATTGAGCATAAGCAACAATACTGATAATATTTTTATTATATTCTTCATATTAAAGGTTGATTATCATTGAACGTGCGCTTTCGATTGAGGCAATAATTTTTGCCAAGGTCTCATCTGATATGTCAACAACTTGTTGCTCATTTTGCTTAACAGTCAACATGCCGTCAATTTCAATCATTTCAGGTTCTCCCGGAATAATATGTATTGTGACGTTTTCGTATTCCTTTTTAATCTTCTCAACTTCTTTTATCAGGTTGGCGAATGATGAATACGATTTGTAATTCTTAAGAATCAAAAGCAAGTCACTCAACACTATTTTTGAGTCGCCGATGCGTTCAACAAGATCCTTATTCGGTTCTTTACTATCTTTCACAACTTGGCAAGCCAGATACATACCTTCAACCCACATGCCTGTTACGAGCAGAGAACTGATGTCGCTGCGGTTGTTATCACGCAGGTACTCATCCATGTTGTTGAAACTCGATACAGATATGTACATCAGTGAGTCGATGTTCTCATTGTTGGTGGCTAAGCGTTTAATTGTGTTAAAATCAAAGAAATGGCCGATTTGCAACTGGTCGGCAAGTTTCTTTATCGCTTGCATGCTGCTGATAATCGAACCGGTTTTCTCATACATGTTCAAGTAACCCAAATCGCAACCGTAAATGCCAAGATTCAGGGCTTGTTTGAAATCGGTATCCAAATTGTCAACCTTGTTTGTTGAAGCCAGATATTTTTGATTGAAAGGAACTCCCGTCGATTTTATCAACGCAGCCATTTCCACAGGCGATGAAATGTTCGAAATAATATCACTCATCGCCTCTTTTGATATCATAAGAGGTTTGTCTTTGAAAATCGAATCCGGAATATCGAAAGCATCCTTCTGTGCTTTCTTACTGTTATCATTCTGACAATTAACCATCAGTAACGATCCGCTTGCAATAAGTATTGCAATTGTTTTTAAAATTCTTCTATTCATGAAACTTATTTTTTTGCGCGATAAAAGTAATCTTTTTTGCTATTTGATTATATCAATTTTTTATTCTTTTTTATCTGTTTCAGTGGCTTTCTTTTTTGCGAATTTTCCAAGGAACGCTGAGACTTTTTTCATGACGTTGCTGGTTATTTCGGGGAAGAAATCCATCGAGCGTTTCAGCCAGTCGTAGTACAGTGCCACATAGCAGAACGCCGTCATCAGCCATACTACCCACATGTTGAACCAGAATGTGTTGAATTCGTGGCCTAAGAAGTATTTCACTGGTGAGTAGAATTGTGCGCGATAGTCAAAAATGTTGTTAGCCCATGGAGTTTCATATACGGGGTCCCGCATTTGAATCAGATGGTCTCTGTATGATTTGACATAAGTCTTTTCGTAAGAGTTCCAAACAATGTCGTTCACGGCCTCGTTTTGATAAGCGTTTCTTAGACGATTATGTGAGTTTGGACTGTTTTGGTTCCAATAGTCTATGATGGCATTCTTCTTTTTGTTCGCATTGTTATTCATGTCTTCATAATAGACATTTAACTTTTGAATGTACTCTTTTGTGTTCAGTCCGACTTCGAGTGTGAACTTTTCAGGAGTAAGGTCTTCCACGTAGTTGAATTCAATGTCAGGAACGCGCACCATCTCTTTTGATAACTCGTTCTTGAGCAATGCCAGTTTCCATTTGTAATCTTCAATATCCTCCTTAGTCGTAAGGTCTTGAATTCTCGTTTCGGAGCAATAGTCAATTCTTTCGATTAATTGTGGCAGGTAATGCGTAGTCTTATAACTGCCCACACTTATCTGTTTGTGGATATCGTAGAATTTTTTTTCGTACTCATTGTCTTTGAACTGCCGAACCATCAAACCTTCATATACCCAGCGAGTGGCAATGAATTCGCAAATCGGCGGAACACCCTCAATGCTGCCTATGGCTCGGTTCAACTTGTCGAAACTGAACATTGCGCCGCCCAATGCCATCTGAGGAATCATCACAAGCGGAATCATGATGTAGATGGTAACGGCTGAGTTAAAGGTGGATGACAGAATCAGGCCCACTAAGTTCGAGAAGGTTGCAATTGTGAACATTGCCCACCAGTATTCGAACCATAATCCTCTGACTTCCAAAATCGTATTGGCAACCAATACAAACAGAATTGATTGTATGGCTGAAATGATGAACAGAATTGCAATTTTTGCCACAAGATATGTCGAACGGCTCAAATTCAAGAATTTCTCGCGGTTCAGAATCTTCTGGTCCTTAAATATTTCCTCACCACTCACCATCAAACCAAGGAACATGGCCACAATCAGGCTCATGAATATGTAGATGGGGATGTTGGCATTCTCATAGAAAATATAGATATCAGAATTTGGGTCAGCAATATATCTGATTAAGAACGAGAGGATTAAGCCTAATGCGGGCGCCTCAAGAATATTCAGGACCAAATACTGTGTGTTGCTGATTTTTGCAAGGAAGTCGCGTTTGAAGTAAATCTTCACCTGCTGGAACCAACCCGGAATATCCAACGATTTAGGTGGAGTCTCATGCAAGTCTTTAAGTTTGATTTTATCAATGCATTCCTTGTATTTCTCATGAAATTTCAAGTCGAGACGTTCCAGTTCTCTTGCTTTTTCTTGTGGTTCCTCATCGCCTTTGGCAATGCGGGCCTGTTCTTCAGCGAACTTTTCAAGATACTTCGGATCGGTCTGACTGATAATGCTTTGCTCGCGTTTCTTTTCCCATTCGGGTGGTGTAACCTTACGCTTGTTGGTGTATTTACCGAACTCATCAACCACCTGAGCATCAATAATATTGAAAATAAGTTCGGGATTGACGTTACCGCATGACGGGCATTCGCCTATGTCGGCATTCAACTGGCCGTCGATTTTCTTGAAGTAGGTGACGGCATCAACCGGGTTACCATAATATATAAGGTATCCGCCGGTGTCCAGGATCACCATCTTATCGAACATCTTGTAGATTTCCGACGATGGTTGGTGGATTACAACAAATACGAGTTTGCCTTTCATTGCAAGCTCGCGGAGTAAGTCCATCACGTTTTCAGAGTCGCGCGACGACAAACCCGATGTCGGCTCATCGACAAACAGGATTGGCGGTTCGCGGATAAGTTCCAGCGCAATGTTAAGTCGTTTGCGCTGACCGCCACTGATGGTTTTGTGCAGCGGTGAGCCTACTTTCAGGTCTTTCCTGTCGAGCAGGCCAAGGTTTGCGAGAGTTTTCTCGCAGCGTTCCTTTATCTCTTCTTCTGTCATGTCCTTGAAACACAACTTGGCGTTGAAATAAAGGTTTTCGTAAACTGTCAGTTCCTCAATCAGAAGGTCGTCTTGCGGTATGTAGCCAATAACGCCTTCCATCTTTTCTTTTTCGGTATGCAGATTGATGCCATTTATCAGCACCTCGCCTTTCGACGGGCACTCGTTGCCGGTGAGCACGTTCAAAAGCGTTGTTTTACCAGCACCACTGGCACCCATGATGCCAACCAGACGGCCTTGTTCTTCTGACAGGTTGATGTTCCGCAGGCCGATGGCTCCGTTTTTGAACCGGAACTCAAGGTCGTTGACATTGTAGGTGACTTTAGCCGATGTAATGTCCGACAGGTATTTCGATACCACATCGCTGTAGTAAACCGGTTTGCCTTTCGGGAAACGGATGGCGCTGCCGTTTGCGAACAAGTAAATCTTGTTGCTCTTTATCGGCAGACCATTGAGCACCAACTCGTGCGAGCCTAAATATTTGGTGAAGTAAAGGTCAACACTCTTAATCTGAAGAATGACAAGTTCTTTGTCCAATTCTTCAATCTGGATGTGTTTGGCTTGCTTAAGTTCAAGTTCTTTGTCGTTGATTATAAGAATGTTGGGTATGTCGAGTTCTTCGACAGTCTCCTTACGACAGAAGTTCTCGGTGCTTTCAAATTCTTCGGCTGAGATGTTAAATACCTCAGCCGCTGTATTGATGATGGCCATTCTCTGGTCGGTAAACTGCCGGTCGGCGGCAACCAACTCAAACAGGCGGACCAGAACAACAACCTTCTGCTGTTGGGTCAGAGTCTTGTTGATCTTTTTGCAGATGCCAAGAATCTTTACCGAGTCCTTAACGGATGTGAGTTTGACCTCTTCTTCCGAATTTTCGTGTAGTGAATTACGATCCTTTATGCCTACATGCTTGTAGAACAAAGCCAAATACTCCTCAACAAAGTCGGAACTCAATTGAGAAGTAAGGAAATTTTCGACAAAGTCGATTTCGCTGTCTTTTACGCCTCCGTCCTGTTTTGCAATAATTGCAAACAGTTGCATTAAGGCCTTCAGAATCTCTTCACTCATCTAAACGTGTTTGTTTTAATGCTTTCGTGTCTGTTAGTCAAGCGAATAACTGATTTGCTCAAACGGCACGTCAACAATGTCGGCGTACTCTTCGCCAGCCTCTTCCATATCTTCGTCATCTTCTGGGTAGTGCCATCTAACAAGCACGTCTTTGCCTGCTTCGTGCATCTCTTCCAGTTTCAGAAGAATGTCCAGAATCATTTTTGAAGATGCCGTGTTGAAATACACCAACTTGAAGTTGAAGATGGTTTTACCGGTGGCTTCTTCTGAGTAGCGGTCAATCCAGTCCAGAATTGGCTCATAGAATACCGCAACATCCTCAGGCAGCGATCTGCCGGATATTTCGAATATCTCATTTGCAACATCAAGAGTTACGCTGGGGGTATCGTCAGTCCCCACAATTTTTATAACCTCCATAGTAGAATTAATTATATGTTAATCAAAATTTTGAGTCCGTGATATGGTCGATGATATTATAAAGAACGAGTAATCGTCGTTAATAGGAACGAATTTGTACGCTAAGGGGTTGCCTGTCTTCTTCGCAATGTCGATGAAGCCAAGTCCGGCGCCACCTTTGTCTGACAAGCGACCTTCTTTGATCTGTTGCTTATACAATGCCTTCAATCCTTCTTTATCTAAGGAGTTGATTTTGTCTAGAACTTCGGCAATGACTGATTCTTTGTGTTTCTGAAGAATATTACCAGTTGTGATAACATAGTTTTCTTCGTCTTTGCACACTAGAAATACACCACTGCCTTCTTCATGGCCTTCCTCATTGTCCATGTAGTCTGCGTGTTTGCTGATGTTTTGGAGGAATTCCACAATCACATGGAATACTTTTTTTTGTACAGAGTTCGATTCCTCTTCAACCATCATATTGGTTTCAGTGAGCGATGTGAAAGCCTTGGTCACTTGGTGTGAGATTT
Organism: Salinivirgaceae bacterium; assembly: GCA_016284875.1. Lineage (GTDB taxonomy): Bacteria > Bacteroidota > Bacteroidia > Bacteroidales > SZUA-534 > RUG13583. Next base: position 13,284 of record JAEEPS010000027.1, on the reverse strand, counting down.
CTCCCTTATACACCAATTTGACGTTCTTGCTCTCCATAGACTCGTTAAAACTATAGACAAATTCTAGAAAGTCGTTGTTTCCATCCATAGCTGTGTCCTTTTTTTAATTAAAATTCAATTCCTATTAACAATATATCATCGACTTGTTTATAGTCTCCTTTGTAGGCTATGAAATCATCGTAAATGATTTTTTCATAGTCATATATCTCAACATCATAGTGTTCTACAAGCAATTCGCGGATGCGGCTTGCCTGGTATTTCCGTCCAGTTTCGCCACTGACTTGGTCTGGCAGACCGTCGGAGAAAAAGAACACTCTGTCTTTTGGCTCCAAATTTATTAAATGATTTTCAAAATCCGCTTCAGGTTTTTTACCTAATGGTATACCACCAATTGCCTTATGACTGCCCTTGTACTGGGTTAACTCGTTGCCTCTCAATAAGTAAAGTGGTCTGTGTGCACCTGCAAATTCAAGAATATTTTTCTTCAAGTTTATTTTGCAGAGCGCAACGTCCATACCGTCACGAGCCTCGGTGTCGATTCGGTCTTGCTTCAAAGTGGTGCGCACACCCTCATGAAGTTTGTCGAGAATGACACCTGCATCAATGTTATCGTAGTGGTCAACCACGTTGTTCAGCGTGAAGTAGCCGATGAACGAGAGCAGTGCGCCTGGCACGCCATGACCTGTACAGTCGACAACGGCGATAAACAAGTCGTCGCCTTTCTTGAAGAACCACGGGAAATCGCCGCTGACCACGTCTTTCGGGCGGTAGAAGATGAACGATTTCGGCAGGAACTCCTGAATGAACTTGGTGTTCGGCAGAATGGCCGTCTGAATTCGTTTAGCGTAGTTGATACTCTCGGTGATGGCCTTGTTCTTCTCCTGAATCTCGATTTCAACCATCTTCTGCTCGGTGATGTCGTGAGCAACGAACAGGATTGTTTCCAACTCCTTGTTATCATCGCTGAACTCAGGGATGGCGTTCACCTGCATAATGCGGTCGCCAAATGTGGTTGGGAATGTTACCTCGGCATCATGCTTGCTGTTGGTGCTTCTCACGGTTTTGACAGCCTCGCTGAAGAACTCTTTGATGGTTGGCTCGAATGCCACATCGTCAAGATTCTTGTTTATGATGTCGGTTGTTTCAATGCCCGTGAATGTTTTAACCATTGGGTTGGCGTAGAAGAACTGCCCGTTGGTGCCGATACGCAGAATCAAGTCGAGAGAGTTCTCTGACAATGACTGCATCTTACTCTTCATGCGTTCCTCTTTTTCGGCGCGCTTACGTTCGGTAATGTCTCGAGAGTTGATAATCAAGCCATTGATGGCTGGGTCTTCGAGAAGGTTTCGACCAGTTGATTCGATGTAAATCTTCTGACCGTCCTTACGCATATAAGTATACTGAATGGTGGCGGTCATACTTGGGTCTTCCACAAGTTTGCCGAATGTTTCAGTGAATTCTTTCACGCCTTTGGCGGTAAGACGCTCAAGGTCTTTGCCTGCCATCATTTCAGCGATTGTATAGCCGTAAATATTTGTTACTGACGGACTTATGTATTTCAGTTTCATCTCCTCATCGTAGATTGAGATGATTTCTGATGCGTTTTCCAACAATGCATGCTGACGTTTCTGTGCGTTTTCAACCGCGCGGATCTGAGTTTGCAGATTCGAGTTGGTTTTCTCCAGTTCCTCGTGAGTGGCGCGCATCTCTTCAGCATTCTGGCGAAGTTCCTCTTCGTTCTCCTTCAGTTCCTCGGTCATTTCCTGAGCGTCTTTCAGCAGTTTCTCAGTGCGGGTGTTGACTTTCAGGTTGAAGATGGTGCGGGCGATGATATCGCTCAGTTCTTTCAAGAATCTGATTTTCAGTTCGCTGATGTCGTCTTTGAGCGATGCGAATTCGAGCACGCCCTGCAGTTTCTCATCAGTGATGAGCGGAACAAGCAGCAGTGAGTTTGGTTTCTTGTCGCCCAAAATACCGCTTGTGATGGTCACAAAATCATCGGGAATCTCGCGGCGGTAGATGACATCCATCTCGTAGGCGCACTGGCCTACAAGTCCTTCGCCAATCTGGAATTTTGCATCAATGTATTTCCTGCGGTTGTAGGCGTATGTTGCCGTGTTCTCGAGTGTCTTGTCTTCTTCGTTGTAGATGTAGAACGCACCCTGGATAACGTCGATATACTTAATGAGTTCAACCAATGTGAGATATGAGAGATTGCCCAAATCGTTTTGCAGACGAAGAATGTCAGAAATGGTATCCTTTCCTTTGGCAATCCAGTTCTGCTCTTTCTCTTTCTCGTTGGTCAGCGCAAGGTTCTCGCGCATTTTTTTCAGAGAGTGGCCAAGAATGTCGTTGTCATTGATTTCGGCATCGTTGGCGGCAAGGTCGCCTTCACCAATCTTCTTTGCGAAAAGGGCGTTCATATTAATTACGTGGTCCTTTTCGGAAATCTGGCTTTCGAGTGAGTCGATGGTTTCCTGCTGCGATTTTGTGAAGGCAAAGCCCAAAATGCCCAGAATTATCGGCAGAAGGTCGATTATGAAATATGACGGCGATGTTTTGTGCAATTCGGCAAGGCTGCTCAACGATGCGGGGGCGTCGTTATTCATAAAGCCAATTATCCACGACAGAACAAGGATAATCACGCCCAATCCAACAAGAGTCGGGGTGAAGTTTATCCTGTTGTTCACCTTATATATAAATATCCGTTTTATTTTGTCGATAAACGCTTCCATTGTGCTTCAACTCTTTATAGCGGGGCAACGCCGCCTATTGCATTTGAAATTTCGTCTATTTTATTCACAAACCCATTTTCAAAGGGCTTAAAGGTAGCGATTTCTATTAATCCAACAGCATTGTCGTCCTTTAAAATTGGAATTATTGCCAAATTGTTCACTTCTATCTGTCCCAAACCCGAGACAATCATCAGACTTTTGCTCGGTAAGTCGTTCAAAAACATTGGTTTCCTGTCTTTTGCGACTTGTCCCGAAAGGCCTTCGCCGATTTTGAACGATTGTGGCAATTCGTCGTTGTAGTAGGCGAATGTCGCAGTGGGGCTGAACACGTCGTCGGTGTTTTGGAATACGATGCCGACTGCAACGTCCATTTGTTTTGAGAAGGCGTAGAGCAGGGCGTCGCCGAAACTTTTCCAGTCGCTGTTTTTCCCTGTTTTGTCGAGCAGCGCTTTCAGGTCGAATCCTGAGTCGGCGGTTTCCTTCATTTTTTGGTCAACTTCCTTCTCATACTGGTCGTCGGTTATCTGGCTGACGGCGGCACGCTCTTCTTCGGCTTTCATGTAGATTGATGTGATTTTTGTACCCATCATTCCGATTTTTGAAGCGATAAGTATTTGCGCCACAATAATCAGCAGCAGTATGAGCGCGTAACTGTTTTTGCCAAAATTCGGGGCGGCGGCCAGCATTATTGCTATGGCGGCAACGCTGATGGCGATTAGGAAAATCGTCCATCCTGTAATTTTTTGCCGATATTTCAGAAGTTCGTCCATAAATCAGGCTAATTTAAGTAAAAAATCAATAATTTGTTTCGTGCTGAACACATAATCCACTTTTGTGGCGTTCATTGATGCTGTTGTCATTGTCGGCACCTGGCACTCTTTGGGGTCCTGAACGATGGTCAGGCCGCCGTTGTCGGTCACGCTTTTCAGGCCAAGGGCGCCGTCTTTGTTGGCGCCGCTCAATATGATGCCCACAAGTTTCTTCTTGAAATTGTATGATGCCGAGAAGAACGAAAGGTCGATTGACGGCCGCGAGTGGTTCACCACATCTTCGGTCGAGAGTGAGAAACGGTTGCCTAACTCAATGTACATGTGATAGTTGGCGGGCGCAAGATAGATGCGTCCGGCTTTGAGCGGCTCTTTGTCGTGCGGCTCGATTATTGGCAGGTTCGATTTTATCGACAGTGCTTCAACGAATCCCGAACGGATGTGTTTCAGACGGTGCAGACACATCAGAATCGGCAGCGGATAGTTGGCTGGCAGCGCCGCTATAATTCGGCTAACTACTTGAAAACTACCTGCCGAACCACCAATCATTATGGCTTTGTAATCATTCATCAGTCAACCCTTTTTTTATAAATTTTTTCGTTTGCGTTCACAATTTGCAATTTCTTGCTCGCTTCTGAATATTCAAGCGTTTCCATGTTGCCAATCACCAGATAGCCGCCAATCTCAAGGCTGTCGACCAGTTTACGTATAACCTTGTCGTACAGCGGGATGTTGAATTGCAGCAGTTTGTTGCGGTAAATCACCATCTTGTATTTCTTTGACGGACTGGCGTTCAGAATGTCGGTCTGCACATCGAGTGTGACGTCGTTGAGCAGTGTCGGCTTCATTATGGCCCGATTGTCAGAGAGTGTGTAGTATGATGCGAATTGTGTCTTGCCCACATATCGTGTGTAGTTGGCTTCGCTGACTTCGATTTTCTTTTGATCGTAGTTGCCGCCTTTTTTAACGAGTTCAACATGTTTTTGTGACGGGCACGAAGCGTCAATTTTTATCTTGCCTTGCAGGCCACCTTCGTTCATGACGATTGCCAAAGAGAACAACTCGTCGCCTGAAGTGACGTTGGGCATCCAAATTCGGCTGTCGGCGGCGCGGCTGATTTCCGAAAGGTACTTGTCGCGCAGTTCGCGCCACAACGACGGGTCGCGGAAGAATTCGGTGACTTCGAGCGACACGGTGAACAGGAAGTCGTCGAGAGCGATGACTTTTCTGCGGATTTTGTCGGCGAAATCGTCGGCCGAATGGCTGCCGAACGTGTTAATGGCGTGAATCAGCCGCCGCTTGAGTATCGTGAACGTGTAATCCGACATATCAAAGCCGTAGGTGTCAGTTACAGCGCTGATAATGTTTCGAGTATCTACTATGCCTATATTCTCAACCATAACTACATCTGTTTTTTCTTGTAAAATCCTTTCGACCGCTCGAAATTGTTGGCCGAAGCGCCCAAAATGCTTTCGTGCGAGCCTAAAATAAGATATCCGTCGCGGTTCAGACTGCCGTTGAACATGTCGATGACGCGGCTTTGCAACTTGTTGTTGAAGTAGATAATCACGTTGCGGCAGAAAATCAGGTCGAACTTCGAGTAAAAGACGTTGCCGTCCTTCACAAGGTCGTGCTTGCGGAAAACGGCTTTCTCGCGCAGGAACGGCTTCATCTGGATGGTGTCTTTCACCTTGTCGATGTCGAAATATTTCTCGTAAGGAACGTCAACCTTGTCTTCGAAGTTGAAGGGGTTTTCCTTTATCACCTTGTCGAAATTGTCGAGATAGCCCAAATTGAAGCGGTATTTGTACTGTCCCGCTTTGGCGGCTTCGAGCATGTCGGTGTTGATGTCGGTGGCGAACACTTTGGCCTGGTCGAACATCCCCAACTCGTTGAGCAGGATGAGCATCGAGTAGATTTCCTGACCGCTTGAGCAGCCTGCGTGCCAAATGAATATCGAACGGTTCTTTTTGAACTTCGGAAGTATGTGATAGCGAAGGGTTTGCCACATTTCGGGGTTGCGGAACAACTCTGTGGTGTTGACGGTGATGTCTTTGACCATCTGCTCAAGGAAATCTTTGTCTTTGCCAATCTTGTGAATGAGTTGGTTCAGGTCCATATTGTTGTCTAACAATATTTTCTCAATCCTTCGGCAGAACGATTTGTCAGAATAGTCCGTGAAATCGTAAGTAGACGATGTCTTGATGGCTGTAATTAATCTCGCTGCATCTTCATTTGTGACCATACAATATTCATTCTAATCCTTCACAGACCATCTTTTCCGCGATGACCGTATTTGTAAAAGTAGTAATTTTTGTAAATAAAAAAGTTTTGTGGAAAAAATATTTAGCGCAACTGAAAACGATGCTGTGCCTATGTGCGGCTATTGATTGACATTCAGCCAAATTTTGCGTTCCAAGTTGTTTTTTGAGTGGCGATTTTTCTGTTTCCGCGGCGCAAAATCGACTTGATGCGGCATTTGTCAGGGTCTTTTCGGCGGCAAAATAGGCCCCGAACGGATTTTTTTGTCGTCGGGCAGTTGTCAGTCGGCATACCATATAATATATGTATCGGCCGAAACTTACTTGTACTTGATTTTGCATATCAGTATTATGCCTGCAAAAAGTAGGGTGAAGGCGTTCGCCAAAGCCACGGGGGCGTCGTGAGTGGCAACGCCATAGATAAGCCAACATAGTACGGCTGTTGTAAAAAGTGAATACATTACAAGCGATATGCTTTTTGTGTCTTTAGTGCGTATGGTTTTTACGGCTTGTGGTACAAACGAGATAGTTGATAGCACGGCGGCTGCGTAGCCTACAATTTCAATTGGTTCCATTTTCTGCTTCTTTTTAAAACGGGCGCAAAAGTAAGCGATTATTGGCAAAGTGGCGGGGTGATTATTTAATATATGGTATGGGGAGGGGAAAAAGAGTGCACTAACTTAATTACAAAAAAACTATATTTGTCTTTCGACAACCTATTACGCGTCATTGAGCGGATGTGGTTATAATGTAAGAAATTGATTTGTAGGACATATTTAAAAGCAATTGCCTATGGCATAAACAGATAGTAATGCATACATTATAAATAGGGAAAAGCAAAGTGCTTAATTTGAGACTATTTGAAACTTCGACAACTTCAAAAAATCTTCATAATTACTTACTGATAATTAAGCAACGATGTGATTCGCGCCGTTCGGCTTGGGATTTATTCGTTGTAGTTGAGTAAGTAAAGGTTGTCGAACGCCTCAAATAGTCCAATGAAGGCGAAGTAAGTGTCACGCTTTTTTTATGTGTGGATTATGTTTGACACTGTTATTCAATCACAATTACTTATTAATAAAAAATAATAATGAAACATATTATAAAATTTGGTTTGACTGTTTGCTTTGCGGTAGCATTTGTTTTTGTTGGTTGTCAAAAGGACGATTCTAATAAATATTCTGTTGTTTTGTCAGTAAACAACTCCGAAATGGGTATTGTGGCAGGTGCTGGTGAGTATGAAGAAGGAACAGAAATTCAAATTGTAGCAACTGCCAATAAAGGCTATCATTTCGAAATGTGGAGTGATAATGATTCTAACAATCCACGCACAATTGTTGTTGATAAAACTATTGCGCTGATAGCATTTTTCGCCAAGGGTGATAAAAAAATGGGTGAGGTTGGAGAAGTGTGTGAATATTCAGAGAGTGTTGATGCCTGTGATTTGTCTAAAGTGCTAATATGTTCTGATATTAATACAGAAACAATATATTACAAATGGGAAGGCAAAAAGTATACAGGCGTTGATGAATTAATTGGAGATGTGTGTGCGATTGCATTAAGTGATAATAATATTGTAATTAACAGGCAGTTATCAGAACAGACGAAAAAACTGTTAGAGAGTATTCAATTCAATGCTTTGAGGACGTGTCATGATGAATAATAATTGAGAACCGCATAATCGCCCAACCAGCCAAAAACTGATTGGGCGTTTTTCTTTTATGGGGTAGCCATAAAGCCACAACTTTCCGTGTTTTTAGTGCTTTCCGTGGTTAATATTTTCCTAAATTCGTGCCAAACAAAACTTGAACAGTTATGGAAATGTTTTCAAAAGAGACTTATATCGCCCGTCGTGCGGCTTTGGCAAAGGCCATTGGCAAGGGCGTGGGACTGTTTTTAGGCAATGCTGAATCGCCGATGAACTATGCCGACAACACTTATAACTTCCGTCAGGACAGCACTTTCCTTTATTTTTTCGGATTGCGTAAGCCGAATCTGGCGGCAGTTGTCGATTTTGAGTCGGGCGACGAGTGGCTTTTTGGCGACGACGCCGACATTGACGATGTGGTGTGGACAGGTCCGCTGCCGTCGGTGGCCGATTTTGCCGCAACGTGCGGTGTGGCTCACGCAGAGCCGATGTCGGGTTTGGCCAAGTTGCTGTCGAAACTGGTGGGGAAGGGGCGCAAAATTCATTATCTTCCGCCTTATCGCACCGATACAATGCTCTGGTTGTCAACGCTTCTCGACAAGAAAATATCGGAAGTGGGGCAGCAGTGCTCACTCGAACTGATTAAGGCCGTCATCGACCTGCGTGCCGTGAAGTCGGACGAAGAGATTGCCGAAATTGAGCGCGCGTGCGCCATTGGCTACGAGATGCACACGGCGGCCATGCGGCTGGTAAAGACGGCGGCAAGCGAGCGCGACATTCACTGCATTGTCGACAGCATACCATTAAAATATGGTGGCACAACGTCGTTCACCACAATTCTGACGCAGAACGGGCAAACACTTCATAACCATTTGCACGACAAGCCGATAACCCCTGGACGGCTGATGCTTGTCGATGCTGGTGCCGAAACGCCGATGGGCTATGCGTCGGATTTCACACGCACGTTCCCTGTCAGTGGCAAATTCACTCAACGTCAGAAAGATATCTATCAGATTGTGCTTGACACCAACGACCGCGCTCTTGAACTGGCCCGCCCTGGCGTGACCTATCAGAGCGTGCACCTTGAGTGCTGCAAGACGATTGCTTCGGGGCTGAAGGCTTTGGGGCTGATGCGCGGCGATGTTGACGAAGCCGTTGCCGCTGGCGCTCATGCGCTGTTCCTGCCGCACGGATTGGGCCACATGATGGGGCTCGATGTTCACGATATGGAAAATTTAGGGCAGATTTACGTTGGCTACAACAACGAGACGCGCCCGATTGAGCAGTTTGGCACGTCGTCGCTGCGGATGGGACGCAAGTTGCAGCCTGGCTTTGTTGTGACCGACGAGCCTGGAATCTACTTCATTCCCGAACTGTTTGAGAAATGGCGCGCCGAGCACCTTCACGAGCAGTTTATCAACTACGCCGAAGTGGCCAAATATCTCGATTTTGGCGGAATCCGAATCGAAGACGACCTGCTGATAACCGCCGATGGCGCCCGCCGTCTGGGCAAGCAGCGCATTCCCGCCACCATTGCCGAAGTTGAAGAAGAAATGACCAAAACGTTTTCGTTATGAGATGGATAATTGCATTGTGCCTGACAGTGGCGGCATCGGCGTCGGCTTGTGGACAGTGGGTTGGGCCGCTGTCGCGCGATGTGAACGGATTCGCGATGGGTGCGTATGCTCGGCTGGCCGAAGCGGGCGATAATTTTGTCTTCTCACCGTTGAGCCTGAATTTTGCAATGCGTATGGTTGAAGAAGGTGCGCGCCGCACTACAAGTGCTGAAATGGCGGCTGTGCTGAACCCTGCTGAAGGCGCAGAGCGGATTGGCGGCAATGTGCGGCGGTATCAGGCAAGTTTGAACGGCAATGGCGCTTGCGAACTGACCGTTGCCAATTCGGTTTGGGTGGCGAAAGGCTATGGTTTGCTGCCTGCGTTTGTCGATACGCTGAAATTGTGCTACGGCGCGGCTTGCGGACAGTTGAACTTTGCCACACGGCGGGCTTGCCGTCAGGCGTGCGCCGAAGTCAACCGTTGGGTGGCTGGACAAACCAACGGGAAAATCACCAACCTGCTCACCGACAATATGTTGAATGCCAACACGCGGCTGGTTCTGGTCAACGCCATCAACTTTAAATGTCAGTGGTTGAACAAGTTCAAGCCGAAAAACAGTTCGGGTAAAGATTTTTATTCAATCGACGGAAGCACCAAAAACATAACCTTCATGTCAAAAACTGACGATTTTGACTATTGTGAAACTGCTGATTTTAAGGCCGTTGAACTGCCATACGAAGGCGGCCGTTTTTCGATGCTCATTGTCATGCCCGTTGATGGGCAGTTTGGCAAGTTTGAAGCAGAACTCACATCGGATTTTGTTAGTTGTGTGGTTGATAGCCTTGACAATGAGCATGTTGCATTGTCGATACCGAAGTTCAACGCATCGTCGTCAGTCGATTTCGGGCAGATACTGAAAGCGATGGGTGTGGTTGAAGCATTCAGCGGCGCTGCTGATTTTTCGGGAATGTCGGGCCAACAGGATTTGCAACTGTCGAAAGTGGTGCAAAAGACTGTGGTTGAAGTAGATGAGTCGGGTACGGAAGCAGCATCGGCCACGGCGGCCACAATGATGGTTAAAGGGGCTTATTTTCCTAAAACAAAGCATTTTGACATCGACCATCCGTTCGTCTATTTCATCCGCGACACGCAGACCAATATTATTTTGTTTGCAGGACGCTATGTCAAGGCTCAATAATCTCGCCTATAATTTCCTGACCGTCAGCGGTCAGCAGATATTTGCGCGAGAATGTCTCTTCGGGCAGCGAGCCTTGCCGACCAACGAATCTGCAGCGTTGAATGCGGCCAATGGCTGAATCGCCCATTTGCTTGTATTGCTCTGATTTGCAAATGATTGAATTCAGGCTCGTGCTTTCGGGGTGGTTTGTATAGGCATCGATAATCTGCAGAGCGCGTTCGCGTTTGTTTTCCATCGATCTGATTCCCATTGCGATAGCCTTTTTCATCGGGGCGTCGTTTTCGCATTCGGCTTTTTGGTGCGCATCGGCAATGGAAACGGCAAGCGAGTCGATGAAATTCTGCTGAATACCAATGAGTTGCTCTTTCTGCTTTTGATATTCGTTGTTGCAGATGGCAAGGCTGTCAGCAGCCGTGAATGTTTCTAATTCGCTGATTTCAAGAATCTTTGCAACCTTGATTTGATGCCGTTCCAATTCGTATCGCGCAACGTGACCTGGCACTTTTTCTGTGCAGGCAGATGTCAAGGCTGGCAACGCAAAAAACAATATTTTGAGTGCGCGATTCATATCGCCGTAAAAATAAAAAAACCTTCAGAAAGAATGATTATACTCAATCAGATAGTTACGGATGATGCGAATCACCATCATATTTGCTGCAAAATTTGAAGAGAATGTTGGCGAGATTCGCTTCATTTTAACAATAGTTTAGATAAATCTTTGAGTAAATAATTCTTTCGTTTTACTTGAAAATAAATCATTTACCCATCATATCAGACCATATCAGAGTTTTGCCGTCTTGCGATACTGCTCTTTGAAGTGGCGATGTGTTGTACTCACCATTGGCATCTATGTAGATTGACGATTTGCGGGCCTTCATAAATGTTATTTTCATGTCGGCGGCATCTTTTGTTAAGGCGATATTCATACACACGTCGCCGCCTGTTTGAACGGACGGATACAAAATGCCATCGAAATGGCGCTCTGCAATCAGTTTTTGAGAGAACAACGCAGTGAAAAGGTAGTTGTAATCGTTGTTATCAGAGAATCTTTTCGAAAACTGCTCGCAGACTTGTTTCAACGCCTTGTCTAAATGTGGATAGCGGTATCGGTTTTCTTTCAACAACAAGACATAAAGATTCTTCAGAGTTATTAGGAATTTATTGGTCGTGCCAGGAAAAATCGAAGGATGAATGATGCAGCCAACATGCAAGGTCTCTTTTACAATCCATTTACTGAATATTGCCATTTCACTTCTAAACGCTCTTCCTTCGAAAAAGGAGACAATCATTTCGTTGGCTGTTTTATTGATATTCGGGATGTCGAAACAGCCATAAAACATAGGTGACCGAGGAACATTGGCACGACCATATTTTTTAGGGCAGGGATTGTATGACAGCCTGCTCACCGAATCGATATTGTCATTAGCGGAAACGGGCAGAACTCGTTGCATTGTGCTGCCTTTTTGAACGGGATAGACTTCCAAACCAAAAGGACCAATGCTGGATATTATTCTCTCAACATCCTGAATAGGATAAGTGCTTAAATCCAACTGGCTTATTTGTTCTTCTAAAGTCATAATCACCACTTATGATATGACAAACATACTTTTTATCGATAAATCATCCATCTCAAAGTTTATCAAAAATGTGTTAAGTGGGGAAGAACTGAACCACTCTGCTTGGTACCATTAAAGGAGACATTAAATTTATTTGGTTAAATATTACAATCTTGATATGAGGGTAAAACAAAAAATAGTGCATATCCTGATTTTGTGGAGTGATTGTTTCTAAATTTGGCCGTATGAAAAAGAAGCAGATTTTCGAGTTCTACCCACTGGCCACCGACACAAAGCCGTTGATTGGTTTAGCCAATTCGCCAGTACACGCGGGTTTTCTGATCCCTGTCGATGATGCTTATATGCAGCAGCCCATCGATTTGAATGTGGAATTGATTAAGCACCCAGCCGCATCGTATATTGTTCGGGTTGTCGGCGATAGTATGATTGACGAAGGCGTAGAGGAAGGTGATTTGCTTGTGGTCGATAGGGAGTTGTTGCCAACCGATAAGAATCTGTCAATCTGTATGTATAATGGCGAGTTCGCGCTGAAGCGCATTGTTCAACAGGATGGCAAGGTTTTGCTAATGTCAGGTAATAAGAAGTACAAGCCCATCGAAGTGGACAATCCAAATGAACTTTCCATTTTCGGTGTCGTTACGTGGGTAATCAAAAAGAAAGCCTAATGATTCTGCACATCGACTGCAACTCGTTCTATGCCTCGTGCGAGGTTTCTCTGCGGCCAGACTTGCGCGGTAAGCCTGTTGTCGTTGCTAACTGTAATGAAGCGGGTGGGGGAATCATTCTTGCGCTTACCAAAGAAGCCAAAGCCATCGGTCTGAAACGTGGCGACCCAGTGTTTAAGGTTACCAAGTTGCTCAACGATAACAATGTGGCTGTATTCCCTGCCAACTTGCCAAAGTACGTCGATATTTCTCGCCGATTGATGCAAGTTGTCCGTGATATGGAATTAGTGTTGAACTTTCAGCAATATTCAGTCGATGAGTTTTTCGGCGAGTTGCCAATCGAGAATAAGGAACAGTTACATGATACGGCCTTGAAAATCAAACATCACATTGAGCAATGTACTGGCATCCCAGTTTCGTGTGGTATCTCACATACGTACACCTTGGCAAAGGTCGCTACTCGCTACGCCAAAAATTATTCTGGTTATAAAGGTGCTTGTGTTTTGCCCAAAGACAAAATCGAAGTAGCATTATCAAACGTTCAGATTGCTGATGTGTGGGGGATAGGGCGCCGTACAGCACCCAAACTGCAGGCCAAAGGCATCAAAACCGCACTCGATTTCTACAATGCAAGTGAAAACTATGTTCGCCGTTTGCTCAATATAAATGGCGTTCGCACATGGAAGGAGTTGCACGGCATTCCCTCAATCGACATCAGCAACCCAGAGCATCAGCAGTCCATTTGCCACTCTCGCACATTCACCTATATGACAAGTGACTTCGCCACGCTTGAATCTTACATTTCAGATTACGCCGTGGCCGTGGCTCGCAAACTTCGTGCGCAGCACTCTGTCTGCCTTGCCGTGTCGGTGTTCC
>JAEEPS010000119.1 GCA_016284875.1 Salinivirgaceae bacterium | reverse complement strand
ATTCGGCCATTGTGGTTGAGTTGCGCACCGATGATATTCCGCCTTGCGCCGATCCAGTGATGGCATGGCTCGAGTTTCAAATGCAATACGAACGGCTTGCCTTCAACAATGGCGGCGCGGGCCAGATTGCGCCAGCGCAGCGGTTGGCTGATTTTGTCGAAGGGCGTGTTTCGGGTTCGCTTCCGCGTACGTCGTTCACGCCAGGCATAATCTCGTCGCCGATGCACCAGTGGCTGCCCGATTTTATCTGCCAGCGCCTGCAGGACGGTCTTCGCCAGTTCGACCGCCGAATGCGCGGCTTCTACACCAACGATGCCGTGCTGATTGGCGTCGAGAGCCGCACCAGTTCGCCCTTGCGCATTCCGCGCGACCCAGAAACTCTGCAACACGTTCAGATTCAGGGACTTTTCCCGTGTGGTGAAGGTGCGGGCTATGCAGGCGGCATTGTCTCTTCGGCACTTGATGGGCAGCGTTGCGCTGAAAAAGTAGCCGAGTTTTTGGATTGGTAAAAAAAAGGAAAAAGAAAAATCTTTTGCCAGAGTCTTTTTTCCTAGTTATTTTCCCTCAAAAAAACAATATATTTACAAACTGTGTAATGCGTAATTAGAAATAATCATTGCGTGTAAAATATTGAACATCATTTAAATATTAATATAATTATGCCAAGCAGAACAAAAATCACGATTGCCGCCATTGCGGTCCTGCTTGTTAGCGCAGGTGTCGCCAGCGCCCAATCAGCAGTAGCTACGGCTGGCGGCGAGGTAACAGGCAGCGGCACAATGAGTTACACCATTGGTCAGACATTCCTGCTGCCACTCAAGTCCGATGCCGGAAGCATTACACCCGGAGTGCAGCAAGCCTATGTGATAACCACTCTTAGCGGACAGATTAACAGCGATATAACCCTCGAAGCCGCTGTCTATCCCAATCCTGTGATCGACCGACTCACCCTGCGTGTCGGCGACATTGAAGCCGCCAATCTGCGCTACACGCTCACTGACGCCGGCGGTCGCACCATCAGAACCGGCTCAATAGTTACTGCCGCCGCAAAATCCGGCGCCACAATCGATATGGGTAAACTCTCAACCGCCGTTTATCTACTTCGCGTCACCGACGGCGACAAACCGTTGAAAACATTCAAAATTGTGAAAAAATAAAAATGTCCTGTGAGCGACGTACTCGTCGCAACAAAAAACGAATTAAGCAACTAAAAATGAATAATTTAATAATGTCAAATATGAAACGAATAACCACCATCATCACCGCGCTGCTACTTTCAGCCGCAACCTTCGCTCAAGCCCCGCAAGGCTTTAGTTACCAAGCAGTTGTGCGCGACGCGCACGATTCCATTGCCGCCAATCAGACCTTCGACATCACCCTTGCCATTTTGCAGGGTGCCACCGCCGATGCTGCCAAAGCGGTTTACACCGAGACCCACACCGTAACCACCAACCAGAACGGCCTTTTTACCCTTGCTGTAGGCGGAGGCAGTAGTGCCGATAACTTCTCTGCAATCAATTGGGCCGCAGGCACTTTCTTTCTCAAAACCGAAAGCCCCTACGGCACATCGGTGGCTCAACTCTTAAGCGTACCCTTTGCAATGTACGCCGCCAAAGCCGCCTCTGCCGACATTGACTTAAGCCCCTATGCCCTCAAAACCGATATTCCCGCCGAAGCCAACCTCGAAGGTTATGCCAAAACCGCTGACATTGAGGCCACTTACGCTCTCAAAACAGATATTCCCACAATTCCCAGCATTCCCACAAAAACCTCTGATTTAGAAAACGATAGTAATTTCCTCACCCAGCACCAGTCGCTCGCCGCCTATACCACAACCGCCAAGCTCACTGACACCCTCGCCGCTTACACCACCACCGTTGACATAGCGGCCACCTACGCCCTAAAATCAGACATTCCTAGTATTCCGAGTATTCCCACAAAAACCTCTGATTTAGAAAACGATAGCAATTTCTTAACCGAGCACCAGTCGCTCGCCGCCTATACCACAACCGCCGAGCTCACTGACACCCTCGCCGCTTACACCACCACCGTTGACATAGCGGCCGCCTACGCCCTAAAATCAGACATTCCCATAATTCCCAGTATTCCCACAAAAACCTCTGATTTAGAAAATGATAGCAATTTCCTTACCCAGCACCAAGACATTACAGGCAAAGCCGACAAAAGCGAAATGACCATTACCAACGGCACGGGCACCGCAACTATTACTCTGAAAACAGGCACTTCGGCCACCGTGCTCACCCAGCACCAAGATATTAGCGGCAAACTCGATGCCACCACCGCTGAAGCCACCTATGCCAAGAAAACCGACATTGAAACCGAACTCGCCGCCATCAGAGACATTATAAAAAAACAAGAATTTAAAATTGCCCTATTAAGCGGCGATATTGAAGTTGATTTAGGCCTAACCAGCGGCAACCTCTGGGCAACCTGCAACCTTGGCGCCACCTCGCCCGAACAGTACGGCGACTATTACGCTTGGGGCGAGACCGAGCCATACTATTCTTCACAAGACCCGCTCACTTGGAAAGACGGCAAAACAGGCTACAACTGGGCCAATTACACCAAACTTTCAGGTGGCAGCAGCTCCACGCTCACCAAATACAACACCAAAGCGGCCAACGGCACAGTTGACAACAAAACCGTTCTCGAAGCCGAAGACGACGCCGCCACCGCCAACTGGGGCGGCGGTTGGGCAATGCCCACAACCGATGAGTTTCAGGAACTCTATAACGAGTGTTACTGGTTCTGGACAACCGATTACAACGGCACAGGCATTGCTGGCTACATAGTTTACAAGTCAGTCGACAAAAACACGGACAAGCAGTGCACAAAAGGTTCTGACCACACATACTCTGTTGCCACCGACACACACATTTTTCTGCCGGCGGCGGGCAACCGCTTCAATGCCAGTCTCAGCGTTGCCGGTTCCCGCGGCTACTACTGGTCGGCTTCGCTCTACGCCAGCAACCCGAGCAGCGCTCGGGATCTGTACTTCAATTCGGGCTACGTGAGCCCTGCGTACGGCAACGTCAACCGCTACTGTGGGTTTCCGGTGCGGCCCGTCCGCCGGCCATAATGCCACCCAGCACGGGCAGCCGGCAACATAGCCGTGGGCCTGCCGCCCCCAAGGGCGGCTACCAAAGGCCCATGGCTATGTTGCCCCCGCTATAAGTCCTATATCGTCCTATCCAGTCCTATTAGTCCCATTTAGTCCTATCAGATTTTTTTCCTGCCTTCCGCTGACGATTGACAATCAACACCATATCGCCTTGAGCGAAAAACTGCAAGAAAATAGGCGCGAAAACGCGAAGAAGATATCGAACTCAGCCTTATATTTGTGCCGCTAAAAACAGAGAGTATGATTAAGGATAGTCTCACCAATCACGCAAAGTACGATTCGCTGCATCCGTTGTTCGCAAAGGCTTTCGAGTACTTGTCGTCAGCCGATTTGGCCGATTACGACGAAGGCAAATACCCGATTGACGGGAACGATATGTACGCTTCGGTCAGCGAGTATGTCACTAAAGGCGAAGGACAACTCGAAGGTCACCTTGAATATATTGACATTCAGTATATTATTAAAGGAACCGAGATTATTGGTTATGCCCCGAAGAGTGGTCAAAAAGAGTCGATTCCATACTCAAACGAGCACGATATTGCTTTTTATGAAGGTGATTACGAGCCTGTTACATTAAATGCTGGCGAATTTGTCATTCTTTATCCCGACGATTTGCATTTGCCGTGCTTGAAAAACGGCAAGCCGTCGGTTGTTAAAAAGGTCGTAGTCAAGGTAAGACTCACGCCTAGCAAGTCGGCAAAATAAATTCAATTCACAAAATAAATTGGTGATAATTAACGTGTTGTCGCAATGCGGCTAACCGTTTGCGCCCATTCTGCGGCGGAATTCGGCGCACATAATGGCTGTGGCCACTGCCACATTCAGCGATTCCATATCAGATGTCGGCGGCGCGTACGATGGAATCTTTAAGTTGCTGTCCATCAGCGCGCTAATTTCGGGCGACAAGCCTTTCGATTCATTTCCCATCACCACAATCGCATTTTCGGGCAGATTGGTTTGGTAGAGATTTTCGCCGTCGAGCCGTGTGCCGAAGAGCGGAACGCTGGCTTTGCGGGCGGTTGCGGCTAGTTCGTTAAGGTTGCAGTAAGTGACGTTCACCTTGAAAATGGCGCCCATTGTCGATTGCACAACTTTCGGGTTGTAGACATCGACCGTATCCGTCGAGCAGAAGACGTTTCTGATGCCGAACCACGCCGCCGTGCGGATGATGGTTCCCAAATTTCCAGGGTCTTGAATGTTGTCGAGAGCGATATTCAATCCTGTTAAATCTGTAGAGTCAATAATTTGGCTGTCAGGTAATTTCGCTAACGCAACGGCCTTGTTGGGCGTCTTGAGAAAACTGATGCGCTCAAGGTCGCGCTCACTTACGGCACTGATTTCGGCCTTGCGCTTGAGCGTGGCTGGCAGTTCATCGATGTATGGCTGAACGGCAAACACTTCAACGGTTTCGAACCTGCTTTGCAGCAGTTCGCGCACCATTTTTTCGCCTTCGACTACGAAACAACCCGATTCAGTTCGCGATTTTTTCCTGTCAAGCGACTTTATCAGTTTTATTGTGTTGTTGGTAAGCATAATCACTTTTCCGCAAAAGTAATTTTTTGAGAGTTTGGTTCGGCAAAAATCCGCTAAACCGACCTATTATTTTGCGCAGTAGCCTATATTTGCACAATTCGTATTATGCAGAAATTTCTGACACGGTTGGCCGCTATCGGGCTTGCAGCAGTTTTGTTTGCAAGTTGCAACGTCACGCGTATGGTGCCTGACGATGAGTATCTTTTGCGCCGCAACAAGACCGTTGTTGATGACCCGAAATTCGACAAGAGCGAACTGACTGCTTACTATCGGCAGAAAGAGAACCGAAAAGTTTTCAGGGTTTATCCTTTTTTTCTGGCGACATACAATTTCGCGCATCTCGGTAACGAGCGAAAATGGAAAAATTGGCTTGCCCGTGTTGTGGGGGAGGAGCCTGTCATCTGCGATTCAGTGCTGGCCGATCGCACTGTTAAACAGTTCGATATAATACTTCGGAACGAGGCTTACTACAACTCGTCGGTAACGTATGAAGTGAGGCGAAAAAAGAAAAAGGCAGAGGTTATATATAATGTCAATTTGGGTGAACAGATTCACATTGGCTCGGTTTATTATACTATTCTCGACACGGTTATTGAACCTTTGATTATGGCCGATACCGCAGAGTCGATGCTCAAAGCAGGATTGCCGTTCACACTGGAAATACTTAAATCAGAGCAAGATAGAATAACAAGGCAAGTGCGTAGCAACGGCTATTACCAGTTCAGCCAGGAATTGGTAAGGTACAATGTCGATACCAATAATTATATCGCGAATGTTGAGGTTAGGGTAGAGCGGCCGATAGTTCAGATGCCGAACGGCGACTTGATAAAAACGAATGTTCGCCAGTTCCGAATAAATAGTGTCAGCATTTATCCCGATTTCAATCAGCAAGAGATGTTGCGCAATAAAGATTTGTATTACAAAAATTTAGACACGCTTCGGTATAAATCGTTTTTATTTCTGTTCTCCGAAAAACGGAGGATAACGCCGCGTACCATATTGAAAGCAAATCTTATAGAACCAGGACAATTGTACAATTCTGATATGGTTGAGCAGACCAGCATACATTTGAATTCTTTGCGCATTTTCCGACAGAATAACATATCGTTTTCACAAACAGCAGGTAGCGATTCTTTGCTCGACTGCAAGATTCAACTCACGCCGTCAACCTATCAGAATTATTCGATAAATCTTGAGGCGACCAATACCGAAGGCAATTTGGGTGTTGGAGGTAACATTAGTTATCAGCACAAAAATTTGTTCCATGGGGCCGAAATCTTAAACGTCAAATTGTCGGGCTCGTTGCAGCGCCAGACAAAGACCGAGACCACCGACGCCTTCAACATCATTGAGTTTGGTGCCGAATCTTCGCTCGAAACGCCGTCGTTTGTATTGCCTTTCCGCACATCCAACTGGTATAAAAAGACCGAGCCGCGCACTCTGTTCACCATTGCCTACAACTATCAGCGCCGACCTGATTACACGCGGAAAATCACATCATTCCTGATGACATATTCATGGAAATCAAAAAAATACTTTCGTTTTCTCATCAGTCCTGTTGATTTGAACACCGTCCGCATTCCCGAGCGCACCGAGGCTTTCGACAACCGAATCCGCGGAAAATACATCGAGAACAGTTACAAAGACTATTTTATTATAGGTAGTCGCTATAGCATCATCTATCAGAACAAGAAAAACTCCGACGACGCCACGTTCTCATATTTCCGTTGGAATTTGGATTTGGCTGGCAATCTGCTTCACTCGCTGCACAAGCACACCGGAACTGCCGACACTGTGGCTGGAGGCTTTTATAAAATCGTTGATTTGCAGTATGCGCAGTTTGTCAGAACTGATGTCGATTATCGCCACTACAGCGCGATGTCCGAGCATAGTCAGTTGGTATTCAGATCTTTTGCTGGCGTAGCGGTGCCTTATGGCAATGCAACAGCCGTGCCGTTTGTGCGTCAGTACTATTCGGGCGGCGCCGATGGAATCCGTGCATGGAACGTCCGCGATTTGGGCCCCGGAACCTATCGTGATACAGCGTCGTCATATCCGAACCAGACTGCCGATATTAAATTGGAATTTAACCTTGAATACCGCTACACAATTATCAAGAACTTCAAAGGAGCCATTTTTGCTGATGCCGGCAACATTTGGGCTTTGAAAGAGGACCATGACCGTCCGGGTGCGGAGTTCGAAGTGAACAAATTCTATAAGCAGATGGCAATAGGCACGGGCATGGGTTTCCGTCTCGACCTTAATTTCGCTGTCATCCGTCTCGATGGTGGCATTAAGGTGAAGAATCCTGCTATCGAAGGCCGCGAAAGTTGGGTTATAGCGCATAATCGATTCAGATTCAAAGATATAACTTGGCAATTTGGTATCGGCTATCCATTCTGATTTTCTACAGCAATGACACTCAAACAGTTTTTCAAAGATTACTTCACAATGAATAAGATGCAGCAGAGCGGCTCCATAGTTCTGGCATGTCTTATTGTGTTGGTCGCCATTGCCCCGCGTGTCGTATCTTATTATAAAACAAGGATGAACATGCCCGATTTCAGCGAATTTGAAGCCATGATTGCGGAAAACTATAAGTTGGTGGACGATGTTGCCGTTCAACCGGAGGTTGCAACTACCGACACGGTCTTTTCCTTCGACCCCAACACCGCCACCTACGATGATTTTCTATGTCTTGGATTATCTGAAAAAATATCGGCTAACATCGTAAAATATCGGAAATCAGGAGGCGTGTTTCGTAAGAATGAGGATTTCGCACGTATATATGGTATCACCGATTCTATTTTTTCGAGGTTGAGCCCTTACATAAAGATTGCTGCAAAAACCCCAGTTGAACCTAAAAAACGGGCAGCCAAGAAGAAATATACCGACAGCACATGGACGGAAAAACCTCGCAAGCAAACCTATCAGCCTAAAGAGCAGCCCATTGTTGAACTGAATTCGGCCGATTCGGCGCAACTTGTCGCTTTGCGTGGCATAGGCAGTGTGCTCGCTAACCGAATAATGACATACCGCGATATGCTAGGCGGTTTCTACTCGGTTGAGCAGTTACGTGAAGTCAGAAAGTTGCCGCCCGAAACTTATGCCAATCTCTATTCGCAGTTCACCATCGACACTTCAAAAATCACCCGAATCAATTTGAACGACTTCAAATATAAACAGTTGAGCGGTCACCCATATATGTCCGTTACGCAGTTGAACGCAATTATGAACTACAAGAAACTTGCAGGTAAGTTCAATTCCGTCAGCGATTTGCTCAAATACAAACTCGTTGATAGCATGACCTACGAGAAAATTTCGCCTTATCTTGAGGCTCGGTGACACCAACGTCGAAAAGTTTAAAAATAAATCTCAAACAGATTTTGTAATTGAATATCATTTGCTACATTTGCAGCCTTGTTTTAGGAATGTTAAACAATAGTATTTTGTTATGATTGTAATACCAGTAAAAGAAGGCGAAACAATAGACAGAGCCTTGAAGAAATTCAAAAGAAAATTTGAAAAAACAGGTGTTGTAAAGGAATTGAGAACACGTCAGGCCTTCACAAAACCTTCTGTCGTACGTCGCAGAGAGATCATCAAAGCCGCCTACATCCAGCAGTTGCAGGACGCAAGCCAGGAGAATTAATCGACCTTGCTTCCCTGCGTGGAGCAACAGGCAAGTGTTGCAATGTTCGATAACGGTTTTTCCAACTATCTGGCGAACGAAAAACGTTACTCTGTACACACGCTTCGCGCTTAC
>JAEEPS010000026.1 GCA_016284875.1 Salinivirgaceae bacterium | reverse complement strand
GGCTAATTATCACAACAAATTGCAGGACAATATGAACAAATATGTCGATGTAATTAGTTTCAATCAATACATCGGTTGGTACCGCGATGTGAACGACGCGCCCAAAATGACGTGGGAGATTCCATACGACAAGCCTGTGATAGTCAGCGAGTTTGGCGGCGGCGCGAAGTATGGTCTCCACGGCGCAAAAAATCAGCGTTGGACAGAAGAATTTCAGGAAAACCTGTATATAGAAAATGTTGCGATGCTCGACAAAATCGACGGACTTGCCGGCACGACGCCGTGGATTTTGAAGGATTTCCGCTCGCCCCGCCGCGTGCTCGACGGCGTTCAGGACTATTACAACCGCAAAGGCCTCTATTCCGACAAAGGCGAGAAGAAAAAGGCGTTCTATGTGTTGCAGGATTGGTATAAGAAGAAAGAAATTTGGAAATAGATAATTACAAAACAATTAGGGGCGAATGTTTATTCGCCCCTAACTGTTTTTATTTGAATTAGCAGAGACGGTGCCCAAACACCGCCCCAACCGATATCAATCATTAATCATCACCCGCTTAGTTGTGTTTCCAACCTTGATAAGGTAAACACCAGTGCCGTTTATGCGGATCTCTGTAGAGACATCAAAATGCGGCTCTTCTACAACCAAACGGCCCATTGCGTCATAAACAAATATCTCGGCATCAGCATTTTCCACAACAATGGTGTTGCCGTAAGCGTAGATGTTGACTGCGTTGGCAGCTGATTCAGCAACGGCTGTGCCTGCGTTATTTTTCCAAACTACAGGTCTGTTATCGTAATTCCAACTTTCGTCCCAACCATCAGGTTTCGACGCCGCTTCACATTCAAATGAGGCATTTCTGCAGCCTTTAAACGCCGACATACCAATGTTGGTGACTGAACTTGGAATTTTCACGGATGCCAGACTTGAACAGTTCTGGAATGCACTCATTCCTATAGATTCAACCGAATTCGGAATCTCAACAGAAACCAAATCGGCACAATCCTGGAAAGCATAACTGCTTATTTCTGTCACAGAATTCGGAATCACAACCGATATCAAACCAGACTCTGCGAAAGCGCTATTACCGATAAACGTAACCGAATTAGGAATTTCAATAGATTTCAGACTGCTGCACTCGGCAAAAGTGCAAGCGCCAATAGCCTCGATTGTGTTTGGAAGAGTAACTGACTCCAAACTGCTGCAGTTGCTGAATGCATCGTCACCAACGCTTTTTATAGTGCTCGGAATTGTTACTGATTTCAGAATGCTGCAGTCCTTAAAAGCCTCGTCGCCAATAGCAACGATGGAGTATTCGTCACCTCCAAAATTAACTGTCTTCGGTATTTCAATGTCGGTACTTGTTCCATTGTAGCCATCTATTTCAACCTGCATCTTGCTAAAGCTAATAATGCCATATGTGAAGTCTTCTGGCTTGACTCCTTCATTGTTACCACCGTTCCCGGCTTTGTTGAATGTCGCACTGACAAGAATAACGCTTCTATCATTGCCTACCGCGTGTACCGAATTGGTATTTTCAACGGGATTGTCGTTTACAAGCACATTCCCAACAACATAGCCCTCATCGGGGGTTGGTGTAATTGTGAACGTTTCGTTCTCCAGTATTAGGTCCTTGTCAACCTCAACAGTTCCATTCTTTATTTCGGAATCGACTGTAATAATGTAGAAACCAACAACTTTCGAGAAATCTCTGAAAACAATTTCCTTACTATAAGAATCTACCAAATCCATCGGCACATAAAGCGTGCAGTTATCATAATTGTCGAAACTAGAACTGTTCACGCTCATAACGAACCGGGTGCGAATAATCACTTTCTCCAATTGCCTGCACATGTTAAACGCACTGCTAAAACTATTGCATGTTGATGGCAGACTGACATACTTGACGTTGCTGGAACTGAACATTGAACTGCCGAGGCCAGTGATGCCCTCTTCAACAACCACCGACTCCATTTGGTCATTATAAACAGCCCAAGGAGCCTTTATTTCAGTATGAGTGTTGAAATCGTATCCATAACCATCAAGCCAACCTTCGCCACTGATTGTCAGTGTTTTGGTCAGAATATCGTAACGCCATTGAGCGGTCAAGCCGCAAGTTCCTTCGCTTGCAACGAACGCTGTGCTACTGATATTTTCTACCGAATTCGGGATAACAATCGAATCCAACTCAGTGCAACCGCTAAAGGCGTTATCGCCAATGGTTGTCACTGTATTAGGTATAACGACGGCTGTCAACTTGTCGTTGCCTTCAAACGCCTTGTTGCCAATGCTGGTTACGGTGTATTCATTGCCATCAATCTCAACCTTTTGCGGAATGGTAATAGCGGTCTCCGTACCAGTGTAACCTGTAACCTCCGCCGAATTGTTATCAATGATTTTGAATGTGAAGTCTGAGTCCGGGGTTTCTTCATTATTATTTTGATTACCTGAAGAGTATCCCCAAACAACCGGACGATCATCGTAATTCCACGCTGAACTCCAGCCAGTCGGTTCCGATTCTGCCTCGCAATAGATTGTCAGGTTCTTGCAATATCTGATTCCATCGCCCTCTATTGATGTTACTGAATTTGGAATCACAATCGAATCCATCTTGCCGCAACCACAAATTGCCCACCAACGAATGGTTTTCACAGTGTTTGGCAGAACCAGCGATTTCAAATTCGGGCAACTGCTAAATGCTCCATATTCAATGCGTTCAACTCCATTTGGTACAACGAATACAGTATCTGATTTGGCGCAAGGATATTGAACAAGCCGTTTCATGTCGGCACTATAAACCACACCGTCAACCGAGACAAAATTAGCGTTATCTTTGTCTACATATATGGCAGTCAGACTGTTGCGCTCGCAGAACGGGCCCTCACCTATTGTTGTTACCGAACTTGGAATAACCACAGATTCAAGATTTTTGCAACAACGGAAGGCATTGCTCTTGATGTTGGTGACAGTGTTAGGAATGGTGACAGAAACAATAGTGTTGTTATCGCGGAACGCCTGATCGCCAACGGCCGTAATGGTGTACTCCTCTCCTTCAATGATAGCTTTCCCTGGAATTACAACATTGGCATTAGAGCCTATGTAGCCAGTAACTTCAACAGTAAAGTTGTCGCGGCTTGTGATGTCGAATGTGAAGTCTCCCGGATCCGATGCATATCCCCAAACAACCGGACGTTCGTCGTAATTCCACCATGAACTCCAGCCAGACGGTTCCGATTCAGCCTCGCAATAGATTGTCAGGTTCTTGCAATATCTAATTCCATCACTCTCTATTGAGGTTACTGAAATTGGAATCACAATCGAATCCATCTTGCCGCAACCACAAATTGCCCACCAACGAATGGTTTTCACAGTGTTTGACAGAACCAGCGATTTCAAATTCGGGCAACTGCTAAATGATCCATATTCAATGCGTTCAACTCCATTTGGTACAACAAATGCAGTATCTGATTTGGCGCAAGGATATTGAACAAGCCGTTTCATGTCGGTACTATAAACCACACCATCAATCGAGACAAAATTAGCGTTGTCTTCATCTACATATATGGCAGTCAGACTGTTGCTCTCGCAGAACGGACCCTCGCCTATTGTTGTTACCGAACTTGGAATCACCACAGATTCAAGATTTTTGCAACAACGGAAGGCATTGCTCTTGATGTTGGTGACAGTGTTAGGAATGGTGACAGAAACAATAGTGTAGTTATCGCGGAACGCCTGATCGCCAACAGCCGTAACGGTGTACTCCACACCTTCAATGGTGGTTTTGTGCGGAATGACAACGTTGCCGCTTGTGCCATAGTAGCCAGAGACTTCAGCAGTGTGGTCGGTGCTGCTTAAAATGTCGAACCTGAAATTGGTAGAATCGGCTGCCGTTTCATCATTCGGATTTTCAGGAATCGTGCTCTCTTCTGCAAATTCAGCCGTCAAGGTTACGTCAGATGTTACCGTGATGGTTTCTGTGGCATTTGTCGAGCCATTGCTCCATTGCACAAATTCGTAACCCGTTGCTGGAGTGGCTTTGATAGTAATTTTTGTGCCGTTTTCAACAGTTCCGCCACCCTCAACTGTGCCATACGCACTATTGTTGGCCGAAAGTGTAACAATCCATTTCTTATTGTTCCAAACAACAGTGCCGCCATCTCTGTTCCAATCGCTGTTCCAACCTTCGGGTTTGCTTTCCAGATTGCAATAGATGGTCGCGTCTTTGCAATTCCAGAAGGCATCGTAACCGATTGTTGTAACTGTATTTGGGATTTTAACCGATGTCAAGCCGGCGCAATTGTAGAATGCCTTATATCCGATGCTTGTGGTGCCTTCGGGAATGACAATTGATGTCAGGCCAGTGCAGCCCTCGAACGAACTGGCTCCGATGCTTGTCACCGTACTCGGAAGATCTAACGAAGTCAGACTGGTGCAGTGATAGAACGCTACATCGGCAAGGCTTGTAAGGCCCTCAGAAAGTTTGACTGATGCCAACTTGCTGCAATCCATGAATGCCCGCTCCGAAATGCTTGTAACACCCGCCGGAATAGTAACTGAAGTCAAGTTGCTGCAACCTGCGAATGCATAGCCGCCAATGGTTGTTACCGAATTTGGAATGACTACCGATGTCAGTTTGCTACAATTGCGGAACGCCTGATAAGCAATGCGGGTAACACCTTCTGGAATGGTAACATTTGTCAATGTGTTGTTGTTCAAGAAAGCACCGCTGGCAATGCCTGTAACGGTGTACTCATCACCTTCAATGACAACTTTCCTCGGAATTAAAACATTGGCATTTGAGCCTGAATAGCCTGTTACATCAACAGTGAAGTTATCGGGGCTTGTGATGTTGAATGTGAAGTCGCCAAGATCCGATGTATATCCCCAAACAACCGGACGTTCGTCGTAATTCCACCATGAATCCCAACCCGAGGGTTCTGATTCAGCCTCACAATAGATTGTCAGGTTCTTGCAGTTTCTGATTGCGTTACCTCCAATTGTCGTTACCGATTTTGGTATCACAAATGATTTCATATTGCCGCAACCACAAATTGCCCACCACCTGATGTTTTCCAGCGAATTAGGGAAAATCAGCGATTCCAGATTCGGGCAACTGCTAAATGCACCATATTCAATGCGCTCGACCGTATTCGGAATTTCAAACACGGTGTATGGTTTAGCGCAAGGATATTGCACAAGACGTTTCATGTCGGCACTATAAACCACGCCGTCAACCGAAACGAAATTTTTGTTCTCTCTGTCTACATATATGGCAGTCAGACTGTTGCGCTCGCAGAATGGACCCTCGCCTATTGTTGTTACCGAACTTGGAATCACCACATATTCAAGATTCCTGCAATTGCGGAAGGCATTGCTCTTGATGTTGGTGACTGTGTTCGGAATGGTGACAGCAACAATTGTGTTGTTGTTGCGGAACGACTGGTCACCAACTGCCGTAACAGTATACTCCACGTCATCAATTGTGGTTTTGTGTGGAATGACAACGTTGCCACTTGTTCCAGTGTAGCCTGAAACCTCAACTTTGTGCTCGCTGCTGCTTAAAATACTGAACCTGAAACTGGTGGAATCAGCAGGCGTTTCTGTAATCGGGTTTTCAGGGATTTCCTGATTGCCTTCTGGAATTATAAAGGCAAATTCTGCAGTAAGTGTCAAATCTGATGTCACTGTAATGGTCTCAGACGCGTTTGTCGAGCCATTGCTCCACTTTACAAACTTATAACCAGTTGCAGGTGTGGCCGTTATGGTTGTGGTTGAACCTTCAGCAACGGTTCCTCCACCATCAACCGTGCCATACGAGCTGTTGTTGGCCGCAACTGTAACTGTGTATGTTTTTATTGCAAATTCAGCCGTAAGTGTAGTGTCTTTAGTCACAGTTACAGTCACGGATGCATTTGTCAGGCCATTACTCCACTTCACGAACTTATAACCAGTTGCCGGAGTTGCTGTTATGGTTGTGGTTGAACCGTGATTAACGATTCCGCCGCCACCGACCGTGCCATACGAGCTGTTATTGGCAGCCACTGAAACCGTGTATGTTTTTATTGCAAATTCAGCAGTAAGAGTAGTGTCCTTTGTCACTGTAATTGTCGCGGTGGCGTTTGTCAACCCATTGCTCCACCTTACAAACTTGTAACCTGTTGCTGGTGTGGCTGTTATTTTTGTAGTTGAGCCGTTAGCTACAATACCGCCGCCACTGACGCTACCATACGCGTTATTGTTTGTTTTAACATTTACAGTATACAACCATACATTTGCCCCTAAGTTCCAAACAACTGGTCTGTTACTAGAATTCCATTTCTCACTCCAGCCACTTGGTTTCGATTCGGCTCCGCAATACAAAGTCAGGTTGCTACAATATCTGAATACATGTTCTCCCATACTTGTCACATTCTTGGGTACGGACACTGCTACCAGATTGCTGCAAAACATAAATGCATATTCTCCTATGCCCGTTACAGATTGCGGAATAGAGACTAATTGCAAACCAGAACAACCATAAAACGCATAATCGCCGATGTATGTTACCGAATTAGGAATGCTTATTGTTGTTAGTTTGCTGCAATCATAAAAAGCATGGTTACCAATACTGGTTACTGATTCCGGGATGGTTATTGATGAAAGCTGACTGCACCCATCAAACGCATGTTCTCCAATAATCTGGCAATCACCGTTAATCTCACACGATGTAATGTCTTTAGATTTTGCTTTAACAAGCATTAAATATTGTGTTTCGTTATTTCCCAAATAGAAAGCGTTATCATACTCGTTATACTCCAAAACACTACAATTGGCAAATGCATTTTGACCGATGATTGTTACTGATTCTGGTATTTTTATAGTTGTCAGTTTATTGCAGTTTTCAAAAGCATCGTCTGCAATTATTTTGCAATTACCATTAATACTGCAAGATGTAATGTCGGTTGATTTGGCCTTAATTAGAGCAAAATAGGGATTGTCGACTGTTCCCAGATAGTAGGCGTTATCGAACTCATTAAAAACAAGTTTCTCGCATCCGTCGAAATTGCCGCCAAGGTGCTTAACCGATTCAGGAAGAATAACTGATTCCAAGTTTTCGCAATCATAAATCGCATCGTTTTCAATATCAGTCACAGAATTAGGAATGGTAATGGATGTCAAATTATAGCAGTGCGAAAATGCGAAAGAGCCGATACTTGTCACCGACTCTGGTATGGTAACCGATGATATTCCAGTTAGGACAAACGCAAAATCACCGATACGCGTAACCGTATTGGGAATGGCATATTCTTCGGTTACCGCACTATTCATATAACATATTAATTCTGTTTTATCTTTGTTGAAAAGCGTTTGGTTCTCAAACGAATAATAATTGCTATTAACAAGATTCATACTAGTCAGATTATCACATTCCCTGAACGCGTTACTTGCGATTTTTATAACACTTGAGGGAATGGTTATGGATTCCAAACTTGTGCAGGATGCGAATGCCTGGAAATCGATTTCAGTAACGCTTTGAGGTATTGTTACAGATGAAAGACTAGTGCAACCCTCAAATGTTTGTCCTTCAATTGTTGTAATGCCTTCGGGAATAGTTATTCCCTTCAGACTGGTACAATCACTAAATGCAAAATTGCCAATATGCTTAACGCTATTTGGTATGTTAATCTCTGTCAGATTACGGCAATGACCAAATGCGCCATTTTGAATGTCGGTAACAGTATTTGGAATAGTGTATGATGTGTCAGTTCTATTTTCTGGACAACGAATTATTACTGTTTTGTCTTTGTTGAATAGCACTCCATCAACCGAAGAATAGGTTTGGTTGTCACCATACACATTTATTTCCGTCAGACCACTACACCCGTACAACGCATTACTTCCTATTTCCGTAACAGATTTGGGGAAATTAAGCGTTTCAAGATTATCACAATATCTGAATGCATCTGCGCCAATGCTTGTAACTGTATATGTTGTTCCTTCAATTTCAACAGTTTCGGGTATCAAGACACCTGTCATTGTTTTATAATCGTTTGACTGCACAACCTGCACTGTTGTATCGCTTGTGATTTCATAATGCAATGGTTTATATCCCCATACAACAGGTCTGCCTTCTGGATTCCAATTATCATACCAACCATCGGGCTTTTCTGCAACAATACAAGCGATTATTATATTATCGCAATAACGGAAGGTATTATAGCCCATAGTCTCGACATCTTTTGGAATGGTTATTGTAAGCAATGCGCATCTCTCGAACGCAAATTCGCCAATAGCCGTAACCGCATCAGTGAGTGTTACCTCGGTTAGTTCTCGACAATCGTAGAACCCACATCTGCCGATGGTTGTAACGGTGCCAGGAATTGAATATGAGCCTGTTTTGCCAGAGGGGCAACAAATCAGCGTTGTTTTATCTTTGTTGAACAACACTCCATTTTCCGACGCAAAAGATGTGTTGTCGCTATCTACGCTTATCTCCGTCAGTTTGCTACAAAAACCAAAAGCTAAATCACCAATGCTAGCCACCGAGCTACCGATAGATATTGTGGTCATTGCTGTGCACTCAAGGAAGGCTCGATCGCCAATCGATATTACCGAGTTTGGAATGGTTATAGAAGTCATCGCACAACTTATAAATGCGAAATCGCCAATGGTTTCAACCGAATTGCCGATGGTTATGGAGGTCAGAGCTATACATTCGTCGAACGCGTTTTTGCCGATGCTTATAACTGTGTTGGGAATGACAACCGACGTTATGGTCCAACCTTGAAATGCATAGTCGGCAATGCTTGTAACTGTGTAATCTTCATTGCCATAGCTAATAGTTGAAGGAATATTAACCGTAGCTCGGGCATTGTTTTCGTCTATACTGACAGAAACAGTTTTGTTTACATTGTCAGTTACTGTGAACTTCAAACCATTTGAGGTAAATGTTGTCTGTGCCCATGCCTGCCCGACAAGCATTGCGGCAATTGCAATTGAAAAGAGTCGTTTCATACGTATATTATTTTAATTTTCAGATTATTACAACACAGCAAAACGCTTTAGTCGCATTTTAAAACAAGTAAAGGTAAGAATTAAAAATCGTAAAACAGAATGTTTTTTGACAAAAGGAGATTGAACGGAGGCAAAAAAGGCGGAACGAGCTACTCTCCCATTAACCTATTAATCTCCTGATAGAGCAATCGTACATCGTCGTCGTTCTTCATGCGGATATGATTATGGAAGAAGAACTTACGAAGTGCGTCCTTGTACTCGGGATATTGGCGAAGAAGCAAGCGGCGGTATCTGGGAACAGCCTTCAAATCCTTGCCATTCCATGTGTAGCGATGCGTTTTATGCACAAATTCACCTGTTTTTTTCAATGTCAGATTGACATTGCCATATTTTTTCTCTAAGGCTTCGCATTTTTTAATAACTGAAATGCTGTCTTCGAGAATGATGGCAAAATAACGCCCGTTTTGTTCATTAAGATTCTTATTCACAACGGGTTTGAACGTTTCAACTTTTCCCTGGTGCGGATGGGTTAGAGTGAACTGCGCAATTGATTTCTTGTCAATGATTATTACACTGTTAGTCAGATTGTTCTGATAAATAAGGTCGTCTTTAAAACAATCGTAGCGCAGTTGCAATCCATCGTACGTCTCACCGCTTTTCATGGTTACGCTACCGGTCAGCCAGTCGCCCAAATAAAACGGCACACCATCGATTGTGGCGTAATAGTGCACAAACGGCTCGCCTGTAATGTGCTGTATGGCCGATTTTTTCGTCATTTTGCCCTGGGCACTAACGGTTACTGCCAAGGCGATGCAAACGGCTGTCAATATGTATTTTATAGCGTATTTCATAATCTATCTGACGTTGATTTGCTTGAAGTCACTGAAGATTGTTCCATCGCGCCCGATGCCGAAAAACTCAATCACAAACTCGCCCGTCTCGTCCGACATCGTTGCGCTGATGCTTTTCTGCGAGGATGTGTTCACCTTCGGATTCCAATAGACGGTTTGCCGCAAATCGGGCAGCCGGTCTTTCGACGGCTTCGCTTCAGGCTGCGCAACTGGCTGCTGAAATCCCTGAACCACAAACCGATAAGTGCCTGGCACATGGCAGTTTTCCCAAAAATCGATTTTGTGAGTCCAGACAGCCACAATACCACTGCCGAAACTGATGTTGCCCAAATGACGCGGTTTATTCTGAGTATCAACACGTTTTACGACAGTACTGCCTTTGCCAATCAACTTGTTAAGGTCGGTCAGCGGCACACCATCGACAAGCAGAAGCGGATTGGAGGAGACATTGCCGTTGTCAGAAACAACGCGCAGTTCGGGTTCGCCGTTCTTACCTTTACGCATACGAATAAACGGCGTAATCTCACGCGTAATCTCACGGAAATCATTGAGTTCCACAAAATCTTCAGTAAGAACTGACTGACGAGGTTCGCCCAAAACAAAATGGTCGAGCAATTCAGCAGGACGGTTGTCGATTCCAACAGGTGCAAACTGTTGTATCTCGAACGCTTTGGCAATCAAAGCCTTATCTAGTTCAGCACTGTCAACTTCCGGCAGAACTGTTTCGTTGTTGGATTGTCCGGTTATGGTGAAGCCAAACTGGTTGCGGAGCGTGATTCGCGCGCTGCTCAGCGGTTCCATCTGCCGGTTGAACGCGCTCACAAACACTTCCTGCTGACCATAATAATTGTGCAGCAGAACGCAGAACGAGCCTTCGCCGTCGGTGATGTCGTATTTCAAACGGATAATGCTGTCTTGCAGCGAAATAAGCACAATAGCATTATCAATTGGCGTGCCCGAAACCGAATCGGTCACAGCGCCGGAAACCAAAATGCCATCGTATGGGGTGAGCGACGTGTACCCTTCGGCTTGATTGTACTGCATACCCTTACCGAAAACAGGTTCCAACTCATTGTCCCATTGCTTTTTACCAACAATTCGCACCATTGCCGAAACCGAATCGGGAGTGTTAAGTGAAATATCAATCTTTTCATGTGCAGCAAAATCTGACTTGGCTATGCCGATTATCTTGCTTGCCGATTTGCGATTGACTTTTGATTGTTGGCTTCGCATAACTAATTGTGGCTCTTTGTCGAAACGATTGCAGACGAAAAACTCGCAACTGCAAAAATGATTGTCAGTGTTTGGGAAACAAGTGTATGCACGAAGCCTGTAATAGCCGGTCTTGAGCGTGTCGGGCAGGTTCATCATCCCGGAGGCAATTCCGCCAGATTGTTTGACAATTGAGCCTGTAACCCAATGATTTTCAACATCAGCCACATCAATAAAAATATCGTTTCCCGGCATTGTGTCGCTGGTAATTCCTTCGTGAAGGAACAAACAGAAAAGCGCATCGTCGCCCGAAATGTAACTGCTGCGGTCGGTTTTAAGCCAAATGGGGTTGTCTTCAGTCAGTTTCTGCGCCTGTGCCCCTATGGTTGCAGTCAAAACAAATAATATGGATAATATTCTGATAATCATTGCGCTAATTCTCGAATGGTATGGTGAAATCCTGTGTTTGCTCATATACTGCAACAGTATCAGTATCAGGGAAATAATCGATATCGTACCTTACTACAACTTTTTGCTTCTCTTTCAGACTCAACGCGCAGATATTCTGTTTTACTGCCGAAGCACAGAAGTAACCAAATGCCTTGTCGCCCGACTCGCAAGTCATATTTCCAATTGGCTGATTCTCAAGTTTTCCGAAAAAATACTTGGTGTTCTCCTGCTGGTCTTTAACCGCTTTCCAGAATTTATACTGTTTTTCGGTCAACGAATATTGCGTGACGCGGATAAACTCTCCACGGTCGTAAACTTCAAACTCTTCCATGCCAAGAACTAATCCTCCTATTCCACCTTTCATTGCTGCATCAGTCGTCTTATATAGTTGGTTTGCAACAATTTTGTTATTGCCATAATTGCCAGCGTCGGCAAGAAACAGGTTGTCTTTGAGGTCTAATGGACGATAGACATAGCGCTCAATTGGTACTGAACCCGGATAATGCTGGCGTGTCTGCAATACGACTTTGCATTCATATCGGTAATAGGGAGTGAACCCGGCGGCATCGGTTGTATTTGTAGCGCAGATTCCCATATCTATTTCATCGTAATAATTGGTCCCGTTCTTAACAATTTTCTTTGTTTCGTAATAAAGGCCTGACACTTGCTCGATTTCCGGACAAGGAAGCAACATTTCCCATGACGATGTGAATGTTTTGCCGTCGACATTGGTCGCATACAATCTGTAAGTTTTTCCGGGCTCACCCACAAACATCGACGAATCACTTAAATAATTGCCATCGTTGTCAATTGTCATTTTGTATGTTTTTCCATCGTTACATTCAATAATCACTTTGGCATCAGTTACAACATCCTCGATGCTGTTATTGTTGTACCCCGTTGAACGAGTGATTCTTACGCGATAAGGCCCCGGCTGGTCAGTTATCATTCCGTCGAACACGTAGGCCGTTTCCGACACATCAACATTTGGTTGGAAATATTCCTCGCAACTGGCAAGAAGAACAACGGCGATTAGTATCTTTAAATATCTCATAATCAGAATTTCAAATTGAGGGTTATGGATGGAATCGGCACGCCGATAATCGCCAGTTTATAAAGTCCGTAGGAATTGTATTTGTTTTCAGCCGACGGCTTATCTTTCTTATAATAAACCGAATAGACATTCTTATGACCATAAGCGTTGTAGAGCGCGAATGTCAGCGACGGGTGGATTTTCTTCTTCTTATTCATGAAACCATCGTAGGTGGCCGAAAGGTCAAGCCTATGATAGGCAGGCAGATAATACTTATTGCGGTCAGAAAAATTCACAACTTCCATTCCTTGTATCTGATACTTGTATTCGGGGTATGTGGCCGGCCTTCCGCTTGTGAACACAAAATTGGCCGAAGCATTCCAACGACGCGTAATCTGATAACTAGCCGTCACGCTCAAGTCATGCAGATGGTGCGTCGAGGCCTTGTAGTATTCGCCTCTGTTGATTTTTTCTTCATCGAACTGGCCGTCAACTTTAATCTCGGTGTTCGACAGCGTGTAACTAATCCATCCTGTCAGGTCGCCGATGTTTTTCTTGACCATCAACTCCAGACCGTATGAACGAGACTCTCCTTGCAGAACATCCTGCTCAACGGCTCTGTTCATGCTCATTACCGCGCCATTTTTATAATCAAATTGATTTTCAATCATTTTGTAATAGATTTCTGCCGACAAATCGAAAATTTCATCAACAACAGTTGTAAAAAATCCTGCCGAAACTTGCTGGCAATTCAGTGGTTCGATGTTGCCATCGGCCATTTTCCAATAATCCGACGGCATGGCCGATGTGCTCTCGGTTATAAGTTGCTGATACTGGCGGGTATAACTATATGATGCCTTTATTGAACTGGTAGGACTGAGTTTGTATCGCAAACCGATTCTCGGCTCAAGCCCCTGATAAGGTTTTACCTTCTCGCCATCGGCATAAGTGGTTGAACCTCTGATACTATTCTGATTTCGAGGCAGGCTGTCAGAATAGGTGTTCTCGGTGCAACTGCCCACTTTACTGAACCATGAGTAGCGCACCCCCACAAGCAGACTCAGATTGTCGCTAATTGAGTAATTGTCAGACACAAAGCCCGCAAATTCCAAACCTTTTTCGTGGTCAAGTTCCAGCGGTTCAACCGAAGATTTGTCGTTGTAGGCTGTCATCTTTCCTGGATTGATATCCAAACGGTTGCCTTCGATACCGAAATTCAGATTGTGGTCCGACAAATCGAACAGAAATTCGGCTTTGCCGCGAATGTGGTTGATTCCTGTGGCCACATCGCTGGCCAACGACTCTTGAGTTAAATCGGAAAGTGTTGATTTATAATCGGAATAGGCTGCCGATAGTTTGAATTGCAACGCATGGGTAATAAGCCAGCGATAATTCATTCCGCCAATCAATGACGAATAGTCGAACTTATTGATATTGTTATAGTTGAAATAGTCGGCGCTCTCATAGCCGAAAATGTCAAGTTTATGGTTGCGACCCAAGTTGAAATCAATTTTTGCAATCAAGTCGTGAAAGTTGGTCGAACTGTTTTTTATGTTGACATTGTGCGACTTATGCAGAATCCAATTTGAGTAGGTGGCACGACCGCCAATATAGAAACTGCAGAAATTCTTTATCGGCGCTTCAATGAAAAGATTGCTGTTCAGAATGCCAATGCCCGCATTGCCGTGAAATTTGGTGGTGTCGGCCTTCTTCAGACTGATATCCATGACCGACGAGATGCGGTTGCCGTAACTTGCGGGCTGCGAACTTTTATACAATTCCACGCCGCTGATGGCGTTTGGCAGGAAGGTCGAGAACATTCCAAACATGTGTGATGTGTTGTAAACCGGAGCCTCGTTGAGCAGCACAAGGTTCTGGTCGACGTTGCCACCACGAACATTGAACCCTGTCGACATCTCACCGGCAGTCTGCACGCCCGGCATAAGCGTCATACTGCGAACAATGTCGGCCTCGCCCATCAGCACGGGTAACTTCTTGATTGTCTGCATATCCATGGCTTCAACGCCCATCTGCGTGCGGTTTACCTGACTTTTGCCGCCAGCAGCCGTAACCGTCACGCCTTCAATAGCAATAGATGCTTCCATCAATTCAATATCGAGTTTGCCGGGACTCAGCACGTCAACCTTAACTATCTCAGTTTCAAGGCCGATGAACGACACTTCAATCTCTGTTTGTCCGGCGGGGAGCATCAGTTCGTAGTGGCCGTTGACATCGGATGTAGTAGCCAGTTTGTGTTTCTTATCCTGAATCACAGCGCCCGTAATCGGCGTTTCGGTCTTGCCTTCGCGCACAATGCCTTCAACCTTGTTCTCTTTGTAACGGCCCTTTTCCATCAGATTTCCAATCACTTTCACATAGCCGACCATGCCTTCGGTCAGTTTGTCGTTGTCAACGGTGAATCCTTGCGGAATAAAGATGATGTTGCGTTCCTGAAAAATGATATAGGTAAGTCCGTAAGCCGCTATCGCATTGTCAATAACCCATTTAACTTCTTTTCCTTTGGTCGCAGTCGGAATGGTGATGCTGTTCACCCAATTGTCTTTGTAGAAGAATCGCACACCGGCTGTGGCTTCGGCCTTGTCCAAAAATTCGGTCAATGGCCGCCCCTGACACTCAAAGTCGGCCTTGGCGCTGAGTTTTTGCGCATTGGCAGCGGCTGTCAGAAACAGAAGAACAGTCAGTGTCAGAAGAATATTTTTCAAATTGCTGATGTTTAAACGCCGTAAAAGTATGCTTTCAGACGAAGAAAACATCGCTTTTTTTATATGTGTGGTACGTAAAAATGGTTTTATTATCGATGTTTAGGCTATTCTGACACAAGTTAAGGCTGATTTAACCGATGAAGGCATTTCTATAATGATGGTGCAGCAAACAAGTTATTCTTTACCTAATTCAACAATTCTGGTCTGTCCGTCTTGCGTTTTGAGTAGGAATGCTTTTCTGCAATCCAAATCGGCAAAAGACTTCTTTATGATGGCTTTCTTTCGCAACTGCGTATGCCCGAATACTTGGTATGTTTCCTTAAGAAAATCAGTTTTTTTAGGTTGTTCGCGCACATCGGCCCATACACACGAGCCAGCTTCGGCGTCGCCTCTGCGCAGTTTGCTGATGTTCATCAGCTCATCATCAATAAACGCGACGAATGTTGCCGAGTCTTTCATCTTGCCATTCAGCGCGTTGCAAATTGATGCGGCATCTGTTGGCGTTTCCGGGAAATACTTTTTCCACCAAGCTTCAAGTATACCAGAATGTGTGAACAGATAGTTTTTTCCGTCCAATTCCACGTGCGTGGCCATCAGAAACAAAGGCATATTTTCGTGCAGAAGTTTATGGATATAGTCAGCATTGATGGTGTCTTTTCGGCTGAACCACAAGGCGATGTCTATATAATGAACTTCGTGATTGCCAATCAGCAGCGTCACTCTGTCCATATTTGCTTTCTTGAAGGCCAAAATCTCTTTGAAATTTGTCAACGCTTCTTCCGGGGTGATTCCTTCGTGCGAGTAAGGGTCAAGGTAATCGCCAAGGAAAATAACCGGCAATTTCGGATATTTAGCTGTGGCTTCTTTCCAATATGAGCGCCCGTGAATGTCGGGGATTACCAACACTTGAGCTGAAAGTTGAAATGTAAAAAGCAGAGCGATGGTTAGTAATGTTACTTTATTCATAAAATGTGTGTTTATTAAAATTCACAAAATAAGACTGTGGCAAATTTACTTTTGTTACATCGTTTTTGAAATATCGTGAATCACATTTCAACAAAATGAAAAGCGTTTGGTTGAATTATGCGAAACTTAAGTATATTAGCCACGCTTAAGAAAACATAAAACGATTCAAAAATGAGTGAGACAAAAACATACCAGTTGTCGAACAAAAACGGTTTGACAATTGAATTTATGCCGCGCGGCGCAAAAGTGATTTCGGTGCAACTACCTGATACTCAAAATCCAGGCAAGAAGGTTGACGTGATGATTGGCTACGACACCGTTCAGGAAGCCATCGACGGCGATGCCTACATTGGCGCCATCTGCGGACGCTTTGCAAACCGCATCGCAAAAGGCCATTTCGTGCTCGATGGCAAGGAGTACCAACTTGCGCTGAACGACGGCCAAAACCACTTGCACGGCGGCCCGACAGGCTTCAACAGCCGCGATTGGGATGTGAAAGAAACCAAAGTTGCCGGTCGTGCCGGAGCCTACGAACTGACGCTTTTCAGTCCTGATGGCGACGAGAATTATCCTGGCAATCTGAACGTTAAGGCCATCTACTCGCTGACCGACGACAATGAGTTCATTATCGAGTTTGAAGCCACAACCGACAAACCGACAGTCATCAACCTGACGAGCCACCCGTATCTGAATATGCGCGGGGCAGGCAGCGGCCCGGTTTTCAGCCATCAGATTGAAGTTAACGGCAAGCAGTTTACGCCAATCGCCGATGGTGTGCCGTCGGGCGAGATTCGCAACGTTGAAGGCACCCCGATGGACCTTCGCAAGCCTGTTGCCATCGGCGACGCCATCAACACACCGTACGAGCAGATTCAACTCTTCAAAGGCTTCGACCACAACTGGATTATCGACAAGCCTGCTGGCGAAATGGGCTTCTGCGGCCGCGTAACCGACCCTGAATCAGGCCGTTTTGTTGAAGTTTACTCAACACAGCCGGGTCTGCAGGTTTACACCGCAATGCACTTCAACAGTTCGCAAATTGGCAAGGGCGGCAAGCCGTTCTGCTCATACTGCGCCGTGGCTCTCGAGCCGCAAGGCATTCCCGATGCGCCCAACAAACCAATGTTCCCGTCGGCAGTTCTGCGCCCGGGCGAAGTTTACCGCCAGACACTGGTATACAAGTTCGGTTGGTAATTTATTGAATAATACAAAGTTAAAATCCCTGCCGGTTGGCGGGGATTTTTTGTTTGGGGGCATTTCAGAAATACCTACACACCAATAGAACTTATTGGAAATGCAGATAGGTTGATGTAGTTTTGCGGTATAAAAAAGTATTAGAAAGCACAAAATTTGCAAAGTATCGCATTGCAAAACAGCAACACAACTCATTAGTAATGAACTCAATTACCATTTCAAAATTTCATAAAACTGTCGTTGACGCACTTCATAGATTCATCGTTGCCATTGCCCCGCTTCTTATTGTAATTGCTGCGGCTAGGCTCTACGAAATGCTTCTTCTCCTCCCCGTTTACGGCCTTGGTAACAGTCTGAAAATAAATGCCATTGGCGTGTTATATGATATTTGTTTCGTTGCACGTCTGTCAGTACCCGCTTTTGTTGTTTTTGCCATTTTAGATTGGTTAATCGCGAAACACAGCAAACTGATTTTCAAAATAATAGCAACCGCAACCATTCTAATTTCGTGCATACTCATCACCTACTACTCCATTGCTGGAGTTCCGCTTGACAAGTCTCTTTTTGCATATTCGCTGAAAGAAGTTTTCGGCATCATCGGCTCGTCGCAGAAGGCGGCTTGGTGGAGTTACATTTTCATTGTAGGCATCCCGGCGTTTTACTTTTGGGCATCGGGGCGAAATTATGGCATAAAGAATTGGATGTGTGCCGTTTACCTATTGATTGTCATTGTCGGATTTTGCTTAGGAAGGCCGATGATGGACAACTCAAAAGACCAGTACACCGCCGACAACAAACTGCGCTATTTTGTGAGCAGCGTCACAAGTAGTTTCAATCAAAAATCGGACAATCCGATAACTGAAGATGCTGCACTCTTCCAAAGCCATTTCCCTGATCATCAGTTTGTAAACACTGATTTTCCGTTCCTGCACACCGACAATAGCCTCAACACCTTAGGCAACTTTTTCAATCTGAAAGACGAAAAGCCGAACCTTGTTTTTGTGGTTGTTGAAGGCCTTGGACGCGAATTCAGCGGCGAGAACAGCGCCGTGCCATCGGCCACACCGTTCCTCGACTCGCTGGCGGCTAACAGCCTTTGTTGGAACAACTGCTTATCGACATCAATGCGCACTATTCAGGCTCTGCCATCGATTTTTGGTGCGCTTCCGATGGGTAAAACCGGCTTTATGAACCTTCGCGACAACGCCCCCGAATACCATTCACTGCTGAAAATTCTGCACCAGAACGGCTACCGCTCGTCGTTCTTCTATGGCGGGTGGCTCTGCTTCGACGACATGTGCTACTTCATGCGCCAAAACCAGATTGATTTCACTCTCGATGAGCACCTTTACGACTCCGTTCCCCAGCGCAACAATTGGGGAATCTATGACGATTTCATGTTCGCAGAAGCCTTAAAATCAATCAAAAACGATAACAAACCACGCATCGACGTCTATCTGACGCTGACAACCCACGACCCTTTTGTATATCCCGACGAAGAAAAATACATCAATCAATATCAGTCAATCGCCAACGCCGCGAATGTGAGCGTAAACAGTTCTATGATACGTGCTTACTCATCGTATCTATTCCTTGACAAAAGCCTTCGGCAATTGATTGACGGCTATCGGCAGAAACCAGGATTCGACAACACGATTTTTGTGATAACAGGCGACCATAGTTTCAACACATCGGCCGAACCCATTGAAGTTCATCACGTTCCGTTGGTCATTTGGTCGCCGATGCTGAAATGTGCACGGCAGATGGACGCATTGGCTTCGCACCGCGACATCACGCCCTCATTCCTCGCCTTGCTTAAAGAACGTTACGGCATCAGCACGCCCGACAAAGTGGCATGGCTGAACCGCGGACTCGACACTGCGCAGCAATTCCGCTGCACCACCTTCTCCCCGCTCCTCGATCTCAGCCGCACCATCAGCCGGATGGTTGCCCTCGGTTGCCTGACCGACGACAACGGCACGAAACAAATCGGCTTCAATGGTCAGCATCTGACTCTGAACAGCGTCGCCGACTCGCTCAATATCAGCAGTTTATTAAAAAGTTATCGTGCACTCGACCAATATGTTACGTCGAACAACGCCTTGCTTGAGAACAAAACACAGCAAAATGGCTTCTATACCGTTTTCAAAGTTAACTCTCACGGCGAACGCATGTTCCTGTTCCAAAAAGCAGGGCTCGAAGTCGGCGATTTCGATGGACGAGGCAATGCCGCCGATATCAGTCCTGAGTTTCCATTAAACTTCTGCACCTACGAAGTCACTGGGCACGAAAGCCAGATTATCTTCACAACCAATTTCAAAATCAATGTGCCTGACATTGATAACGGATTGAAGATTGTTACCGAAATAACGCGCAACGGCGAACAGATTCATTGGAGCGCCGAAGAACCTTGCGGCAACTGGTTCAGCGATTTCAACAAATGGGCCGATTTCACAACCACATACAACATGCGGGCCGAAAACTACCAATACCAAAAAGGCGATGTGATAAAGATATACATTTGGAATACAAAGAATTGCAAGGCGCATTTGGCTGATTTGAACATCTCTTTGAAATATGCAGTTGACTGAAAAAATACAGGAATCCTTCGTATCGTGGGCAAAGGCGAATTTGGCATTTGCCGCCACAATGCTATTCTTGAGAATACTCTTTTTCTTTAATCTCGTCATCAGAATCAATACCGATTGGTCGAAATTCGGGATTATCATGTCAGGATTGAAGTTCGATGTGGTTTTGGCTGGTTCTGTGGCAGTTGCGACACTCATCCCCTATTGCCTAATTCACTATTTCTCGCCCAAGACAGCACGCATAACCGCAGGTTCGGCCATTGCGCTGTACGCACTGATTAGCAGTCTTTTAACTGAATATTTCTGTGTAATGACTCGTCCGCTCGACCACGTACTTTTTGTTTATTCAACAACCGAAATGGCAGACATTGTAATGTCGTCAACATCGGTTTCTCTGGCCGCAATTATCAATATTATTCTAAGTATCGGGCTGCCAATTTGTTTGATTATTGGTGCTAAAAAACTGAAATTCAATTTAGTGCCGTCTGTTGGTTTTCTGCT
Source organism: Salinivirgaceae bacterium (assembly GCA_016284875.1). Lineage (GTDB taxonomy): Bacteria > Bacteroidota > Bacteroidia > Bacteroidales > SZUA-534 > RUG13583. The sequence goes on along the minus strand of JAEEPS010000026.1, from coordinate 15,782 downwards.
GATTGCAACATTTCTCGCTTTCGGATTCCGCTATCAGAAGATGGTTCGAGAAGAATCTGGCTACCGGCAACAATCTGATTTTTATCTTGCAGTCAATCAGTTATCGTTCTCATTCATAAATATTACCGATTATTTGAATGAATACGCCAACGCCCCCGAACCGACCAATGCAAACATCGCAGAAGCCGCGACCCGTTATCATATGCTGCTCCCTCAATTCGAGTACGATGACACGAATTATCCTTTCTGGCGCAAATTCAATGATTGCGATGTTTTGGGAAGATTCCTAAAGAAAACTGACAATGGTGCAATGCCCAATTTTGTGTTCATAATAATTGAAGGATTCGGTCAGGAACTGACTGGCGTTGCGAACCCCGAAGTGTCGTTTACACCATTCATTGACAGCCTTGCAGCCAATGGCCTTTATTGGAAAAACTGCCTTTCGACAGCAGAACGCACATTTGGTGCACTTCCTGCAATTTTCGCATCGGTTCCGCACGGCAAAGGCGGTTTTGGCAATCTTTGGAACCCCATTCCTGACCATAACTCGATGCTGAAAGACCTGTCTGCCAATGGCTATCAAACATCATTTTTTTACGGAGGCAGCCCATCGTTTGATGGTCAAGACATTTTCTTGACTAACAATCATATAGACTACATTCTCAAATGCACTCCCGATTCTACCGACAGTGAGCGATACAAAGCGCAAAAAGAGAACCATCGTTGGGGACTCGACGATGGCGAGATGTTCGACCTTGCCATAAAGCACAAGCAAACAGACAATTGCGGCAAACCAACCGCTGACATTTTTCTTACTCTAACCACACACGAGCCGTTCGATTTTCCTGAAATTGCCTCATATATGAAAAAGGTTGCGGCCATGCCCAAATCGCGCAATAAACTGGAACAGAAAAACATACGCGCAAATCAGAACATTTTTGCCACGTTCCTTTACACCGACGACTGCGTCAGAAAATTGTTCAACTACTATAAAATCCGCCCCGATTTCGAAAACACAATTTTCGTAATCACTGGCGACCACCACATGGGGCCCTTGCAGACAGCGCAAAACCCGCTTATGAAATACCATGTGCCGTTGATTGTGTACTCGCCAATGCTCGAACGCACAAAAACAATGGAGGCTGTTGTATCTCATCTTGACATCACACCTACAGTAATCTCATATCTGTCAACAAATTACAATTTCAAAATAGGAACACATTGCCACTGGTTGGGCACTTCGTTCGACTCAACCAGCACGTTCGTCTGCCGAAAAAAACAGGCTTTCATGCTGAATAACCGTGATGTGGTTGATTTCTTGACTGATTCTCTTTTAATTAGCAACAATCGGCTGTTTGCGGTAAATAGCGACCTTCAGACCGAACAAATTGACAACCTATCAGTTTGCGATTCAATCAGACAAAATCTAAATGACTATCAAACTATTAGTTGCCATGCCGTGACAAACGACTATCTGATGAAAAACACAACCGAGGGAAAAACTAATATCTGCCACATAAACACCAATTTCGAAGGCCGCATTGACAGCGTGTTTAGAAATCAACTAACAACTATTAACAACAACAAATGCCTGATTATCAACAAAGATACGGAGTATGGGCAAATCTGTCCGAATCTCGAACTAAAGGACAATTGTAGAAAACTAAAAGTCGAAATCCGATTCACTTTGCAAAGCCTCGACACCACTACTATTCTACCCAAACTGATACTCGAAAAGAAAGGCAAACAAAACTATTATCTAGCCGTTCCAACAAATTCGAACAACGACAAAAAACTAAACACTGGCCAGAAAGAAAACTTTGTGCTAAAAACGACTGTTGAATTTGAACAAAACACTGATGGTGAAGTGTTTAAAATATACCTTTGGAACAGCCAGCACTCCTCAATGCTTTACGACAATCTGTATGTCAACATCAATCAATTGAGCGATAAGTAATCTTAGGCCTACCTGATTATTTACCGTCAAACGAAACCTTTATGTTCTTAAGTTTGAGCACGTTATCGTTAGTATAATGCCAATCGTCGGTTGCAGTTTTAATATAAACTGAAATGTCGGCTAAAGGTACATTATCCACGTCAAACTCTTTTGATATCAATAGTTTATACCACTTTCCCGCATCGATTTTTTCTTCAACTAGGAAACTGGTAATGTGCTCGCCAAAAACTTGTTTGTTGCGGCCACTACACTCAAAAAACAATTTCATCTGCTTGTCTTTGTACAAATTACCTTCGATGCTAATATCAGCAGAAAAAACGACTCGCAACCGCGATACCGACCTTGGCAGGAAAATTGGCTTGTCCATAATCAGTGGAAACTTTCGTGGCTCAATCTTGCTCGGCGGTTCCGGCTGCGCATGACATTCAATCGGAGCCACTGAGTCAACCGACAGATTAGCATAATTGCCACGGTCATAAATCGGGGAATGAATCAGTCTGTCGTTCAAATAGATATAATTGTTGACCTGCTTGAACATATCGAGTTTGCCAATAATCTTTACCCTAACTTGCTCATCGTTGCACATTGTGAAATTCAAACTCGAATCGATTTCATAAACAGCATCTTTCTCTTTGAAATAGAAATATTTATCGTAAAGAATCTCACCAATGTCGTGGGCGTAATCCATCGGCATAAACCGACAATTACTACGGAAATGGCGGCAAGTATCAAGTCCTCGCCCCGCCCAACTCTCGGTTTCGGGAACAGAAACTCCATAATTGTTATGCAACAATGCCAATATTGACGGCACAACATCAAGATGAGTCACAACTGCCGTGAAATCAGCAGTATGCGTCAATAGCGGAGAATAAATTATCAACGGAACATGATAAAAACCCAATCTGTTTTTCGAATCGATTTCGGCCGAATGGTCGCCCGTAATCACAAATATTGTATTCTGATAATCAGAGCGTTGCCGATACAACTCAAACAATTTCGACAGAGCATAATCGGAATAAACAACTGATGCTATCCTGCGAGAATTACTACGTTGAGCCGCTTGCGACGCCTTAGGCAACATGCCAATCATCGAGTCAACCGATGCCATAATTTCATCAAAATGCGGAGTATTCTCGCTAAGGTTGTCGTGAGCCGAAATGGTCACATAAAGATTGAACATCGGCCTACGTGCCTGGGCATCAATCACATCCATACTTCGACTGAACAGAAACTCATCATGATAGCCCCAATATGTTCCCCAACCGCTACCATCGCGACTGAAACATTCATCGCGAAAGTCAGTTGACATATAATCAATGTGTTGCGCCATGAGATACTCCATCACACAATCGAAAGCAAAATCACTGGCATAAAAAGCATTTGTCTGATAGCCAGCATTTTTTAAGACAGATATAAGGCTATTGTGGTTGGGCATATTGCCAAATTGGAAACCGCGCGGCCCGTGCGGAACCGAGCCTGTGAGAGCCGGAACCGCGCCGAAACTGCGCTTGGTGGTCGCCAGACAATTCCGCCAATAAAGACTGTGAGCCGCCAGCGAATCGAGAAAAGGTGTGTAACTTACACTCGAGCCATTTGGCCCAGACCATTCTCGCCCAAGCGATTCAACCACAACAAACACCACATTGGGCGCGATGCTATCGGCAGCAAAAAACGGCGACAGAGTGTTCTCTGCATCAACAAGTTTGCGTTCAAGCGGATAAGTAACATCTTCAATCCTGCGCTCGGGAAATTCTGCCACAAAATTTCGCAAAAGCGTTGTATCTGTGGCAATTCCGACAGTCAAATCAACCGACGCCTTATGATTGAAACCGTATAACGCACAATTGCGCAGCAGATACAAACTTTTATTGGTGATATAATTTTGAACAGAGGGATTGTCGGATTTCCGCTCGATGCGCGGCAACTTGCCTACAATGAGAATCGACAAAAACAAAAACAAAGCCACAACAGGCGTTACAAGCAACGGCATCCGACAACGGCAGATTCGCTTTACGAGCATCGGCGCAACCGCTATAAACGCAAGGCCTGCAAGCAAATAGAGCCAGAGCATATTTCCAACCGATGCCTTGACCGTGTTAACCATCTCGCCCAACGGTCGCAGCAGAATCTCATCGCCTAAAAGCACGCCACTTTTTGCTGCAAAAAAATCGAGTCCGATTTCGGTCAGAGCCAAAATTCCGACGACAACCGAGGTCACCGCTAGAGCACAACGCCTACTGGCAAAAAACAACACTGTGTAAAGCGCAAGAATACCCGTCAGAACAACTCCGCACGAAACCAAATTATGCAGCACCGACCAGCAAAAAATGCCGAATCCCGCGTTGCCTGCCGATAAAACCATGATGGTATCGACCAAGTGCAAGACCATCACGACAGCAACATAACACACTGCTATCCAACAAAATGGCGATGCAAAATCGTGTAATTTTTGTTTCATGACAACATGTAACTACAAGACACAAAATTATAAAAGTGCATGGTGTTATCAATGGTGATTCGGCGGTAGAAAAATCATCATTTATAGTGATTTTTCCATCCTAATCAACCTAAAATCAAAACCTAAATCCCCACTAATAGCGATTGCCAGTTTCAAACAATACTTGCACTTTTGCTGAAATAAGCAAGAGACAATATGTTACAGCGACATTTACTATCCGCATTTCTATCTTTTCAAACATTTTAGCATTACCTTTGCCATCCTATGAAAGCGTTGAAAATAACAATCATCACCGCATACATTGCGGTGTTGGCAGTGATGGCGGCAGCAACAGTGGTTGAAAAACTGTTCGGGACGCCGTTTGTTTCAGAAAATATTTATGGTTCAGTTTGGTTTTCAGCCATTTGGACGGCATTAGCCATTGCAGGAACAATCTACATTTTCCGTCAGCGGATGTTTGCACGACCAGTGCGTTTTGTGCTTCATCTGGCGCTCGTGACAATCCTTACTGGCGCGCTCACCACTCACATTTTCGGCCTTCAAGGCACCACTCACGTGCGGTTGGACGAGCCTGCCAACATGGCCATCGCTTCCAATGGCGGCCAGTTCATCAAACTGCCGTTCAGCATTGAGTTAAATAGTTTTGAGATAGAGACTTACCCTGGCACTCAATCGCCGATGGACTATGTAAGCCGCATCACATTCAAAACCGATAGCGACAGCACAACTGCTTCAGTATCAATGAACAAGATTGCCGAATACCGCAACTGGCGCTTCTACCAATCAGGCTACGACCCCGACGGCTACGGCACCTATCTGTCCGTGTCACACGACCCTGCGGGCATCGGCATCACCTATGTCGGCTATGCGCTGCTTTTCCTATCGATGATTCTGATGCTTTTGTTGCCTGGCGAAGGGTTTCGCCAGACACTCAAACGTCTGGCAAACAGTAAATTGACGCTTGCCGCGATAGCATTTTCTACACTTTTGCCCCTTTCGGCAATGGCAGGCACCGCAACCGTTCCACGCCCCGTTGCGGCTGATTTCGGGCGGCTTCACACCTACAATGGCAGTCGCATCTGTCCTGTTCAGACCGTGGCACGTAATTTCTGCATCAAACTTTATGGCAAGTCTAACTATAAGGGAATGAGCGCCGAACAGGTTTTTGTCGGCTGGATTCTAAACCCGTCACAATGGGCCGATGAGCCGATGATTAAACTGAAAGGCGAAGCAAGAAACTCAATCGGCGGCGGACGCAAATATGTATCGTACAACGATTTAATCACAAACGGCAGCAAACTCGACAATGCTGTTTCCGACATTTTCAGCGGCAAGGATGTGCCTGGCGCAAAATCGTGGCGCGAAGCCGACGAAAAACTGAACATCATTCAGATGCTGCTCAACGGACAGATGCTGAAAATATTTCCGCATCTGGCTGACAACCAAATTGTTTGGTACAGTTCCGCCGACAATCTGCCACTCGACATGCCCAACGATGAATGGCTTTTTATCAAGAAATCAATGGATTACGTTGGCGAGTTGGCTTTTACCCACAACTACGACAGTTTGACGCACATTATCGGCAAAATTGGTCAGTATCAGGTAAAAACGGCTGCCACCGTGTTGCCATCGGCCCGCCGCATGAAGGCTGAAATCATCTTTAACACGCTGAACCTGACAAAGATACTCGCGATGGCGCTCACAACCATCGGCATTATCTGCTTTTTTGTCTTCACCATTGGCCTGGCACGCCGCAAACCAACCAACAGGCCGCTCGCAATTGCGCTCAACGCAGTTTTGGTTGCGGCTCTCATCTACAACCTGACTGCCATCAGCCTGCGCGGTTACATTGGCGGCCATCTTCCGCTCTCAAACGGCACAGAAACGATGCAATTCATGTCGGCTTGCGCAATGGTGTTAACTCTCTGTCTACAAAGACGTTTCGCGCTCATTTTGCCATTCGGCTACATCATTTCGGGCCTGACGCTGATGGTGTCGATGATGGGCGAGTCGAATCCGCAAATCACCCATCTGATGCCTGTTCTGGCGTCGCCGCTGCTGAGCATCCACGTGTGCGTGCTGATGCTTGCCTACACCCTGCTGGCGTTCCTTATGCTAAACGGCATTGCCGCACTGATTATCGGTCGAAACAACGCTGAACAGGTTGAGACACTGTATGTTGTAAGCCGACTGATGCTCTATCCCGCACTTTTCCTTCTGACGGCAGGCATCTTCATCGGCGCCATTTGGGCAAACCAATCGTGGGGCCGCTACTGGGGCTGGGACCCGAAGGAAGTGTGGGCGCTGATAACAATGCTCATCTACGCAATGCCGCTTCACGCGTCGCTTTTCCCTCGCCTTCAAAAACCGATAGTAGCACATATCTTCCTGATTGTGGCCTTTCTATCGGTGCTGATAACCTATTTCGGCGTGAATTTCCTTCTGGGCGGAATGCACAGTTATGCATAAACTGAAGGCGTGAAGGATTGAATAACTGAAGGATTGAATGCGTGAAGGACTGATTGAATGAATCACCGAACAAACTGACACTCAATTACTTCGACAAACAATTCCCGATACTGTTTCTGACTGTCGCGCAAAGCGAGTCGTAAGTATGGCCCAGCGGATAAATCGGTTTCAGGAATCTGACATTGACTTTCGAGAACAGACGCGGCAGATGCTTGCCTCGCGGAAGCGCCTCATACGCGCCGCTGATGGCCACGGGGACAACAGGCACATTGAGTTCGGCGCTTAATATGGCGAAAGTCTTCTTGAACTCACCCATCGAGCCGTCTTTGGTTCGCGTACCCTCGGGGAAAATGATGACATTGCGCCCGCACTTGAGCAACTCGGCAAGTTTCTGTATCGACTCCTTCAGACCGTTGTGTAAATCCATAACAATCACATTGTTACGACGCGCCATCCGTTGCAGGAACTTACCTTTGACATGCTTTTTCTTCACATAAAAATAGGTTTTCCGCATTATGGCCGACTTGATGAACGAGGCCACGAAAAGTCCGTCGAAAAAACTCTGATGGTTGGGCGCGATGATGCACGGTCCTTGCGGAATCTGCTCCGAGCCCTCACCGTTGAATCTGAAAATCAGTTTGAACAGCGCCTTGCTGGCATTTCTTATAATATTCTGAGTGACAGATGTTTTCGGCAGTTTCAACTGCACTTTTTCTTTCAGAATCAGCGACCAGTTGACCGTTTCAACCTGGAATTTTGTCTTATGCTCGGCCACAAAACTAGCCAGCGCTTTCAAATTGCTGAAAGCCACCAGTTCCGAGTCGGTGAGGGTGACGCCGTACGATTGCAGAATAAACTCTATCAATCCCACCTTGCCAAGCGAATCGAGTGCAATGTCGTATTCAATATGCTGATTGGCAGACACTTGAAAATTGGTCTGCTCCTCAATGAATCTCTTGATTGCCACATACTCTTCAAACGTCGGTTCGGGCTGTGTTACAGGCTTTTTGGTGTCCGACTTAATCATGTCTTGAAGTTTGAAGCGCTGGATTTTGCCCAGATTGGTGCGCGGTAGAGGCTCGTCAATCACCGTGAACTGCATCACGCGCTTGTAGGCCGACTGGCGGGCGTTGAACTCGGGAAAAAACGTCTCTTTCAGATAGTTTTTCACATCGTCAATCTCCAGATTATGAACCTCGTTATAATCGATGCCCACAAGTGCGTGCAACACTCCATTATACTCTGTTACAGCAACTTCCTTCACTATCAGCGATGCTGCCATGATGTTTTCCTCAAGTTCGACGGGATTGATGTTCTTGCCGTTCGACAGCACAATAATCTCCTTCTTGCGGCCTGTGATGTGCAGATAGCCATCGTTGTCGAGATAGCCCAAATCGCCAGTGTGGAGCCAACCGCCTTCAAGAATCTGCTCGGTCTCCTTCGGACGGTTGTAATAGCCCTGCATGATGTTCGGACCTTTGGCCAGAATTTCGCCATCGACAATCTCAATTTGCACACTTTCAAGCCTTTGGCCTGGTGTACCAACACGCTCGCGGCCTGGGCGGTTGAAGGTTATCATTGGCGAAGCCTCGCTCATGCCGTAGCCTTCCAAAACGGTGAATCCCAATGTTTTATAGAACATCCCCGTTTCAATCGGGAGCGATGCACCACCGCAAACCATAATATCGATGTGACCGCCGAACGTTTGGTGAACCTTTTTGAACACCACACGCCCAAGTTTCTTGTTTGGTCTGATTGACAGCAATTTATAAAGAATGCGTCCAACTGCCTTTTGCTGTATTTTGGCCAAGACGGCTTTGTGAATCATCTCGTAAAGCCTTGGAACACCGATGATTATGGCCACTTCATTTTTGGCCAGTGTCTCCATCAAATCGGCACTCTGCATCGATGGCGACATGACCACCGTTGCGCCAATCGACAGCGGCATTATAACGGAGCCCATCAGCGGCAAAACATGATGCAACGGCAACAGAATCAGCACTCTACGATCGGGACGGTAAATATCCACATTGCCGCTAACCTCAATGCAGTTGGCACGCAGATTGGCAAACGAGAGCATCACGCCTTTGGGGCTGCCCGTGGTTCCCGAGGTGTAAACGATTATGGCTGTTTTATCGTCGGGATAATCGCGCGTAACATATTCATCTTTAGAGATTTCGCACAAATCCAAATTGTCAAAGCAGACGAATTTTGGGAAATATTTGAGTTGCTGGCTGACGTCAATCACCATTGAGCAACTCGGGCTGCTGTAGAACACCACCGAAGGGCGGCTGTCGTTGAGCATATAGGCAAGGTCGTCAATCGAGGCTGTGTGGTCAATCGGCACCACAATCTTGCCGTTGAGCCAGCCTGCGTAGAACGCGAAAATCCATTCTGGACGGTTTTCTGAATAAATTGCAATCTTGTCGCCCTCAATGTTGCGAAACATCTTGGCGTACTGCTGCACACGCATCTCAACCTCAAAAAAAGTGTAGGTGTAGCCTTTGGTTATTATGGCTGGCTTCTCTTGGTTCGAATAATCTATCATCCAAAAAAACGCTCGGAGTTACTATTTCTCCTTTTTAGTTCAACATCAAAAACCTACGCCCGAGCAGTCATTACAACACACTGATTATCAACACTCATACTAGCGAGCCAGAACTCCTGCGACCTCTTGCACGAATTCCCAAAATGCGATTTTAAAAACAAAAAATGTGCCGTACATAAAGTCAATTGCAAAAACTTGGTCCTGCAATTCAATCTGGGCAAAAAAACGTCTGATAATTAATTCTGCAAACAATTGTTTTAGACTGATTTTAATTACTTTTGCGGCTTAAAATTTTTCAGATGAGCAACTTCACAGATTTCGGCCTAAACGACAACATTATCAAGGCAATAGAAGAATTGGGATTCGAGACCCCTACCCCCATTCAGGAACGTACAATACCAGCAATCATGACGTCGGACACCGACATTGTGGCCTTAGCGCAAACTGGCACAGGCAAAACGGCTGGATTCGGTCTGCCAATCCTTCAGAATATTGACACTGAAAATCGTGAAGTTCAATGTCTTGTCCTCTGCCCCACCCGCGAATTGTGTCTGCAAATTGCCAACGATTTGGGCAAATACGCCAAATACATCGAAAACATCAGAATAACAGCCGTTTATGGTGGCGCCAACATCACTCCGCAGATAAAAGAACTGAAAAGCGGGCCGCAGATTGTTGTCGGAACGCCAGGCCGCGTGCTCGACACCATCAACCGAGGCGCTCTTAAAATCAATCATATCAAGCAGTTGGTACTCGATGAGGCCGATGAGATGCTCAACATGGGCTTTCAGGAGGACCTCGACAACATTCTAAGCACCACCCCCGCCGAAAAGCAGACACTGCTCTTCTCGGCCACCATGCCCGACGGCGTGCGCAAAATTGCCATGAACTATATGCACAACGCCGAGGAGATTGCCGTCGGAAAGCGGAACTCGGGCGCCGAGAATGTCCGCCACGAATATTATATGGTGAAGGCCGCCGACCGCTATCTGGCTCTCAAACGCCTTGCCGACATCAACCCGAACATCTACGGAATTGTCTTCTGCCGCACCCGCTCCGAGACCAAAGAGGTGGCCGACAAACTGATTCAGGACGGCTACAACGCCGACGCGCTCCACGGCGACCTGTCGCAACCGCAGCGCGACTCGGTGATGAACCGCTTCCGCAACAAATCGCTGCAACTGCTCATTGCTACCGATGTGGCCGCCCGCGGCCTCGACGTGAACGACCTGACGCACGTCATCAACTACAACCTGCCTGACGACCCCGAGGTGTATATCCACCGCAGCGGACGCACGGGCCGTGCAGGAAAAACAGGCGTGGCAATGACCATCATCCATTCACGCGAGACTCGCAAGATTAAGAATCTGGAAAAACTTGTGGGAAAGCCTTTTGAGGCGAAAAAAGTGCCGAACGGAGCCGAGATTTGCGAAAAGCGCCTCTATTCGGTTCTCGACAAGTTGGAACGCGTGGAGGTGAACGAGGAAGAGATTGCAGCCTATCTGCCAATGGCCATCAAAAAACTGTCTTGGCTCGACAAGGACGAACTCATCAAACGTTTTGTTTCGCTCGAATTCAACAGATTTATAGACTATTACAAAGATGCGCAAGACCTGAACGTTGAGCCGTCGCAAGGCAAAGGCCGAAACGATGGCGAGGAGCGCGAAGGCCGAAAAGAACGCAAAGAGCGCAAGGAACGTAAGCAGCAGCGCAACGCCGACGACTACACGCGGTTCCACATCAACGTTGGCACGAAGCGCGGGCTGTCGGTGCCTCGGCTTTTAGGCATGATTAACGACGCCACACGCGACAAGAGCATCGACATCGGCCGCATCGACTTGCAGCGGAATTTCTCGTTCTTCGAGATTGAAAACTCTGCTGTTGAAAAAGTAACAGAAGCATTCAAAACAGTCACTTACGATAACGAGCCTGTGGAACTTGGCCTCGCCGACAACAAAGCGCCTTTCGATGAACCTGTCCGCAAAAAGAAGAAAAAAAGTGCCGACAGCGATAACTATCAGAAAGACAGCAGAAAAGACGACCGCAAAATCAAGATTGACAAAATAAAGTTCAGCGGTAAGAAATTCGATGAGGACGATTTCAACTTTGATTTCTTCAACGAGAACCGCAAACAGCGCAAAGGCCGCAACGATTTCGACAATCTGCAGAACTATGGCATCTATCCCGATGAAGGCTCCAAAAGGCGCGGTGGCAGAAAAGACCGCCATCACGACAGGCACAACGATTCGGGTGCGGGCATGAAATCGCGAAAAAAAGTGCTCAAGCAACCGAAAGGTAAAAAGGCTTCACGGCGGAAGGACAAATAGCCTAACGCACGACAGTTTAAGCATTTACATCATACCGCCATAGTCGGCGATGCGGCGGTTTTTGTCTTTTTCCCAAACCTCAAGATTGGTAATCTGCGTACCGTCGATATCGAATCGCAGCATTGTGCGCTTGGGGTTGAATCCAGAAACACCAGCGGCGCCAGGATTCATGTGCAGACAATTGAACTGCTTGTCGTACATCACTTTAAGTATGTGCGAATGTCCGCATACGAATATCTGCGGACGCTCCGTCATCAACAGTTGCCGCGCCTTGGGTTCGTAACGGCCAGGATAACCGCCAATGTGCATCATCACAATCTTAACCTGCTCAACCTGAAATATTTGAACTTCTGGCACCATCAAGCGGACCTCATAGCCATCAATGTTGCCATAAACAGCCGTTGTGGGCTTAAATGCCTGAAAATCTTCAAGCAACGCGGCACTGCCAACATCGCCCGCATGCCAAATCTGGCTCACTGGCTGCAAAAACTCACGCATCGCATCGTCGAAATGCGAATGAGTATCAGATATAAGGCCAATTTTCGTCATCAGTTTTTTTTCAAAAATAAGCAAAATGCCAAAACTGGGGCAAATTTGCCCAAACATCACCATTTATGACTAAAACTCCTATCAAAAATCACTATTTATAATAGCATTTTTAGCAGCCTTCCGACACATATTTAAAATACATTTGCGGCCGAAATGGAGAATGGTATGGAGGAAGCGATTTTCAACAAAAAAAGACTGTCGGAACTGACAGACAGCAAGCCGGCCATCATCACCAAAGTGCTGGGGCACGGCGCTTTCCGCAAACGGATTACCGAAATGGGCTTTGTCTCGGGCACCAGCATCAGGCTGATAAAATACGCGCCGCTGAAAGACCCGATTGAATACGAACTGCTTGGCTACCACGTGTCGCTGCGGCGGAGTGAGGCCGAACTGATTGAAGTTGTTACCGACCCTAACGCAACGACCAATCAAGGCGAAAATTTCGATAAGGATGCGCTGATTTCGGAGCCGTTCCGCAACCGCGCAACGCAGATGAGCCATACCATCAACATCGCCCTTGTGGGCAACCCCAACTGCGGCAAAACATCGCTCTTCAACCACGCCACAGGCCGCCACGAGAAGGTGGGCAACTACAGCGGCGTGACTGTTGACACCAAAATGGCCAGCGTCACACACAAAGGCTACACCATCAACATCACCGACCTGCCCGGAACTTACTCAATATCAGAATATACGCCGGAAGAACTCTACGTCCGCAAGCACATTTTCGAGGAGAATCCCGACATCATTCTGAACGTCATCGACGCATCGAACCTTGAGCGCAACCTATACCTGACCACGCAACTTATCGCGATGAATATCAAGATGGTAGTGGCGCTGAATATGTTCGACGAACTGAAACTCAAGGGCGATGTGCTCGACTACGATATGCTTGGCAAGATGCTCGGCATTCCGTTTGTGCCAACCAACGGCCGCGACGGTGCTGGACTTAACCAACTGTTCGACAGGATTATAGAAGTGTTCGAAGAACGCGACACCGATGCCCGCCAGATTCAGGTTAATTACGGCAGCAACATTGAGAAGGCCATCGGTGTGGTGAAGTCGGAAATTGAACAGCATCAACTACTTAACGAGAAATATTTTCCGCGCTTTGCCGCCATCAAACTGCTTGAGGGCGACAAGATTTTTATCAAGAACATTGCCGCACACCCCGATGCCAACCACATCATTGAGTGGGCCGACAAGGAACGGGCCGAACTTGAGCGCGAGTATGGCAATCAGGCCGAGACGGTGCTTGCCGACGCTCGTTATGGTTTCATCCGTGGCGCATTGAAAGAGACCTTCCAACCATCGCAGCAACCTGACAATGGCAAAGGCTATCGTATTGACAAAATATTGACACACAAATGGTTGGGGATCCCCGCATTCATCTTCTTTATGTGGCTGATGTTTGAAGCCACGTTCGTTTTGGGCCAATACCCGATGGATTGGATTGAAGCCGGTGTGGACTGGCTTGGCGACTTCCTGTCGGGACTGATTCCCGAAGGACTGCTGCACGATATGCTCATCGATGGCATTATCAGTGGTGTTGGCGGAGTCATTGTTTTCCTGCCTAACATACTGATTTTGTTCTTTTTCATATCCATCATGGAAGACACCGGCTATATGGCCCGCGCAGCGTTCATAATGGATGTGGCGATGCATAAAATCGGCCTTCACGGCAAGTCGTTCATTCCACTTGTGATGGGCTTCGGCTGCAACGTGCCAGCCATTATGGCCACTCGAACACTCGAAAACCAAAAGGACCGCCTGCTCACAATGCTCATTGTGCCGTTTATGTCGTGCAGTGCGCGGCTTCCTGTTTTCATATTGCTTATTTCGGCGTTCTTCAGCACGCATCAGGCGCTTATATTGCTATCAATCTATCTGATAGGCATCGCTTTGGCGATAATTTCAGCCATTGTTTTCAAACGCTTGTTCTTCAAACACAGCGAAGCCCCGTTTGTGATGGAACTGCCGCCCTACCGCATCCCCACACTGCGTAACACATTGGTACACATGTGGGATAAGAGCGCACAATATCTAAAAAAGATGGGAACGGTGATTCTGTTTGCGTCGATAATCATCTGGGCGCTTGGGCACTTCCCGCAGAAAGTGCACTATTCAACGCCATACAACATGGCCATCGCCCTTGTGGCAGAAGACACCACGCTGACCGACGACCAAAAAGCCGTCAGCATTGAGCAACTCGAATATGAAAAAGAGTCTGAACATCTCGAGAAATCATACATCGGACAGTTGGGGCACTTCATTGAGCCTGTCATCCGCCCGCTGGGTTTCGACTGGAAAATCGGTGTCTGCCTGCTGACTGGATTGGCTGCTAAAGAAGTGGTTGTGAGCACAATGGGTGTTCTATACCAAGCAGGCGACAGCGATGATGACACCGCCGCCCTGCAAACCAAACTGCAACAGCAAACCTACAAAAGCGGACCGCACAAGGGCGAAAAGGTATTCAACCCGCTTGTGGCCTTCAGCATGATGATTTTTGTGCTCATCTATATGCCGTGCATTGCGGCCATCACCGCCATCAAAAAGGAAGGCGGCCGCAAATGGGCGATCCTGACAGGCTGCTACACCACAGCACTCGCGTGGCTTATGGCGTTTGCGGTGTTCCAGATTGGAAGCATGATTATTTAGAATTTAGAATGTAGGAATTAGGATTTGACGCTTATTATGACTACAGACATCGGACAAGAATTGAGTAATGATTAATGTGTAAAGAGTAAAGTGTAAGGATTCGTAATTCATTATTCACTAACACCCAATACCTAACACCAGAAAAAAAATGCTTCAAACCATCATAGTCTGGATCCTGATTGCGGCGGCGGTCATTTTCTTCGCCAAACGGCTCTACGACCGTATTACCGGCCGCGGCAACGACTGCGGATGTGGATGTGGCAAGGACTGCCAGTGCGGATGCGAGAATTGCCAAATGAAGGAGTGATGCCCTATCGCAAAAATAACACCTCAACATCCTGTTTTTTTGCATTTTCAAATGGTCATTCGGACTACTTGTTTTTCAATTTTTATTGGTTCTAAGTGAAAAATCCGCGTTTTTAGCCCAAAAATCAATCAAAAAATAGCCGATTTTGGACCAATTTACCTCCTTTTTGTTCGCCGTTTGTTAAGTCAAACCCGCCGTTCGTTTGTGAAACACTACCGTTCGTTAAGCCAAACCCGCCGTTCGTTTTTCAGCTATTGTATATTGTAATTGCCGTACCGACATTTGGAATCGTAAACAAGAACAAAAAAAACAACAGAAACGAATCATTAATTTTTAAAACTATAAAACTATGAGAAGAAAATTTTTTATCGGGCTCTTTTTTGCGGCAGTTCTTTCAGTGATTACAGCAGCCGCCATGTCGGAAGACTACAACCAAACTGTTGTGGTTACCATCAAAGGTAAAAACATGAACTTTGAGTACAATGGTCAACGTCACTCATCTGTTGGCT
>JAEEPS010000118.1 GCA_016284875.1 Salinivirgaceae bacterium | reverse complement strand
TCCATACTGCGGGCGGTGAAATAGCCCGTCTCGCCCCAGATTTTCTCGAGCGTCAGATTGCGGTCAACAACGTTGTTGACGTTCTGATTCAGAAAGCATAGCAGTTCCGCTTCCTTGGGCGAGAGTTTGGTTTGCGAGCCGTCTTCGAACGTCAGTGTGCGGTTTTTCACGTTGAACACATAGCGGCCAATCGTCAGTTCCTCGACGGAATTATCGGGCTGCGGGCTTGCAGGCGTGCGCTTCAGAATGGCTTTTATCTTATAGATAAGCAGTTCAGAATCAAATGGTTTGGTGATATAATCGTCGGCACCGATCTTGTAGCCTTTAATCATATCTTCCTTCATATTCTTGGCTGTCAGATAGATAATCGGTATGGCAGGTTTCAACTGCTTGATTTCGGCACCAATGGTGAAGCCGTCGACGTGGGGCAGCATCACATCCAAAATGCAAAGGTCGAACTGCCCTGCCTTGAAGGTGGACACCGCGTTCAAGCCATCATCGACAAGCGTAACGTCCAAATCGTTCATTTCCAGGAACGAACGCAGCACCGAGCCGAAATTCACATCGTCCTCAACCAAAAGAATCTGTTGCTTTGACATATCTATAAGTATTTATGATTCAACGTTTTCATCGATTGTCGGCAGCCAGATTTCGAAGGTGCTCCCCTCGCCTTTCTGACTCGACACTTTGATTTCGCCCTTGCACGAGAGCACAATGGCCTTCACGTAACTCAATCCGAGCCCGAACCCTTTGACAGTGTGCACGTTACCCGTCGGGTGGCGGTAGAACTTCTCGAACACTTTCTCCTGCGTCTCCTTGTCCATACCTATTCCCTTGTCGCTCACCGAGATAAGTAGGTCGGTGCCGATGTTGCGGGTGGTGACTGTTATGTCGGGCGGCGTATCGATTGAGTATTTGTTAGCATTATCCAAAAGATTGTAAATCACATTGATAAAGTGCGATTGGTCAACGCGGGCAAAATCGTTTTTGGCATTGTTGACAAGTTTGATTGTGCCGCCGCGGTGCTCCACCTGAAGGCTGATATTGCTCACCGCCTTCTCAATAAACGGCTGAACGTGAGTTGGTTGCAGGTTCAGATTGAAGTCTTTCTTGTCGAGCATCGACATTTGCAGCACCGTCTCCACCTGACGGTTCATTCGGCGGTTCTCCTCCTTGATAATGCTTGTGAAACGCTGAATTTTCTCGGGGTCACCAATCACCGACGGCGACGTGATTGAATCGGCAGCCAACTGAATTGTGGCCAGCGGCGTCTTAAACTCGTGCGTCATATTGTTCACAAAATCGGTCTTCACCTCCGACGTGCGTTTTTGGTCGACCATTGTGCGGATTGTCACCCAAAATGTTATCAATATGATAGTTGTGAACAAAACCGAGCCCCATATTGGCAGCATCACCGAACTGTAAATAACGTTGCGGCGGTCGGGAAAATAGACCGAAAGTTTCTCGTCGTGCTGTGCGAAATCGTTCGGGAACAGACTTGTCTTGAAGGTGCGTTTCTGATTTTTATAGCCCTTCGATTTCAGATTCTCGTAAGGCACGCCTTTGCTGTCGGTGACGGCGAACTCAAACGGAAGGTCGATGCCCGCGTTGCGGAACTCGAAGGCCAGCGTGGGCTTAATGGTTGTGAAATCGACGCGCTCGCTGATTGGGCGGTCTTTGATATTGAACTCGAAGAGCATCTGCTCCATTAAGTTATTGAATTGACGCTCCATTCCGCCTTCGGCATCACTGTCGGGCTGCGTTACCGAAGTATAGGCTTGAAACGACACATTTCCGCCATCGATAACAGTATCAATCTGATAACTAACCGTTTCGGTATTGCCCTTGCGTTCCTTTTTCATCTTCGAATGGTCGATGACGTGCTCCTTGCTGCGGTTGCCGAAATCGCTCAACGTCATAATGAGCGACTCCTCCTGCCGGTTGCGTGCCTTGCCGGCCATTCCCGACATAAAGTTCGATATGAAAAATGCATTCTGATTGCGCTCAATGCGAAAAGCCGCGTTCTGCAAGGCGAAGTTGACGTGCTGCGCAAACTGCTCGTCGCGCACCGAGATGGCCTTGCGCACCCAGAAAATCTGCACGGCAATGATGCCGAAAAGCGATATTATCATCAGCGCCAGAATGCCCGAAAAACGTTGTCGTTTCACTGCTTTAGAATTTTTGTCAAAATTAGTCAAAAGCCGATTTTTTCGGAACCGGCGATGCAAATTTAACGTTCCATTGCCACTTTCTGCGCTGTTTAACTTTTCATTAACTCTTTTTAACAGCGTCTTAACCCACGCGAGCCGTTTGCTGGCCTACATTTGCATCGTCTGATAAAGACATTGTTTCTTCATAATAGTTTTTTAGTTGCTATGCGGACTCCCCGTCCGCCACAATCAGAAACGGCTTCCGACTCCCCATCGGAGGCCGTTTTTTACATGCCTCAGTGACATCTGCGCAAAAACCTCGACAAATTATCAATTATGCGCCCAAAACGTTCGAATCGGGCACAAAAAAAGCCTCTGCAATTGCAAAGGCTTCAGGGTGCCCAGAACAAGACTCGAACTTGCACAGCCAAAACGGCCACTACCCCCTCAAAGTAGCGTGTCTACCAATTTCACCATCTGGGCAAACGATTAAAGAACTTTGTGGTGCCTAAGACAGGACTCGAACCTGCACGTTATTGCTAACACTAGTCCCTGAAACTAGCGCGTCTACCAATTCCGCCACTTAGGCTTTTGAGCGGTGCAAAAGTAAACATTTTTTAAATTTTGCAAGTAGAAAACAGCACCTATTGAAAAAAACTTTAATTAAAAACGCAAACCACTATTTATCAAATCTTTACAGGTATGGTCAAACGGAATGTCGTTCCTTTTCCGAGTTCCGACTCCACGGTTAGTTGGCCATGAAGCATCTTGGCGAACGATTGCGAGATGGCAAGTCCGAGTCCTGTGCCGTGACTGCTGGCCTTGTTGGAGGTGACTTGGAAGAAACGATCGAAAATACGGCGCTTATCCTCGTCGGAAATGCCGATGCCAGTGTCTTCAACATAGAATTCAATCTGCTTGTCGAGCAGCGTATAGCCGATCTTCACTCCTCCCTTATCGGTGAATTTCATGGCGTTTGTGAGCAGATTCGATATTATTTGCACAAGTTTGGTCTCGTCGGTATAGATGGCAAGGTCAATATCCACTGGTTCGGCGTATCGGAGGCTGATGCCCTTGGCCTGCGCCTGGGGCAGGAATATGCCGTGCAGCCGCCTGAGCATCTCGTGAGGGACAATGCGGCTTGTTGCCACCGACACCTGCCCCAACTGAATGTCGGACATCACAAGCATGTCGGACACAATGCCCATGAGTTGGTTGCAACTGTTGCTTATAATATTGGTGTATGATTTCAGCGTGTCCTCAGGCAAGCCGACGCTCTCGTTGATGATTTCGGCAAAGCCCGATATGGCGTTGAGCGGTGTCCGCACTTCATGCGAAAGGTTCTGCAGCAGCATCTCCTTCATCTTGTCTGACTGCTCGGCCTTGCTCAAAGCCTTCATCAGTTCCATCTCAATGCTCTTGCGGGCTGTAATATCCTCTTTCACTGACACATAGCCACTAATATGCTTGTTCTTGTCGTAGATGGGCGATATGCGGACCGAATACCATATTACCAAATTGCCGTTTCGCACCTGGAACTCGCCATTCACACTGCCCGTTTCCATAAGTTTCTGATACAAAAGACTTTGTTGCTTGTTATCTAAATCAAATTCTCGGATTCGACGGCCGATAATATCGTCGGAAGTCAAGTTGTGAGCCATGAAAACCTTGTCGTTGGCATAGACGGCAATCCAGTTGCTGTCGTAGATGATGAATTCGTTCTGCGACTGGTTGATTGACTCAATCAACTGATAATTAGTTTGTTGCGCAATTTTCAGTGCGGTAATGTCAGTGACTGATATGATGCTGCTTCGCGGAGTGCCGTCGGACTGACCAAAGACTGAGAAATTCAGCAGTACGTTAACTTTCCGCCCTGTCTTGCGCAGGAAAACGGTCTCGAAGGAGTGAACCGTCACATTGTCGTTCGACTGCAAGCCCTTGCGGTTCAGCCTGTCGATTTCGCTCGGCGACATCAGCCGCAACAGACCTCTGTCTTTCAACTCATCGGCCTGATAGCCCGTAATTCTGTAGAACTCCTTGTTGCAATCGAAAATGTCGTAGCCGTGAATCAGGCCAATGGCTGTTGGTGAGGTGGCGTAGATGGCGTCGATGCGGGTGCGCTTCTCCTCCAACTCGAGTTCCAACTGCTCCTGGCGCGTAATGTCCTGAACAATACCCACAATACGCCCCGCCTCTGTCTCCCATTTCAGAATGTCGCCCGTGACAAAAATGTGCCGCGTGTTGCCCTCCTGAGTGGTATGGCAACTGAAACTAATGAACGTATCGCTCTGATTGTTCGATTTGATGCTTGCCCGCAGGCTGTCGCGGCCTTTCTTGTCGAAGAAGCGCAACAGGCTGCTGACGGGCATGGTGTGGCTGCTCCGTTTAATGTCGAAAATCCGACAGGCGGCATCATCCAGTTTGACCGACCTGCCATTGCCAACTGTCTCCCAGCAGCCAATGTGGGCGGCCTTCTGCGTGTCTTTGAGCAGGGCGTGGCTTTTGGCGATTGACAGCGACGCCTGCTTCTGCGCGGTGATGTCGGTGATTGTCCAGACAACGCTTTCGTCGGACAGCATTTTGCCCGTGACGTGAATCCACGCAAGCGTGCGGTCTTTCCGATACACCTCGAATTCAGTTGAATACGTCACTCCTATGCGCATCAGATTGTAGCCTTCGCCACGCAGTTTTGCAACCATTCCTGGGTCTTTGAACACATCCTCGAACTCGTAGCGCTGCTGGCGCATATCGTCCTCAGTATAGCCGAAAGCCTCCTTCTTGTTGAACCATTGTACGCGCCCTTTGCTGACCAACAGCACGCCGCAGTCGATGGCGTCGAGAATGGTGTGCTGCAGTTTCGAGAGTTCGTCGTACTGGCGCTTAATTTCCTTCTGCTCAGTGATATCCTGCATGGTACCGAAAAACGACTTGACGTTGAAATCCTCGTCGAAGATGAAGTTTCCCGTCACGCTGAGGGTGCGTTTCTGCTTGTCGGTCTGGCGGATAATCTCGCAATCGAAATTCTCGAAGATGTTGGAGTTGATAACCTTATTAAGGTGCGAAACAACAACCTCGCGGCCCTCTGGCGTGAGCACAAACTCAAGGTTGCGCAGTGTCTGGCTGCCTTGATAAGGCAAACCGAACATCTCATAAACATGCTCATCGCCCATGAATTCACGGGTTTCGAGATTGACTTCCCAAAGACCGATGCCTGAATCGTTGCGTTTCATATAACGGCGGCGGATGTACTCAATGTTGCGCAGACTCTCCTCCCGCCTTGTCACATCAACGCCTGTGGCATATAAAATGCCGCCCAGAACGCACGACGACCAGCTGAGCCACCGCGTGCTGCCATCTTTGTGCAAAGCCTTGTTTTTGAACGGAAAATTGACGCCTTCAGTCTTGAAAAGATTCTTAATCTGTATTTCGGCGCGCTCAGTATCATCAGAATGCACAAGCTCCATAATGTGCCGCCCGACAAGTTCTTCGGGCTGATAACCAAATATTTTCACACACGTAGGGTTGATTTTCAAGATATGGCAGTCAGAATCCATAATAAGCAACAAGTCGTTGCTGTTCTTGAAAAACAATTCAAAAGCCCTATGGTCGTTAATCTTGTCCATAACAAAAGTGTTTCGGGAACAACCTTGAAAAATAGGAATAAAAACGATTGGTTGTGTGCCTATTTTCGCCCTGGAAGTACTTTTTTGTTTTTTTTCAATATGCTATTGCGTATTAAAAATCTGCACTTACCTTTGTGGCACAAAAAATTAGGACGAAATGTTACAGCATCATCACCACCATCATTACTTTGGTTAATCTAACAGAGCATTGACTGGTTGGTTCTATGTAAATTATACAAAAGGCTTGCAGCAATGCGAGCCTTTCTTGTTTAGGGGCTTTGAAAACAGTGTTTTGAATATTTAATTAAATGATAAATAATATGTTACGAATTGCAGTACAGGCCAAAGGCCGATTGTTTGACGAGACAATGACAATGCTTGCGGAGTCGAGCATTAAGGTGGAATCGGGAAAGCGCACCCTGCTGGTGCCCGCAAAGAACTTCCCCGTTGAGATTCTTTATCTGCGCGACGACGACATTCCGCAGGCCGTGGCTAGCGGCATTGCCGACGTGGGCATTGTTGGCGAGAACGAGTATGAAGAGCGTCAGGAAGACGCGGAGATTATCAAGCGCTTGGACTTCAGCAAGTGCCGTCTGTCGCTGGCCATCCCTAAAGAGATTGACTACAAGGGACTTGAATGGTTCAACGGCAAGAAGATTGCCACTTCGTACCCTGGAATCCTGAAACGTTTCCTTGACCAAAACGGCATCAAGGCCGAAATACACGTGATTACTGGCTCGGTTGAGATTGCGCCTGGTATCGGCTTGGCCGACAGCATTTTCGACATTGTTAGTTCGGGAAGCACGCTGGTGAGCAACAATCTGAAGGAAGTGGAAGTGATTATGAAATCGGAAGCCATTCTGATTGGAAATAAGAAACTTACGGCCGACAAACGCGAGATTCTGAACGAACTGCTGTTCCGCTTCGACTCGTACAAGAACGCCGAAGGCAAGAAATACATCGTGCTGAACATCCCGAACGACAAGATTGCCGCCGCAAGCGAACTGCTGCCTGGTATGAAGGCCCCCACCATCACCAAACTGGAGACCGACGGCTGGTCGTCAATGGCTTCGGTGATTGAGGAGAAACACTTCTGGGAAATCATCGGCAAACTGAAAAACCTTGGCGCTGAAGGCATTCTGGTAATGCCGATTGAGAAAATGATTTACTAATGGTTGAACGGGTTTAACAGGTTGAACAAGTTTAAAGGGTTTTAAACAGCGAAAGCGTTTAAACTTGTTCAACAGCGAAGCGTTTCAACTTTAAACTTCGAAAACATAAAACTCACAAAATGAACATTATAATCAACCCCGAAAGAATTGCCTGGAAGGATATTGTGGCGCGGCCGCTGATTGACCGTCAGAGCCTGGCGCCAATGGTGAACGACGTGCTGACGCAGGTGCGCGAGCGCGGCGACGAGGCTTTGCGCGAACTGACGCTGAAATTCGACAAGGTGGTGCCCGAAACTTGGCTCGCAAGTGAGCAGGAATTCAACGAGGCCGAGGCCAAACTGTCTGATAATCTGAAAAATGCCATCCGCACGGCGAAAGATAACATTGCCAAATTCCATCAGGCGCAAATGCCCAAGCAGGTTGAAGTGGAGACCGCCGAAGGGGTGCGCTGCTGGCAGAAGGCAACGCCGATAAACCGCATCGGGCTTTATGTTCCTGGCGGTTCGGCCCCACTCTTCTCAACGGTTCTTATGCTGGCCATTCCCGCGCAGATTGCTGGCTGCGGCGAGGTGGTGCTCTGCACACCGCCCAACAAGGAGGGCAAAATCAACCCCGCCATTCTGTTCGCCGCAAGGCTGACGGGCGTTCGGCGGGTGTTCAAGGTGGGCGGTTCGCAGGCCATTGCGGCTATGGCGTTCGGCACGGAGACCATTCCGCAGGTTGATAAGATTTTTGGCCCTGGAAACCAATATGTTACGTGCGCCAAGCAACTCGTTTCGTCAATGGGCGTGGCTATTGATATGCCTGCTGGCCCGTCGGAGGTGCTGGTGGTGGTCGACGACCAAACGCCTGTGCAGTTCGCTGCCGCCGACCTGCTCTCGCAAGCCGAGCACGGCCCTGACAGTCAGGTGGTTCTGGTGTCGCTCTCGCAGCACAAGATTGAGGACGTTTGGCAGGAGACGCAGCGCCAACTCGACGAACTGCCGCGCCGTGAGTTCGCGCAGAAGGCGCTGGCCAACTCGCGGTTTGTCTGCTTCAACGATATTGACACGGCAATGGATTTTGTGAACGCATACGCCCCCGAGCACCTTATTCTGTCGGTGAGCAATCCCGACGAGTGGGCACAGCGCGTGCGTCAGGCGGGCTCGGTGTTTATGGGCTACTACTCGTGCGAGAGTGCGGGCGACTATGCGTCGGGCACCAACCACACGCTGCCCACCAACGGCTATGCCCGTGCCTACAGCGGCGTGAATATCGACAGTTTTATGAAAAAGATTACATTTCAACAACTTACAGCCGACGGAATCCGACATTTGGGACCCGTGATTGAGACAATGGCCGCCGCCGAAATGCTCGACGGACACAAGAATGCGGTGACGGTGAGGCTGAAGGCGGTGAATGGTTGATATTAGAACACAGATGACACAGATTGAACAGATTTTCACAGATTTAATGTTTAAAGTTTAACAGGTTTAAAATGGACTACAGACTACAGACAAATTTGAGTAATGAGTAATGAGTAATGAGTAAAGTGTAAAGTGTAAAGTGTAAAGTTTAATGATTCGTAATTCATAATTCATAATTCGTAATTTTCCAATGCCTAATGCCTAGTGCCTAACACCTAACACCCAACACCAAGAAAGTAAACAAAATACCTACAGTTATGTCAAGTTTTGATTTAAATAAAGTTGTTCGT
>JAEEPS010000117.1 GCA_016284875.1 Salinivirgaceae bacterium | reverse complement strand
ATTCTGTGGAACTTCACCAAGTTTGTTATCAGCCGCAATGGCAAGACCGTGAAACGTTACCCGCCCACCACAACGCCCGAGGAGATTGAAGCCGACCTTAAAACCCTGCTGTGATGAAAGAAGAGTTTCGGCTCGATAACCAATTGTGTTTCAGGCTCTACACCGCGTCGCGGCTACTCACGCAGGCCTACAATCCGCTGCTCTCGGCCCACGGGCTCACCTATCCGCAGTATCTGGTTCTGCTGGTTTTGTGGGAGAACGACGCGCAACCTGTCAACGACATTGCCAAACGGCTCTGCCTTGAGACCAACACCGTGACACCGCTCGTGCAGCGAATGGAGAAGCAAGGCATTGTCACCCGTGCGAAAGGGACGAACGACGCACGGCAAATAATTGTCAGTCTGACAGATAAGGGGCAGCAACTGCAAACCGCCCTGACCGACGTGCCCTTTGCCGTTGGTGGCGCCATTGCCTGCAAAAGCCTGACGCCCGAAACCGTGCCCGCACTGTTCCAAACGCTCGACGATATGATTGCGCAACTCAAAAAGAACCTAAAGCGCGACGCGTAGCAACTGGTTGACACTTTCAAGGATATGTATCTATAACAAAATGAATATTTTATATTGACAAACAAATTTTACGGAAATGAAAAGTTTTAAATCGAACGCGTGGCTGCTGCCACAACCTGTGCTGATTATCGGCACTTATGACAAAAACGGCAAGCCAAACGCAATGAACGCCGCTTGGGGCGGACAATGGGACGCGCACGAAATCGCCATTTCGCTCGGCTCGCACCAAACCACTGACAATCTGGACGTTAATCCTGAGTTTACAGTTACTTTCGCCACCGCGGCCACAATGGTTGCCGCCGACTATGTGGGCATTGTGAGCGGCCGCAACACGCCCGACAAAATGGCCCGAACGGGCTGGACTATCGCGAAAGCGCCCAACGTGAACGCGCCTGTGTTCGGCGAGTTCCCAATGACGCTTGAGTGCCGCGTGAAGCAGACGATTGGCA
Organism: Salinivirgaceae bacterium; assembly: GCA_016284875.1. GTDB lineage: Bacteria > Bacteroidota > Bacteroidia > Bacteroidales > SZUA-534 > RUG13583. The sequence continues at coordinate 7,655 of JAEEPS010000117.1, read as the reverse complement.
AAGACGCAAGCGGCTGCAACCTTGTGGCCGAAATTGTCAACATTCTGTGCGACGAGAAGTACCTGGCCGCAGACGGCAAACCCGACGTCGAGAAAATGGGCATTATCACCTTCGACCCTGTGCACCACACATATATCGAACTTGGAAAGAGTGTCGGCAACGCCTTCGCCGACGGCCAAAAACTGAAATAAGCGCACCGAACAATCGGCGCGGCTTTATAATCCGTCCCTGCACAAGGGGCGGATTTTTTTGTTCCCGTGGCTTGCCGAGTGTTCTTTCGGACGCACTTTGCAATGTGCGCGACTCTTTTTTGCCCAAAACACAGCCGAATATTAAAAGTATTTTTTACTTTTACACCATAATCACAATAAACCACTGAGTATGAACAGAAAACTAAGGGTGGCTCAGCCGCTCAAAAACATTCTTCTTGCCGCTGGGTGCGCCGCTATTGCCGTATCCGCGCAAGCGCAAGTAATTATCGATATCGACGCTCAGCAGCGCGGGCCAAAGGTGAGCCCGATGCTCTACGGCATTTTCTACGAAGATATCAACCACGCTGCCGACGGCGGGCTGTATGCCGAACTGATACGCAACCGCTCGTTTGAGGACGGGCCGCAATATGGCGCGCCTGCCGATATGCAAGGCTGGACAACCAAGGCGGCACCAACGTCGCGAATCACGGCGCAACTCATTCAGAACACCAAGAAAACGCCGCTGCTCAACAACGTGCAGCACAACGCCTTGCAACTGACCGTCGAGGCTAGCGCGCAAAACCCTGCCTGCCTTGTGAATGAAGGATTCTGGGGTATCAACGCTGTGCAGGGACGCAGTTATCGGCTGTCGTTTTGGGCAAAAACGCTGAAATACCAAGGCTCGCTGAAGGCCGTGCTCTGCTCGAAGGACGGCTCGCAGATTTACGCCGAAAGCGCCATTGCTGGGTTTCCCGCCAAGGCGAAAGGCTGGACCAAATATGAGGCCACGTTCACTGCGAGCGACAACGATTCGCAGGCGCAGTTCGCCCTTGTGTTCGACGGCTCGGGCGTGGTGCAGATTGATGTGGTGAGCCTGTTTCCGCCCACGTTCAAGAACCGCGAGAACGGTATGCGCCCCGACCTGGCCAATATGCTGTGGCAGATGCACCCGAAGTTTATGCGGTTTCCTGGCGGATGCTTTGTTGAGGGTCAGGACAGCCCCGACAACGCCTTCCGATGGGAACGCACCATTGGTCCGATTGAGGAACGCGAAGGGCACTGGAACGTGAACTGGGGCTACCGCACCACCGACGGACTGGGCTATCACGAATATCTGCAACTGGCCGAAGACCTTGGCGCAAAGCCGCTGTTTGTCGTCAACGTGGGAATATGGCACGGCGGACAAACACCATTCGACAGTATCCAGCCTTGGATTGACGAGTGTATGAATGCGCTCGAATACGCCAACGGCCCCGTGACGTCGAAATACGGCGCCATTCGTGCCCAGAACGGCCACCCTGAGCCCTTCGGCATTGAATATCTTGAAGTTGGCAACGAGAACAACCAGCCAGTCCAGAGCCAGCAGAGCGACCACTATTACGAGCGCTATGAGCAGTTCTACAAAGCCGTCAAGGCCAAATATCCCGAAATGAAAATCATTGGCAACGTGGTGGCCTGGGGCGACGACAATCCGAAATGGAACTCGACACTGCCCGTTGACCTGCTCGACGAGCACTACTACCGCTCACCCGACTGGTTTGCCGCCGCTTTCAGCAAATATGACGCCTACGACCGCCGCGGCCCGAAAATCTATGTGGGCGAGTATGCCGTGACAAACGGCTATGGCGTGCTCGGCAATATGAACGCCGCCTTGGGCGAGGCCGTCTATATGATGGGAATGGAAAACAACTCTGACATTGTGGAACTGGCTTCGTATGCGCCAATCTTCGTCAACGAGAACGATGCCCGCTGGCGCCCCGATATGATACGCTTCAGCAGCAGCCGAGTTATGGGCACGCCAAGTTACTACGTGCAGCAACTGATGCCCGCCAACCTGGGCACACAGGTGGTGAAAGTCGGCCAGAGCAATCCTTACAAGCAAAGTCTTAAACCGCTGACACCCAAGCAGAACCGAGTGGGATTCGGAACTTGGAACACCCGCGCAACGTTTGAGACCACAAAAGATGTTGAATTCGTCTATGGCGACTGGCAGAAAGATGGCGGCACCGTGCGTCAGACGGGCGGCAAGGATGCCACGCTCTGCATTGAGAAGGAAATCATTGACAGCGACCATTACACCTGCAAATTCCGCGCTCGCAAGGACGAGGGCGCCGAGGGATTCATTATCATATTCAATTATGTCGATGACAAAAACTACTGCTGGGTAAATTTTGGTGGGTGGACCAACACGCAGCACGCCATTGAGCAGATTAGCAACGGCGGCAAACTGCTGACCGCAGGCAAGCGCGGCCACGTAGAGCAAGGCCGCTGGTACGACGTTACGCTGCAAGTTGCTGGCGACAGCGTCAAGGCTTGGCTCGACGGCGAGATGGTCTTCGACACCGTGCTGAAACACGATGAAACGAAGGGCATATTCAGCAGCGCCACCATTGACGAGGCCACAGGCGAACTGATAGTCAAGGTGGCCAACACCAGCGATGTGGCCACAACCGCCAGTCTGAACCTTAAGAATCTCAAACCGCAGAGCGCCCGCGTGGTGCGTCTGGCCGCAAGCGACGGCACCGACGAGAACACTCTCGACGCACCCACCAACATTCACCCCGTCGAGCAACTGCTCTCACCCGTCGGCGACAGCGTGCTACTCGATGTGCCGCCATACTCGCTGAATATTGTCAGAATAAAATAGGCAGAGAAATCGAAATTCCGCCAACGACGCTAATCCGTCCCTGCAAAGGGGCGGATTTTTTGTTGCAGCAACCGCTCAATGGCCCGCCACCTGACGTTTTACTTTTGATATTGGACAAATCATATAGTCAACTATATGTTTTGTCCAAGCAATAGATAATGTAATGAATTTAAGTGATTTACAAATCAAACTTTCAAATCCTACGACGGCAACAGCAACTGGGACCAACCCGAAAATGGCTATATCAATTTCCGCCATTGGCAGGAAAACAATCCTTGGGAAAAGGGGGAATAAAGCAGAAAACGTGAATGAAATTGCTTTTAGAGATTATTCAAGCACGAGTTTTCTTGCCATCGAACCTTGTTTAAGGCCATTTGCAAACCATTGAAATCCAATGTTTCCAATGGTATTTTTCCTGGCGCGAAACTGCAAGAATTAACTTTTTTATCCCAAGATACAGAGCAGAATTTCAGCGGACGATTACATTTTAACAAACACGACGGACTTTGAAATGGTTTTCCACCTGCCACAGCCGACAATTCTTTTGCCGTTGGTGTGTTTGAAAAACGTTGTGGAACAAGAATAATTTGCTCTGACGCAAGATATTTGAGTAATCGTTGATATGTGATTTCTGCATTGGTAATATTGTTCTTCCCGACCAAAAGATTCACGCCTGACTTAATTCCTATTTTCTCAATCCTTTTGGTTAGTTCTTCGACACGTTCAACTTCCAAACGATTTTCAGGCTTATGTATAGTTATGTGAATCTTATCGGGCTTATGCTCGACAAGATTATGCCAGACATTATCATATTCCAAGGGCAACCCGTTTGAAGTAACCGAAAGATAACACTGCGGATAAAGCGCATCAATCACATCAAAAACGCCCTCATATTCAAAAGGTTCGCCACCGCCAAGCGAAATTGCCTTTACACCACCGCTCTTTATGCTGTCAGTTGCAAAATCGATAACTTCTTGCGGTTTCCAAATTGTGTTGCCGTTGCGTGTACTATGATTATAGCAAAAAGAGCATTGCTTACTGCAATAATTCGATAGGTCGATAGACAGAAGTTCAATCATACTAATATTATGACTCGCACTCGCAACATTTTCCCGCCTTTTTTAATTGTTTCATTTCTTTAACAGAAATGATATAAGGAATCACCTTTCCTCGATATGGTTGTTGTGCCAAACGTTCTATTTCTGCACGGTTTTCTTCCAACTTCGACATCATAAACAATGGAAATGCCTGTCCGCCAATTATTATCTGATTTTTCTCAATTTGGAAAACTGATTTAAGTATGTTTTTCTCTTTGTTATCCAAGATTATAACGTATGGATTGAACCGCTTAACAACGTCTTCAAGCCATTTGTAATTCTTTTGAAACAAATCTTTTAGGATGTCTCTATTAATATGTTTTTTAATATCACTTTCAGATACATAGCCTTCATATTTACTATTTGACAAAACGTGAGGTCCGATAGGTATTTTTATCGGAATTCGAGGCATTATTGGCACCCAAATTCCGTAACGAGCAATTTTGTCTGTAAATGACATAGGATATATGTGCTTATCTAGTACATTTTTTATAAACAGAACTGTAGGTTCGTTGGTATAATAATGAATCTGACTTGAATAGCAATGCCTCGTACAATCATCACAATCATATATGGCTCTTTGAGAACAATAATTGATAAAGCATTGTTCTTTAATAATCTTGGTGTTTATGTAAGCATTTGTGCCATCAGACAAGGGAAGAAGTGAATATTCACAACCTTCAACAATTTTAGTATTCTCGCTTGCGTAACTCGGATACCATTCCGCAATTTGAAAAGAGCCATTTTCACTGAATTTGACTGGGACTTTCAAAGCGGTTCTTTGCAAGTCGGGTGATAATTGGTTGATTTTAACTGGATTTTTAGGAACATTCATACATTTAGGAAGAGCCTCTGCCCAATAAGGTTGGTGAAATATGAAAAATGGCGCAGACGTGAATTTTTTAGTGTGAATAATAACACCATTATTCCAATCATCATCCAGGTCGAAATCCTTTTTCTTATAAATATTAATAATTATTTTATTGTCAATCATACGTTTAAGAACAGAGTGCACTTTCGGCTTACCATTATTTTTCGTGCATTCGAAGGCATCGATTGAATACAATCCTCTTCTTTTTGAAATACAAAATTCTATCTCAAAATTTTTGTCTTCAGCCAATTTTAGAAAATCATCTTCTTTTTTTATGTCAATCTGAATAATGGTATTGAATCCCCAATCATCCTCATCCTCAGGACTATGAGGCTTTTCCATTATGTCATCTATTTGGTCGTCAGTTAAAGCAATTGGCCAAAATATTTTGTTTTTGTAGTCTGCTTCGTAACCATATACTAAATCTTCAATACATATTTGTGGGTCCGCCAATCGAGGCACAGGTCCATTTTCGTTGAAATCCATAATTCCAACATTACCATCTTCGTCAACCATATACCACGCAGTTGACATTGAATGAGTTGCTGGGTATTCTTTGTCTGTTTTCATTACTTATAGCATTAAAAATCAAACACCTTGCAAATTGTATCTTTGTAAATATACAGTTTTCTTTATTAAGTTGTAATGGTTACTTTCCCCACTTCGAAAACGGCCGTTGCGACAGATATGAATTGTAATACCGCTTGTCGCCTGTTACTTCCTGACCAATCCAATCGGGAAGTTGCACGGGACGGTCGGGGCGGTCGATTTCCACTTCGGCCATTGTAAGTCCTTCGTTTTCACCGCCGAACACGTCAACTTCAAACGTCAGGCCACCGAACGGAACAATGTAGCGAGTCTTTTCGATAGCGCCAGGCAGACAGAGTTTCATCAGCATTTCGGCTTCATTCACGGCAATTTCCTTTTCCCACTCAAAACGGCTCAAGCCGTCGTCGGTGCTGGCGCCCTTAATGGTTAGGTAGCCTTTGTCGCCCTTAATCCGCACACGCACAGTGCGTTGCGGGTCGGAAGCCAAGTAGCCTTGACAGATTTTGTATTCAGCCGTTGCAAGGTGACGAAACTCGCTTTTAACCAGAAACTTACGTTCTATTTCGGTGTATTCCATTGTTTAATGTTTAATCGGTGAATCGGTGAATTGGTGAATTGGTGAATCGGTGAATCGTAATTCATAATTCATAATTCATAATTAACTAGTGCCTAGTGCCTAATTCCTAGTGCCTTTAATCTTTCCCGCCAACAATATGGCATTCAGCAAATTACCTTCCTGCGAACGAACCGAATAGCGCTCGTCGATAGTTTTGCGGGCTGCTTTGCCCAAGCGTTGCCGAAGTTCCACGGATTCAATCAGTTGCGACAGGCAATCAATCCATTCGCTGTCGGTTGAAGCAAGAAAACCATTTGCGCCGTGCTCAATAATATCGGTGTTCACACCCACGGGCGACATCACCGTGGCAATGCCGAGCGCCATATACTGAATTCCCTTGAAACCGCATTTTCCGCACGACCATTTGTCGTCGGGCAGTGGCATAATGCCGATACCCACCTTGTTAAGTTCTTCTAATTCAGTGTCTTTATTCCATTTGGTGCTTTTCAGTCCGAGTTCGGGCACTTCATATTCAACATCCACTATCACCTTGAAATTCACGCGGTTGCCATATTTCAGTTTTATAGCCGTCAGGGCGGGAATGGCGTTCTGAAAGTGCTTTAGCGTGGTGGTGCTGCCAATCCAACCAATCGTAACTGGTTCAGAATCAACCGCCCCGCGATATTTGTACGCATCGGTGTCAATGGCAGTCGGCACAATCACCACATTTGGATTCGACTGCCGTGCGTAATCTGCTAAAAATGAATTACCTACGGTTACCACATTGGCCAGGCGGGCAATTTTGGCGGTCTTCGCCGAACTCTTGAGCCAACTCAAGTTCTTGTTCGATTCCGACGTGTCGTTCAGCCAGATAGCATCGTCAAAATCGAAAATAAGTGCGGCACGGCTCATCGAGAGCAGTTTCTCAAAGATTGCCCACCCCCAGAAATGCGCTTCGCGATAGACAATAATGTAATCGTAACGCCACGCGCGCAAAACATCGAACAGCCTTATAATCACGCATTTGAGCGCAATCCAGCATTTCAGCAGATAGTTGCCGCGTTGGTAGAAATGGCGGTCGTCCCAGGCGTTGAGCAGAAACGAGTAGGTAATCGTAAATCCTTCTGACTCAAGAAAATCGGTGTACTGCTCGAATCGGAATCTCTGTCCTGGCGAACGTCCAGGGCGGTGTGGGGCGATATATAGAAGTTTTGACGGCATTTATTTTTGGGTGTTGGGTGTTAGGCAAATTACTCTTTACTCTTTACTCTCTCATACACAATATTATACGCCGCCACGCCATTTTCGAGCGAGAACATCTCGCAAGCCATCTGTCGCGATTGGCTGCGGCCATTGGGCGGCAATTTTAGCATTTTTTCGATTGCTGTGGCATAGTCGGCGCTATTCCAGCCGTCAATCAGCACGCCCTGCGGGTTGCGGCTCATAATCTCATCGACATCGCCCACGCCACGATTAGTCAGGCACGGAATGCCGAGCGCCATCAACTCGGCAAGTTTGGTTGGCGACGACGCCTTTTTCGACCAAACGGGCTTTATGAAGAACAGCGACGCATCAGACAGCATTGCCAGCGACGGCACTTCGCTGCGCGCGGCGGGCTGCACAACTATGCGGTCGGTGCCGATTCCGTGACGCTCGGCTTCGTCGATTATCATTTTTTTGCTGTCGCGAGTAATAAACAAGAACTGTGCATCTGGCTTATACTTAAGCAGTTCGGTGAAGAAAT
>JAEEPS010000116.1 GCA_016284875.1 Salinivirgaceae bacterium | reverse complement strand
GGTTGAGATGAAAGAGAAGAAAGACCGCGTTGACGATGCTTTGAGTGCAACCCGCGCAGCCGTTGAGGAAGGTATTGTTCCTGGTGGCGGTGTGGCTTATATCCGCAGCATTGCCGCTCTCGACAAGCTGAAAGGCGAGAACGAGGACCAAACGCTGGGTATCAACATTATCAAGCGCGCCATTGAGGAGCCGTTGCGTCAGATTGTGAAGAACGCCGGCGGCGAGGGTTCAGTGGTTGTGAACAAGGTGAAGGAAGGCAAGGCCGACTTCGGCTACAACGCCCGCACCGACAAGTACGAGAAGATGGTTGCCGGCGGCGTCATCGACCCGACAAAGGTTGCCCGTGTCGCTCTGGAGAACGCCGCGTCGATTGCCGGAATGTTCTTGACAACCGAGTGCGTGCTTGTTGAGGAGAAAACCGAAACCCCCGCAGCCAACCCAATGGCCGGCGGCGGTATGGGCGGAATGATGTAGAAAAATTATCGTGATTTTTTCATAATTAGTTAGTAAGGGGAGGAGCGCTTCGCAAGAGGCGCTCTTTTTTTGTTGGGCGCAGGTGGATTCTGATGCCGGATGCCGCTTGTCAGTTTACAAGATCGATGTTTACCGATTGACTGAAAATATTATACATTTGCAGGCGTTTTGAAAACAATTGGCAATGTCAATTTTCAGTAGAAAATACACACCACGCTGGATAGTGCTTATTATTGATGTGTTCATCAGCACAGCGTCAATCGTCATAGCCTATCTGCTGCGTTTCAATTTCGAAATCCCTGAGAACGAGAACATTGGTGAGCTGACGCATATTGTTGAGTTGGTAGTCGGGGTGCGCTTTGTCAGTTTCCTGATAGCCGGCACCTACGCCGGAATTGTGCGCTACACCGGATTGCGCGATGCCCAACGAATCTTCATCACCATCACATCGGGCAGCCTTTTCATTGTGGCGACTAACCTGATTAGCTACTACTCTGGGCTGAAACAGGCGTTTATTGTGCCGATGTCGATTGTGGCGATTGAGTTTCTGACAACGCTTTTCTTTATGATATCGTTGCGGTTTCTGGTCAAGTCGGTGTTCTTTGAGTTCAGAACGACAGCCAAATCGAAAAACGTGATTGTGTACGGCACTGACCGTAATGCGCAAGCCGCTAAGCACGCCATTGAAGAGGACCGCGACGCCAACTTCAAGGTTGTGGCATTTGTTGATGACATTGCCAAGAAATCCGGCAAGAAAATCGACGATCTGCCCATCTATCCGATTGACAATCTTGAAAATCTGACCACAGAACTCGAAGTCCGCCATTTGCTTCTGGCAAAACCGTTCCAATCGGTCGAGAAGAAGCAGGAAATAATTGAGCTGGGCCTGAACAACGGCATAACAATGTTCAACGTGCCAAAGGTTGAAAGCTGGATTAACGGCGAGCTGAGCTCAAAACAGATTAAGAACATAAAAATCGAGGATTTGCTCGAGCGCAATCCTATCCAACTCGATTTCAATCGCATACAAGAGCAGGTGAAAGGTAAGACTATGCTGGTCACTGGCGCCGCTGGCTCAATCGGAAGCGAGATTGTGCGCCAACTTATCAGGTTTGAGCCGCACAACATTGTGCTGTTCGATCAGGCCGAAACACCAATGTACGACATTGAGATGGAACTGCGCGACTCGCAGTCGGCCAGCAACATAACGGTTGTTATAGGTGATATCACCGACCAGCAGCGCGTTGAGGAGGTTTTCAACGACTACAAACCCGAAATTGTCTATCATGCAGCGGCTTACAAGCATGTGCCAATGATGGAGAACAACCCTGTTGAGGCGGTTCGCAACAATGTTATCGGAACAAGGCTCATTGCTGATATGGCTGTGAAATACGGCGTTAAACGTTTTGTGATGGTTTCAACCGACAAGGCTGTCAACCCCACAAATGTGATGGGTGCGTCCAAGCGTATTGCTGAAATTTACACGCAATCGCTCAATGGCAAATCGTCAACCCGATTTATTACAACACGTTTCGGCAACGTGCTCGGTTCGAATGGTTCGGTGATTCCGCGATTCAAAAAACAGATTGAGGAGGGCGGTCCGATAACCGTTACTCATCCGCAGATTACGCGCTACTTCATGACCATTCCAGAAGCATGCCAGTTGGTTTTGGAGGCGGGTGCTTCGGGCAAGGGTGGCGAGATTTTCATCTTCGACATGGGTAAGTCGGTCAAGATTGTCGATTTGGCTAAAAAGATGATTAAACTTTCGGGTTTGGAACTTGGCCGCGACATTCAAATAACCTTCACGGGTCTGCGTCCAGGCGAGAAACTCTACGAGGAACTGCTTGCAAACAAGGAAAATACAATTCCGACACCGCACCCGCAGATTATGGTGGCAAAGGTTCGTGAGTATGACCACGATGAGGCCAACTCAAAAATCGACGGTTTCCTGCCGCTGATTGCGGAACAAGATAACTACAAGGTTGTCAAGTTGATGAAGGAGATTGTGCCCGAATTTATAAGCCAGAATTCAATCTACGAGGAACTTGACCACGAGATTAAACCCAAGCACAAATTGATGGTTGCGGCAATGTGAGTTGCAACGTGCGTTGTGGTGATTCTTGTGAGATGGTTAGGCCTACCATTCAGTATGTTCCGAAAATGTCGGCTGGTTGTTATCGGGTTTCCAGAACGACACTTCTTTGAACCAGAAATAGCGTTTCCCGCCATTGCTTTCAATGGTCAGGCGGCCGTTGGGTTCCACATTCTCTATCTGCCCGCGGAAACGCTCACCTGAAGGTGTCACAAAGTCGCACAATTCGCCTTTGCGATAGAGGCGCTTAAGGTAGGTATCGTTAATTTTCTCTTCCCAGCCGTCGGCAAGCATCTGATACCATAAACCAATCTGTTCCAGCAGTTTGGCGAGTTCTTCGTTGAGGTCGAACTTGCGGTCGAAAATGTTGAACATCGAAATCGGATTTGGCGCATCGCTGATGAATGCCTCCTGATTCACGTTCAATCCGATGCCGATAATCGAGTAGACAATTTGCCCCCCCATCAGTTGATTTTCAATCAAAACCCCGCATATCTTGCTGTCGAAGTGATAGATATCGTTCGGCCACTTGATTTTGAAGATTCCGCCAGTTGATGCAAGGTAGTCAGTAAGTGCCAGCGCCACCACCTTTGAGACCATGAACATTTTTTCGGCTTTCAGAAAATCGGGGCGTAGCAACACACTGAAAGTCAGGTTCTGACCAGGTTGGCTCTCCCACGAGGCGCCAATCTGTCCGCGTCCTGCAGTTTGTGCAACAGCCATCACTGTGTAGCCTTCGGGAAGCGGCTCCTTTTCGGCCAGGTTCTTGAGCAACTCGTTGGTCGACAGTGTTTCGCTGACTTTGTCAATCTTAAATTCAATCATAGTTTATGGTGAATCGGATAATTGGCTAACTGATATGTTACTAACTATTTGATTTTCTATCTTTTCAACCTTCTAAACACTTATAATCTTGTTTTTTATGGCATACATGATGAGGTTGGCAGTGTTTTTTGAGTTGGTTTTGCTGAGCAGATTTGAGCGGTGTTTGTCGACGGTTCGTTTGCTGAGGAAAAGAGTGTCGGCAATCTCTTGGTTCGAGAGCCCGCGGCAGATGCCTTGCAGCACCTGCAGTTCGCGTTTCGAGAGCGTTGCGGTGTCAAGTTCCTCCTCCTTGTGTGGCTGGAATTTGCGGATTACGTTGTAGAGCACCTCCTGCGAAAAATAACTGTTGCCCATCATCACCTGCTCAATAGCCGTGGTCACATCGTTGATGTCGGAGTTTTTCAGCAGAAACCCTTTGGCTCCCGCGTTTATCATCTCATAGTAATAATCCTCCTCGCCGAACATCGACAGAGCAATGATTTTCAGTTGCGGAACACGGGCCGTGGCCGCTTTTGCCGCCTCAATGCCGTTCATTATCGGCATGTTGATATCCATCAGCACCACATCGGGTGCGTTGTCGGGCGAGAGTTGGTCAACGAATTCCTTGCCGTTCTGCGCCTCGGTCACCACTTTGAAATTCTTGATGTTGTCAAGCAGCAGTTTGAGCCCATTGCGGAAGAGGGCGTGGTCGTCGACTAATGCAATGCGGATGGTGTCCATAGGTCAGATTTTTACCTTCATGATGGCGTGGAATCCGTCGTTCGGAGCGCTGTTGTAGACAAACACTCCGTTTATCGAGTTCATCCGCGATGCGATGTTCGACAGCCCCATGCCGTTGGTTTGTGCATTTGCCGCAGCCTCGCTGTCGAAGCCCTTTCCGTTGTCGTCGTATTTTATCACGAGCGTGCGCTGGACTTTTTCAAGACTGATATCGATGGTTGAGGCTTCGGCGTGCTTCAGCGTGTTGTTGATGAGTTCGCAGGTGGCGCGGTACATCACTGTTTCAATGTTCGAGTCGAAGCGGTCGCTGTCGGTCAGAACGGTGCTGAAGTTGATGCTGACAGTTTTCGACTGGCCCACTTTGAAGACAAAATTGCGGATGGCGCTTGCCAGTCCGAAGTTGGTGAGCACGTGCGGGCTCAGGTTGTTCGAAATCTCCTTGATGCTTTCAACGGCCTCGTTAATCACATTGTTGGCGTTTTCGAGCACCTGCCGCGAGTGGTCGTCGCGCTCGTTCTGCAGCAGTGCCGACATCGACATTCGTGCTGTTGAGAGCAGCGGCCCCAGACCGTCGTGAAGGTCTTTGGCAAAGCGTCGGCGCTCGCGCTCCTCGGTTTGGATGATGGCTCGCATCAGTCGGCGTTCAGAGCGTCGGCGCTCACGTTCGGCGCGGCTGAGTGTGTAGAACAGTTCGCCGATGAGGAAGACTCCCGCGGTGAACAGAAACGCAATGACAACACCCAGCCAGTCGTCGGCTGGACGGAGATAGAACGAGAAGTCGTCATTGATGAACTGTATCAGTTTAATGGACATTTTGACTGCCATCAGAATGAAACCGATGGAGATGAGAATCCACGACGCGCGGTATTTGGTAACGCGCATGAGCCTTATGGCCAGAACTGCAGCAACAACCTGCAGCGTTATTGATATTATAAGCGCAACTAATCGAATCATAATGGGCAAAGTTAGTAAGCCATTTTAATTAACAAGTGATTCGGTAGGTAAAATTTTCAAATTGCGCCCCTGAATCGGATGATTTGCTGGCGGGCGCTCCCTGATTTCGAACTCAACTTCTCAACAATAAAGCGTTTATACTTTCCGCTTTCAACTTGTAACTCAAAATGCTATTTTTGCGGCACTATCGGAATTTGATATGGCAAAAAAAATAGCAGTTTTCCCAGGTTCGTTCGATCCGTTCACGCTTGGTCATCATTCGGTTCTGACGCGTGCCTTGCCCCTTTTCGACGAGGTGGTTGTCGCCATTGGTAAAAACACCATGAAAAACTGTTTTTTCAGCATCGATGAACGCATTGAACTGATAGAGAGCGTTTATCGCAACGAGCCCAAAGTCAGGGTTGAGGCTTACGACGGACTTACTATCGATTTCTGCCGTCAGATTGGAGCCGAGTTCATGCTGCGCGGAATCCGCACTGTGGCCGATTTTGAATATGAGTGCGCCATTTCGCAGATGAACCATTTGATGAGCCCTGGGGTTGAGACTGTCTTTTTGCTCACCACGCCCGAACTGACACCAGTCAACTCCACCATTGTGCGCGACATTCTCAGTTACGGCGGCGATGTGAGTCAGTTTGTGCCTGCAAGCATGGATATCGATGGCGTTTTAAACAAACGGAAAAAGAAATGAAGCCCGTCAAACTGTTGTTGGTGATTGCCTTTTTAGGTGTTACGGTTGCTGCAAGCGCTCAGAAGACCATTTTGCAGGGCTGCAACCCCACATACCGCAGCCAGAAAATCGACGTTTACTCGTGCACCGATTATATTTCAGACACTAAAACATTGGTTGGCACAGGAATAGCCGACAGCACTGGCAACTTCCGAATCGAACTCAATATTAAATCCACTTGTCGCATCACTCTCGAACTTGGACGCATGAGGGGAGTGCTGTATGCCGATACAGCAATGACTTACGACATTGTTCTGCCCGACTATCGTCCGAAAACCAAAGGCGACATGCTGAATCCATATTTTGAACCTGAAGAGTTTTTGGTGGGCATCAAAAATCCCGACCGCTATAATATAAATATGTATATCGACATGTTCGATTACGCTTACGAGGAGCAACTTGAGCGTAACTATTATATGCTATTCCGCAAACCTGCGCAGACGGCAGTGGATAGCATCATCAGCGAAATTGAGCAGTCGTTTGATACCATACCAAGCGAGTTTTTCCACACCTATCGGCAATATAAATATGCGTGGCTGAAGTACATAAGTTACATGCGCGATTGGCGCTATATGTCGCGCGAGTATTTCAACGACAAGCCTGTGGCCTACGATAATCCAGCCTATATGGATTTGTTCAACCAGATGTTCACCAACTTTTTGCGATTCTATATGAACACCCGCGAGGGCGAGCGAATCTATTCTGATATAGTTTACGACAAGAGTCCTGCGAAAGCCAAGCAGACGCTTTCAAACAGTCTGGCTGTGACCAACGACACACTCCAGGAGATGGTTCTGCTCAAAGGAATCAACGATGCCATCTACGATTATTATTTCAAACCAAGCAGTTTGCAGATAACACTCGACTCAATCAAAAACACGACTAAAATCGACCAGCACAAGCAGATAGCGCAGAATATCGAGCGAAAAAGCAAGATTGTTCAAACGGGAACTCACGCCCCCGACTTCTGCCTTGCCGATACGGCTGGCGTGTTCCGCAGTGTCGACGAGTATCAGAAGAAATTCGTCTATCTGAACTTCATCTCGCTCGACAGTTATGCCTGCACTCAAGACCTTGAGCAACTTAAACTGCTGAATGAGAAGACAAAAGATGTGATAGAGGTGGTGTCGATTTCTATCGATGAGGATTTTGAGAAAGTAAAGAACTACTTCAAGCGCCATAAGTATAATTGGACGCTTCTGGACTATAAAGGCGACCCGACGGTGATTGAGCGATACAAGGTTCAGGCCTATCCATCTTATTATCTTATTGATGTCGATGGAACGCTCTGCATGTCGCCAGCATCTTCGCCGTCGGAGAATTTTGAAAAACAGTTCCAACGGATTTTCAGGAGCAAAAAATACTGATTCATCTTAAAACAACATGAAAGCCCTTGTCTTTGCAACTCACAACAGCCATAAAGCCAGCGAGATAAACAATCTGCTTGGCGGATTGTACGAAATCAGGGAACTCGATGCCATCGGCATCACCGAAGACATTCCCGAGAACGGCGACACTCTTGAGGCCAATGCAAGGCAGAAAGCCCGTTATGTTTATGACCGAACAGGTCTCGACGTTTTTGCTGACGATACTGGCCTCGAAGTTGAGGCTTTGGGCGGCCGTCCAGGAGTTTACACGGCACGGTATGCGGGAGAGGAGTGCGACTCGGTGAAAAACATGAAGAAACTGCTTGCTGAGCTTGAAGGCCAATCGAACCGCAAAGCACGTTTCCGCACAGTGATTTGTCTGATATCGGGCGGCGTTGAGCATCTGTTTGAAGGTGTTGTCAATGGCACAATAACCACTTCCTTTTCAGGAACTGAAGGCTTCGGATACGACCCTATTTTCATGCCTGATGGCGAAAACCGCACCTTTGCCGAGATGCCTTTGTCTGAGAAAAACAAGATTAGCCACAGGGGGCTTGCTGTTGCCAAACTCGTTAATTTTTTGCAGAACAAATAGTTTGCGAAAAGCGGAGTCAGGAAATTATGATTTTGCATCTTTTTTCAAACTGACTGCGGCCGTGCATTATTTTCGGCAAAGACGTTTTGTTTAAGCCAAAGTACTGAAAACAAGCATTATGCAGTAATGTCTTTCTCCCGTGTATAAGTGTATTTCTTATTTTGGCGAACAAACATTGAGGGGAAGAATATGCCACTGCTAAAAAAGAATTACTTTTGCCACGAATAAATAAACATCAATCGATGGAAAACAAGAGCCAACGGCTGGCATTGATCACAGACATCATTCAGAATGAGAAAATCAATTCGCAAAGTACTCTTTTAAAGACACTTGCGGATCGTGGCTGTGATATTACCCAAGCCACTTTGTCGCGCGACCTCAAACTGCTGAAGGTGTATAAACATCCAACTCAGGATGGTCGTTACAAGTATGCTTTGCCAGCGGGTGGCCAGGTGGTTGCAACATCGCTTCCGAAAACCGCCACCGCATTCGACGGCTTTATATCGATTGAATTCTCAGGCAGCAGTCTGGCGGTGATTAAAACCGTGCCAGCATTTGCCCAACCAATTTCGCAAGCCATTGACGACGAGCATTTCCCGTCGGTGATTGGCACAATAGCGGGAAACGACACAATTCTGCTTGTAATCAGAGACGGCTTTTCGCCCAAAAACGTGGCGCAGTCGCTGGTTGGCAGTTTCCCCGAATTGACAGGAAAAATCCAGTATTAGTAGATGACAAAGGCAATCACCACTCCCGATTCGAAGGTTCTGGCAATGAAAATTGCGGACAAGGGGGCGGTTTTTTTCACAAAAAAGTGGAACGCAATTGGTGTGCGCCTTGTGTAAAAGTCGACAGATAAAAACTATAACTACAAAATAAACGAATATGAAAGAAGTAAAAAAAGTGCTCTTGTTAGGTTCAGGAGCGTTGAAGATTGGTCAGGCGGGTGAGTTTGACTATTCAGGTTCGCAGGCGTTGAAGGCTATGCGCGAAGAGGGTATATC
>JAEEPS010000025.1 GCA_016284875.1 Salinivirgaceae bacterium | reverse complement strand
AAGCAGAAACATCTGAATATCAACAAGAAGACTTTTCTATGCCTGCACCGACAGTTTCTTGAATTCGAATGGTACTTTCACAATCTGCTGATAATCATTGCCCAATTCCTGCATATCTTCGTCAGAATAGTACCAGACGATTGTCACATCGGCACCCGTTTCGAACAGAGTTTCAAACTGTTGCATAATCTGAAGCAGATACTTCGATGTGCTGGTGTTGAAATACTCAAGTTCCATGTGAAATTCGGTTTTTTCGGCCGGATGCTTGATATATTGAGCGATCCACTTTGATATCGGCTCGTAGAAACGAATCGAATTTTCAAGAATCGACCGCCCTAAAAGCCTGAACTGGCCAGTTGTGGCATTGAAAATCACTGTGGGGCGGCTGGTGTTGCCGTCTATCTGGAAAACGTTGGCTGTTATAGTGTCCATTCGATTCAATTTTGTTCGACAAAAGTATTTAAATATTGTAACAATACAAACGTTTGCATAAAATGATTACGTGAAAAAGGCCGATTTGTTTCAAACATTTTGTTCGCGGGCAAAGATTTTAAAAAAATCACAGCCGGAATACATTTAATGCTCAAGTTGTCTATATTTGGCTACGATTTTTCGCAATAAACACAAAACGATGAAACATAATATCTTATTTGCAGCAATTGCTTCGCTTTCGCTTATGGCGTGCGGCGGCAACGAGCAGATTCGGGTGGCCTGCGTCGGCGACAGCATCACCGAAGGCCACGGCATCAAAATCCAAAGCCGCGACGACTATCCTGTGGTGCTGAACCGCATTTTGGGCGATGGCTACAGCGTGCAGAACTGCGGCAAAAGCGGCACCACACTGCAGAAAGACGCCGATTATCCGTATTGGATTTGCAAGGAATTCTCTAACGCAATGGCGCTCAACGCCGACATTGTGGTTATCAAACTTGGCACCAACGACACCAAGCCGCAGAACTGGAATGCCGAGCGTTTTAAGACAGACTATCAGTCGCTTATCGACACACTGAAATCGAACGGGCGCAATCCGCAGATTTTTATCTGCACCCCTGCCCCCGCCTTCAGCCACGGCTGGGGCATCAACGACTCGGTGATTGTGGCGGGCGTTATTCCGGCTGTGACCGAAATCGCAAAAGCAAACAATCTGACAATCATCGATTTGCATAAAGAATTGGCCGACAAGCAAGAATATTTTGCTGTTGACGGCATTCACCCCGACGAGCCGGGTGCCGCATACATGGCCGAAATCATCGCGAAAGCAATCAAGAAAGACTAACAACTTAATACAATAAAGTAATGAAAACCACTATTTTAACAGCAATGGCAGCAATCTGCCTGACAGCCGCTACACAAACGGCAAACGCACAGTTCCCCGGAATGCCCGCACCGAAGGAACCGCAAAAAATCATCGACCTTTGGAATGGCAAGATTCCAGGCGCGAAAGACGTTGACGCAAGCAAACTCGACGAAGTAAGTACCACATCGTTCTTTGCGAGAGATATTAAGGTGCCGTCGATAGCCTACTACCCTGCCGACGAAAACCCGACGGGCACGGCAGTTGTTGTGTGCCCCGGCGGCAGTTATGCTGGTCTGTCGTACGCCTTTGAAGGTGTCAACCAAGCAACATGGCTCAACTCTATCGGCATTTCGGCCTTTGTTTTGCGCTATCGCATGCCAAAAGATGAGTTTATGGAAAAACGCTGCGACGGCCCGCTGCAGGATGTTCAGCAGGCTATTCGCTACGTGCGCAGCCATGCCGCTGAATACGGCATCAACCCTGAGCACGTTGGTATTGTGGGATTCTCGGCTGGCGGTCATCTGGCTTCAACGGCATCGACTCACTTCAACGACGAAGTGTACAAACCCACTGAAAATGTGAGTGCAAGACCCGATTTTGCAGTGCTCGTCTACCCTGTCATCACCATGGAACCGAGTTACAGCGAAAAAGGCACACGTGAGTGTCTTCTCGGCTCTGACGCCAACAACCAAACTTTGATCGACCGATTCTCAAACGAGAAACAAGTTACCGCAGAAACACCGACGACATTCCTGGCTCACGCCATGAACGACAAACTGGTACCTTACACAAACAGCGTCAATTACGCCAACGCTTTGCGCGAAAAGGGAGTTGAGTGCGAACTTCACCTTTATGCCCGCGGCGACCATGGTCTTGGCGCAAGAAATCCGATTGAAACTCAGGCATTCTGGCACGACGCCTGCGAGAAATGGTTGCGCATGAACGGATGGACGAAGTAAGTTTTAAGTTATAAGTTCTCGAAGTTTTAAGTTTATGGCTGGGCGGTTTCCGATGCTGCCTGGCCTTTTTTGTTTCTGCACATCAAATGCTATCTTTGCGCAAAATTTCTGACTGATGGATTTTTCCGATACAATCTGCGCCATATCAACAGCACCCGGATGCGGTGCCATCGCTCTTGTGCGCTTGAGCGGAGCCGATGCTCTGACTGTGGCCGGCCGTGTTTTCACCGCTCGGCGGAAGAATTTCGACATTGCCGCAATGCCGTCGCACACTGCGGCTTTTGGCACCATCAGCAACCAATCTGGCATTATCGACGAAGTGGTGATGACCGTTTTCCGCGCCCCCCACTCGTTCACTGGCGAAGATGTGGTTGAATTCGGCTGCCATGGCTCACAATACATCCAGCAGCAGATTCTGCAAACGCTCATCGCCAACGGAGCACGGATGGCCGCACCCGGCGAGTTCACTCAGCGCGCCTTCCTGAACGGCAAGATGGACCTATCACAGGCTGAAGCCGTGGCCGACCTGATTGCCTCGAACGGCGCAGCATCGCACCGCGTGGCGCTAAACCAGATGCGCGGCGGCATCTCGACCGAACTGGCGCACCTGCGCGACGAGTTGCTGAAAACCATATCGCTGGTTGAGTTGGAACTCGATTTCAGTGAAGAAGATGTTGAGTTTGCCGACCGCTCTGAACTCAACACCCTGCTGAATAACATCGGTGCGGAAATCGACCGCCTAATAAAGTCGTTCACTCTGGGCAACGCTATCAAAAACGGCGTGCCAGTAGCCATCATCGGTGAACCGAATGTGGGCAAATCGACGTTATTGAACGCCATTCTGAAGGAAGACCGCGCCATTGTGAGCGACATTGCCGGCACCACTCGCGACGCCATCGAAGACACCATCAACATCGACGGCGTAACTTACCGATTCATCGACACCGCCGGCATCCGTCAGACGACCGACACCATAGAGAATCTTGGCATTGAAAAGACATTCGAGAAGATTAGCCGCGCGGCCATTGTGATTGCTATGTTCGATGCCGCTGACACGGCCGCAAAAATCACCGCATCACTCGGCGAGATTGAATCCAAAATGGCCAACGATGCCGCGCTGATTGTGGTGCTGAACAAGTGCGACCTGCACAGCGCCAACCTGCCCACTGTGAGCAGCCCAAAGATGCTCGGACAGGTATCTATTTCAGCAAAAAGTGGGAATATCGATAGTCTTATCACGCTGCTAACCAGCAAAATGCGCCAGCAAAACACCGACGATGTGATAATCACCAATGCACGGCACTACAACGCTCTGCTGCTTGCCCGCGAAGCCCTTGACCGTGCCGCCGACAAACTACGCAACAACACCGAAACCGACCTTCTTGCTATTGACATTCACGATGTTATCGATAATCTGGGTTCAATTCTAGGCTCGGAAATAACGCCTGATGAAGTGCTTGGAAATATCTTCTCGCACTTCTGCATCGGTAAATAAAAAAAAGAGCCGCCCTAAAAGAGCGACTCCTATTTTGTTGGCATTAAACTGACAATTACATACGTTTATAGACGTATTGCTTTTGTGTAAGAACAAACTCAACATGTTCTGACACATGATCACGGCTTTCATAAACCGTTTCAGTTTCAGGACAATAGAAACAATACTTATACAAAAGTAAAGTATCACCCGAAAGTGAGAAGTAGTAAAAATCCATTTCATTGTCTTCATTCCACGTAAACTTTAAAACAGTATCATTGATGGAATAAGTAGCTCGATCCACTACTTTTTCGCCTTCATCGAACCATTCATTAGAACAATTACCATCACTATCGAAATCAAGATAATCTAAATCATTTTCATCTACCGGAGCAGAAAGATCCACACCTTCTCCAACCAATTTTATACTAGAAGCAACCCATCTACCAACAATACTTGCAACCTCTTCATTTTCCCCGTTTTCCGGCTCTGTTTCCGGTATATTGGGTTCAACATTTTCGCCGTTGTTATTCTGCTCGTTTTCACCCGGCTTAATATTGCTGTTCTCTTCAGGGGTTAATTCTGTGTTTTCAGAGTTGTTGCTCTCATTCTGATTGTTCTCATTCTGATTGTTCTCATTCTGATTGTTCTCACTTTGATTATTTTCACTCTGATTGTTCTCTGTGTTCTGATTATTGCCGTTTCCATTTTGCTCATTTTCAGAGTTTTGAGAATTATTATTCTCTTCCTGTTGGTTCTCGGTGTTTTCTCCGTTGTTCTCACCCTCGTTGTTTTCCTCAACATCGGTATTGCTGCCGATTGAAGATGCATCAGGCTCTTTTCCGCTCTGCTGTGCAGCAACAATATCGCGCTTGTTCAATCCTGCAATAGCCGAATCAGAATAAACCATAATCACATTGCTGCCATCAAGGTTGATTGACTTGAATAGCAGTTGACCATTGGCATTCTTGTCCTTCATGTGCTCTTTGGCATAAGCCTTCGCAACATCGCTGTTTTTGCAAACACAGACAACCGAACCGCTGGTAATCATGCCAGTGTTCTTGTCGAATGTGAAGTTGTAAACCGCCGCAACGCCCGATTTCACAAGCGTGTAACTGATGGTCGAGTCGGTGCTGATAACGGCGCCAACGGAATCCTTATCGAAATTATAATTGGTTTTACGATTATTCTCGGCCTCCTGCTTCTTTGCATCGTTCTCCTCTTTAGCCTTATTGGCATCGTTTTTCTTGCGCTGATCGCCAAGTTTTTTGGCCAACTCGTTGTAAAATGCTTCCGCAGCAGCGTAAGTCATGTTTTCAAGCACTTCTTTCTTGTAAGTGCAAATCACCTTTGAGCCTTCAACTGAAATGTTATATGAAACGGTATCGGTCAACATCGAATCACGCACCATTTGGGCGTTCGACTCTGAACCACAATCGATTACCATCGAGGCCTCGGTGATTGGCAGACTCTTTTTATCGGACGATGCGCTGTCTGATGCAGCAACCGAGTCAGACGAATACTTGAAAGTGAAGGTTATATCCTCTTTCAAGTCGATAGGCTTGATATATTCAATCACCTGATTGAAAGAGAGTTCCGAATCGTTGTCTTTCAACTCGCTGAGCGACATTTTGTACTGAACATCACCATCAGTGAAAACAACTGCATCATCATTCGTGTTGTCATCTTCTTTGTCGCCTTTGCAAGCATTGAACGACGCAACCGCAAAAGCGGTCAAAGCCAGCAGTGAAAAAATCTTAATCCTTTTCATAGCAATTTGATATTATTAATTTTAAATCGTTATTTCTTCTCAAAAACTTCTATATAATTTCCAACCAACAAAGATAGCCACATAGATGAAAAAACAGAAGAAAAGTGGCAAATACTCACAAATCTTCCATAAGATTATTTATGTTGGTTTCAAAAAGGCTTTTAACAAGACGATTCTGTGAGCGGACTTATACAATTATTCCGCCTTTGATGAAGACAATTTGAACACAAATCGTCACAAAAAAACCGCCTCCCAACTCGGGAAGCGGTCGCTATCATGTTAATTATCAATTATTTCTGCTCGGCCGATTCAAGTTTTGCCTTGATATCGTTGTACTTGTCGTTATACTCTGGATGCGAACTGCGAAGTTTGTAATAGCACTCCTTCAAGCACTGCATTGTGTAGGTGTCGCTTGGGTTAACACTGTGAGCCTTTTCAAAGAAAGGAATTGCAAGATTCATCTGTTCAAAAGCGGCGGCAATGGCAGCGTCATACTCTTTCGGCTTATTAGCCGGAATATCGTTGGCGGCTTTTGCCATCTCTACAGCCTTGTTGTACTCCTGAACACCACGATTCAACCACGGATCGAAAAAATCAGGATTAATTTCGATAGCCTTCTCGTAAGAAACCTTTGCTTCGTCAGGTCTGCCAATCTTATCATACAATGCACCTTGCGCTTGATAGAATGATGCGTTGTTTGGTTCGCCCTTAATGGCTCTCTCAAGATACTCAAGAGCCAAATCCGACTGGTTGTTAGTAATATAGTGGTTTACGAGTTCAACCAGCAACGGATTGCAGTCGTCAGGATAAACCTTCATACCGCGCTCAAGAGTTGCCAAATAGGCTGCTGTGTCGCCCTGGTTCTTGTCGAGAATGGCAAGCAGACCGAAAACTTGCGAACCGCCGTAACGGATATCTACGCAACGATTGTAGTAGTAACGCGCTTTGTCGTAGTTCTTAGCCTGATCGGCAATAAGACCTGCGTTGAAAACAATTGCAGAGTCTACCTTGCCCGGAGCAGTCAGGCTATCGATTGAGAGCGATTGCTCGAAGCAGTCAAGTGCGTTAGTAAGATCCTTCTTGTCGTTGAATTCGTAAGCGGCGTTGACAACTGTGAACGACATCAGCGAAAGTTGGGTGTTGATTTGCTTGCGCAGACTGCCTTTTGCGTCAAGCGCGATGGCTTTCTTGTACGAGTCGAGAGCGACACGTGTCGGAGTTGCCGACAAAGCCTTCATTTCAGGGTTCTTAGTTTCGGCAATGGCTTTGTAAACATCACCGCGAACCATCCATGTTTTTGCCTGACCTTTAGTCTTTTCGTGAAGAATAGCCTCTTCAATAGCCTCTTTTGCCTTATCCAGTTGTCCGTATTTGATATTGCTGGTGGCACTTGTGACTTTGGTTCCCTGCGCCATAGCAGAAGCGCTGAAGGCAACCATTGTTAACATAAATCCAAAACGTTTCATATTCGATTTTTTTGTTAGTTCTTGATGGTACAAATATAGTCCTTACTTTAATAGTTGAAACATTTTATTCACCAAAAATCCGATATTATCCATAAAAAAACGGGTAAGTCGCCCTACCCGTTCTTTTTTATGTGCTTATCGCGATGTTATTCGCCTGCCTGATTTTCGGCTTGGCCGTCAGTCTGACCTTCGACTTGACCGCCCGCTTCACCTTCTTGAGCGGCTTCTTCCTCATCCTGGTGCGGAACCACTTCAACGGCTGCAATGGCGTCGTTGGCGCGCAGTTTGATGAGTTTCACGCCTTGAGTGGCGCGGCCCATCACACGCAGTTCGGCCACCGTCTGGCGGATAGTCAGACCATTTTTGGTAATAATCATCAGGTCCTCATCGTCAATCACACCCATGATGGCTACCATGTCGCCAGTCTTGTCGGTGATATTGAGAGTCTTAACGCCCTTCGCGCCACGTTTGGTGATGCGGTAGTCGTCAAGGTCGGAACGTTTGCCGAAGCCGTTTTCTGAAACAACCAGAATATCCTGCTTCTCCTCGCCCACGTTCACAACACCAACAACTTCGTCGCCATTTTCGAGCGTAACGCCCTTCACACCTGTGGCTGTACGGCCCATCGGACGGACATCCTGCTCGTTGAAGCGGACTGCCTTGCCGCTCTTAACACCAAGAATAATCTCGTTCTTGCCATCGGTGAGCGCTGCAGCCAGCAGTTGGTCGTCCTCGCGGATGTTGATGGCGTTCACACCATTCTGGCGCGGACGCGAGTAGGCTTCCAGATTGGTCTTCTTCACAATGCCCTGTTTCGAAATGAGCATGATAAAATGGTTCTGGATGTATTCGACGTCGGTGAGCGTCTTCACATTAATATATGCCATCACACGGTCGTTCGGGTCGATTTGCAGAAGGTTCTGAATGGCGCGGCCTTTCGATGTGCGTGTGCCTTCGGGAATCTCATAGACCTTGAGCCAGAAACAGCGGCCCATCTGCGTGAAGAAGAGCATTGTGCTGTGCATGTTGGCATTGTACATGTGCTCGATGAAATCCTCGTCGCGGGTGTTGCTGCCCTTTGAGCCGATACCGCCGCGGCCTTGTGTCTTGAACTCGCTCAAAGCAGTGCGTTTGATGTAGCCCAAATGCGATATGGTGATAATCACGTCCTCGTCGGCATAGAAATCTTCTGGATTGAACTCGCCCTCGTCAGGAACAATCTCGGTGCGGCGTGCGTCGCCGTATTTCTGCTTCATCTCAATGAGTTCGTCCTTGATGAGTTGCATACGAAGTTCGCGGCTCTCCAACAAGGCTTTCAAGTGCTCAATCAGTTTGCAGATATTGTCGTACTCGGCACGCAACTTCTCTTGCTCCAGTCCTGTGAGTTGGCGCAATCTCATTTCAACAATGGCGTTGGCCTGAATCTCGGTCAGGGCAAATCTGTTAATCAAACTTTGACGCGCTTCATCGGCATTTTTCGATGCGCGGATAATGGCAATAACCTCATCGATATTATCGACAGCAATTATCAATCCCTCAAGTATATGGGCGCGTTCCTCGGCCTTGCGAAGGTCGAACTTCGTGCGACGTACAACCACATCGTGGCGGTGGTCGATGAAGTGAGATAGTAACTCTTTGAGTGTGAGCGTGTAAGGACGCCCATCCACCAATGCAACGTTGTTCACGCTGAACGACGACTGCAACTCGGTGAATTTGTATAACTTATTGAGAACCACCGATGGAACGACATCTTTGCGCAAATCGTAAACAATGCGCATACCCTCGCGGTCCGATTCATCGTTCAGATTGGTGATACCGTCAATCTTACCTTCCTTAACCAAATCGGCCGTGTGCTTAATCATTTCGGCCTTGTTCACGTTGTACGGAATTTCTGTAATCACAATGCGTGATTTTCCGTTCTCGGCGCTCTCAATCTCGGCCTTGCCACGCAGAACAATGCGGCCGCGGCCAGTCTCGTAGGCATCGCGTATTCCCTGGAAACCATAGATTATGCCGCCTGTCGGGAAATCGGGGCCCTTAATGAAGTGCAGCAACTCATCAACAGTGATTTCTGGGTTGTCGATTGTGGCGCACAAGCCGTCAACCACTTCGCTAAGGTTGTGTGTTGGCATGTTAGTAGCCATACCCACAGCAATACCCGACGCACCGTTGACCAGCAGGTTAGGAATTTTGGTTGGCATGACGGTTGGCTCGGGAATGGTCTCGTCGAAGTTCATCGTCATATCCACCGTATCTTTGTCGATATCAGCAAGAATCTCTTCCGAAATCTTCGTCATGCGCGCCTCGGTGTAACGCATGGCTGCAGGGTTGTCACCGTCGATTGAGCCGAAGTTACCCTGACCATCAACCAGTGTGTAACGCATAGCCCAATTCTGCGCCATACGCACAAGCGTGCCGTAAATTGATGAGTCGCCGTGCGGGTGGAACTTACCCATCACCTCACCTACGATTCTGGCCGATTTTTTATATGGTGCACTCGATGTATTGCCCAAACCGTTCATGCCGAAGAGCACCCTACGGTGTACTGGTTTGAGTCCGTCGCGCACGTCGGGAAGGGCGCGTGCCACAATCACCGACATTGAATAATCAATATACGAAGATTTCATCTCCTCTTCGATATTGATTTTGATAATTCTTTGTCCGTCAATCATTTATATTATACTTTTTGATAATTTCGTCTAATTTTTCAAGTGCCTAAAAGTACAATTTTCAAGCCAACCAACCGCCTTAAACGCGCTTCAAAAACGATGTTTTATCAACAGAAAAAAGGCGCGATTGTTGATAATTGAAAGGCGATTTTAATGGAACACAGATGACGCAGATTGAACGGATTTACGCAAGTTTTTTTCACTGACAGGCAATGAGAAGAACCTTCGGTTTATTCGTTCGTACACAAGTAACTTGCTTATTTATATCGTTAATAATTAACGCCTTCTAATGAAATATTAGTGAGCGTTTGTTTGATTTCGTCGTCTGTTGGTGGATTGGGAATCATATAATCAACAGATTCTGTATAATCGATGTCATCAAAAAAGCAGAGTTGGGCTCGGAACATTTTTTCTGAATATAATTCGCCGAAAATTTGGGTGGCACAAGTTGTAATATCGGCTATTGTGAAATGGTTGTGCAACAAGAAGTAAAGGTCAACATAATCTTTCCATTTTGAACGGCGTCCCAATGCGTAGGCCTTCATAGCCGCAAGTTGAATTAATGGCGGCAAACGGAAAGTTTTGTCGAACTTAACTATTGGCTCAATCGGAAAAGGATATTGAAAAAAAGTAACCTTTACATCGTTGATTATCAAATTCATTTGCTCGGCAACACGGCGTGTTACAATGTGGCTGAAATTAGAAGCATCGAGTTTGTCGAGATTTCGTTTATGATTGATGGTTGAAGGCTTGAACAAATCAAAATCGATTGACCGACGGTGACCAATGTGTAGAGCAATGGCTGTGCCGCCAACCAGATAGTATTCACGCTGAAATTGAGCCATCAGCGGAAGCAATTGTATTTGTTTGTCATTCAGTATCTCTCTATGCATATTTTTTCAGAATCAGTGAGAAGAAATGATAAATCTCGGGATAGTAGTTGCTCTTTTGACGACCTTGAGCGGAAAAGAAAACTTGGGCAACTCGCTTACCGCCCAAAGTGTCAACAAGTTCGCGAAAGTCGTCAAGAGTACCGTCGTTAAGAATGCGCTCAACAAGCAATGAATCACTGATATTCTGTTTTTCTGATTCAGGTGTGTACCAAAACAAGTTTTTGTGCTTTTCTATGATTTGTTCCCGCGACATAATCAACTTTTTCGAGTGTAAATATACAATTTTATTGAGAAACGAGACAGGGTTAATCTAAAGCATTTTTATACGTAGATTGGACTGGTTTTCGCCGGATTTCTAACAAATGATTTAGGAAATCATTACTTTTGAACAGAATTGAAAATAAATAGCGTTATGAAAGTAGAATATCCGCCAAGATTTAAAGAATTGTTAGATAATTATCAAAGCAATTACCCTTATGATGATTTCATAGGCTGTGGTAATCCTAATGCCAAAATATTAATCATAGGAAAAGAAAATGGCATAGATTTCAATGACCATGTAAGCCGTTATCGCCCAACCAAGAAACTACAAATTGAAATCAAGGAAAACTTTGGTAGATGGATAGATAATATGGAAAACGACAAAACCAGAGATGATGTTGAAAGTTGGTTTAGTGATACTGACTTCTCGAAAAAATATAATCCAATTGCCCCATACAATGGACAAAAATTCCGAGGACAAGCAAGCAAAGATATTCATAAAACGAACTCAACATATTTTGCTTATCAAAAGTTTATAAACCATTTGCTTCCTACAGAATTGCAAGTAGGGGATGGTAAACTGCTGAATTTTTACGATTATTGCTTTTTTACAGAATTGAGTTGCAATTGCAAGCCTATGAGTGGCGCCGACTATGACCCTAAAACAGCAGAATCAATAAAAAACAGACTTTTTGATAAAAATGGTATCTTAAGAAAACCTTTCTTTCAGGAATTTCCAATAATTATACTTGCTTGTTATCATTATTACGATTTGTATCACATTGAAATAGAAAAATATTTCAATCAAAAATTCATTGATACACCATACGACGAGAAGAGAGGGAACATATCAGAGTATATTCATCGGCATATTTCTGTTTCAAAAGACAATAAGTATCGTTTATTATTACACACCAATCATTTTTGTATGAGAAGCGACGATTTCATTAAAAACGTCGCAGATGTATGTAAGGAGTTTATCGTCCAACACAATATCAAAATTTATTAATTTACAGACATATAATCAATGCAAATTGCAAATACCATCGTGCAATTTGCACTTTGTTCTGCACAGTTTCGGCATTCAAAATTTATGCTATATTATTGCGGCCTAATTCATAATACACGTAATAATGGAACAGAATTTTGAACATCTGGAATCTCTCCAACCTATTGAGAGGATTATGTTTTTGGCAAATCAAGACATTGAGAAGAAAATCCTCCGCGCAATGGTTAGCGCATTGTCTGACACCGACAAAGAAACGTTGCGAAATCAGGAAACGCCTTATGCCATCACTCGCATTTTTGACAGTCTTGATTGGGAAGAACAGCAAATCGGACACGATTACGACATCAAGCCGCAGCCCAAATACCGCCCCGCCGACGAAGTGCTGAAAGATTTTCTTAACCCCAAAAGTGGCAAGAAACAAGCCGCCCGCAAAGAACTGCAAGTTCGGTTGCCTTATCTGGCTGAAATTGAGCAAAAGAAAACCATCTATGCCTTCCTCGACACTGAAGTCAAAACCGACCGCGTGTTTGTGCTCAAGTATTTGGATGAACACTTCGACCCGATGTATCTGAAAGCCGTTGAAACCGTGTGGGAGTTGCATCACGATTTTGAGGCGGCGAAACTCCTCACTCACTATGCGCCCATTGAGTTTGTAATTGAAAATCAGGACCAACTTGCCAACGACTATCGATATTTCCCAGTCCGTCTGTGCTTGCCTGCGGAAACTCCCATTGACCGTTCACGCCTTGAAATGCACGAACTTATACATCTTTGCGCCCGCCAAAACTTACCACTGACTGAACGTGAAGCATTTTTCATCCTATCAAAGACTATTGCTATTGAATTAGGCCAACAGGTTCGGTTCCATGACTATGATTCGTTATTTGGACTGCCACATATAAGTTCAATCATATGGGCATTGGGAAGGCTTGGTTATCAGGATATTATAACCAAATTTTACGTACTCAACGAAAAGACAAAACCATTGTTCAACTCGCACGATGACGCCAGAAAAATATCAACTGCCATATTTGAAGAGATGGATAAATGCGGTTTTATCGTCTTATAAATCGAAGGCAAAGAAAATGAGCCATTTTAACGAGGAATAGCACCAATTTGGTTGACAAAAGAAAAATCCCCTCCACTGCCCTTTCTTTTGTATAATTCCGTACATTCGCCTTGTTAAAAATTTCAATGATATATGAATTCGAAATTTTCTCCAAAAATCAACAAGATTCTGATTTACAGCAAGGAAGAAGCCGTACGGCTGAACAACGACTGCATCGGGACCGAACATCTGCTTTTGGGCATTCTGCGCGACGGCGACGGAATTGCCATCGACGCGCTGAACCGCGCTGGCGCTGACATTCCCGCTCTCAAGCACGAACTTGAAGACAAGTTGCGGCAACCGCAAAGTACCATACAACCCAACGACGCCATTCCGTTGCTCAAAGCCGCCGAAAACGCGCTGACAATCGTCTATCTTGAAGCGCGCTCGATGAAAAGCGACACCATAAACACTGGTCACCTGCTGCTGTCAATCCTTCGCGATGAGAGCAGCCTGGCAACCACAATACTCAACGAACAAGATATTAACTATCAGTTAATCAAATCGATAATCGCGAGTCCAGCCGAAGAACCGCACAAACAGGCTCATCAGCAGCCGCAGGACATCTTCGACGATGACGACGATGATGATGACGATGTTTACGAGAACATCCACAAGAAAAATCAGCCGAAAGACGGCGGACAGCCGAAATCGAACTCTGACACACCTGTGCTCGACAACTTCGGCATCGACCTGACAAAGGCCGCCGAAGAGAACCGCCTGGACCCGATTGTGGGCCGCGAGACTGAAATTGAGCGACTTGCGCAGATTCTGAGCCGCCGCAAAAAGAACAACCCCGTGCTGATTGGCGAACCTGGCGTGGGCAAGTCGGCTATTGCCGAAGGAATGGCCATCCGCATTGTGCAGAAGCGCGTTTCAAGGATTCTGTTCGGCAAGCGCATCATCACTCTCGACCTTGCGTCGATTGTGGCAGGCACCAAATACCGTGGTCAGTTCGAAGAGCGTATGAAGGCCATTCTCAATGAGTTACAGCGCAACCCGAACGTGATTCTGTTCATCGACGAGATTCACACCATTGTTGGCGCGGGCGGCGCAAGCGGCTCATTGGACGCAGCCAATATGCTAAAACCTGCTCTTGCACGTGGCGAGATTCAATGCATCGGCGCCACAACGCTCGACGAGTACCGCCAGTATATTGAGAAGGACGGCGCGCTCGAACGCCGTTTCCAAAAGGTTATGGTTGAACCGACATCGGCCGAAGAGACTCGCGAGATTCTGAACAACATCAAGGCACGCTACGAAGAGCACCACAACGTCACCTACTCCGACGAAGCGCTCGACGCCTGCGTGAAACTCACAACCCGCTACATATCTGACCGCCACCTGCCCGACAAGGCCATCGACGCCCTTGACGAAGCAGGCTCACGGGTTCACATATCTAACATTCACGTTCCCAAAAAGATAACCGACCTTGAAAAGTCGATTGAAGAAATCCGCAACAAGAAGGTTGAAGCCGTAAGGCAGCAGAAGTTCGAAGAAGCGGCCAACTATCGCGACAGCGAGAAAAAGACCATCGAACAACTTGAAAATGAGAAGAAAAAGTGGGAAGACGACCTTATTAAGCACCGCGAAACGGTGACGGCCGAGAACGTGGCCGAAGTGGTTGCAATGATGACGGGCGTGCCCGTGCAGCGCATTGCGCAAACCGAAGGCAACCGCCTGCTCAAGATGGGCGAAGAACTCAAGGGTAGCGTGATTGGTCAGGACGAAGCCATTGCAAAGATTGTCAAATCGATACAACGCAACCGCGCTGGCCTGAAAGACCCGAACAAACCTATCGGCACGTTCATCTTCCTTGGCCCGACGGGCGTCGGAAAAACGCAACTGGCAAAGGTTCTGTCGAAATACCTGTTCGACAGCAACGACGCGCTCATCCGCATCGATATGAGCGAGTATATGGAAAAATTCAGCGTGTCGCGCCTGGTTGGTGCGCCTCCAGGATACGTGGGCTACGAAGAAGGTGGCCAACTGACTGAAAAAGTGCGCCGTAAGCCCTACTCTGTCGTTCTTTTGGACGAGATTGAGAAGGCTCACCCCGATGTGTTCCACATTCTGCTACAGGTGCTCGACGAAGGCCGCCTGACCGACAGTCTGGGCCGCCGCATCGACTTCCGCAACACCATTATTATTATGACGTCGAACATCGGTTCTCGACAGTTGAAAGAGTTCGGCACGGGTGTCGGCTTCTCGACAACTGCGCGTCAAAACTCATCCGACGAATTGGCTAAAGGTGTGATTGAGAAGGCTTTGAAGAACGCTTTCGCCCCCGAGTTCCTGAACCGCATCGACGATGTGATAATGTTCAACCAACTCTCGAAAGACGATATTCACAAGATTATCGACATTGAGTTGAAAGGCCTGTTCGAGCGCGTGGCACAAATGGGTTACACGCTGAAAATCACGCCTAAAGCGAAAGACTGGCTTGCCGACAAGGGCTATGACGCACAGTACGGCGCCCGTCCGCTGAAGCGCGCCATTCAAAAGTATATCGAAGACGAGATGGCCGAAGTGATTCTGAAGGCCGAAGTGGCCAATGGCGACACCATCACCTGCTCGTACGACAAGAAGGACGACAAACTGGTGTTCAAAGTGGGCGGTGGAAAGGACAAAGGCGAAGAGACGGAAGAAAACACTGATAACGAAACAGATAAAGCGTAAGCAACATAAATGAGCATAAGAATTAAAACTCCAGAACAGATTGACGGCATCCGCAAAAGCGCAAAACTGGCGGCTGCCTCACTCGATTATATCGGACAATACATCAAGCCTGGCGTTGACACAGAGCGCCTCGACAACCTCATCAACGAATTCATCTGTGACCACGGCGCCATTTCGGCCTGCAAGGGCTACGGCGACTATCCGAAATACTGCTGCATTTCGCCAAACAACGTGGTCTGCCATGGCATTCCATCGCCAACAACCATTCTGAAGGAGGGCGACATTGTAAACATCGATGTCACAACCATTCTGAACGGATATTATGGCGATACAAGCCGAATGTATTCTGTCGGGCAGATTTCGCAAGATGCACAGAATCTGATAGATGCAACCAAGCACTGCCTCGATTTGGGCATTGAGCAAGTGCGACCGAAAAACACTTTCGGCAACATCGGGTTCTTCATTGCCCGATACGCGCAGATGAAGGGCTACAGCGTTGTTTGGGAATTCTGCGGACACGGCGTGGGCATCGAATTCCACGAGGACCCGCAAGTTGACCATATCGCCCGCCGAAACTCTGGCGCGATAATGCGTCCAGGCATGATCTTCACCATCGAGCCGATGATTAACCAAGGCAAGGCCCGCGTCGACATCGACAAAAACGACGGCTGGACCGCCCGCACCATCGACGGCAAACTGTCGGCACAGTTTGAACACACAGTGCTTGTGACGGAAACAGGCGTTGAGGTGCTGTCAGATATTCATGATGAGTATCCGATTAGGTGAAAATGATAATTTCTGATTGAAACCTATTTAAAATATGTAGGGCTGCCATATATGACAGCCCTACAATTTTATATATCCGCCTTTTCCAATTCAAACCTTGATTGTGGATGAAGGCATTTGCCAATTACCCCTCACTTCACATTAAAATTCAGCAGTTCGCGGTCACCGATTTTTGCCACCAGATTGTCGCCAATCTGAACTGGGCCAACGCCGACGGGCGTGCCAGTGAAAATCAAATCGCCGATTTTTAGCGTGAAAAACTTTGACGCATAGGCGATTAAGGCGTTGAACGAGAAAATCATATCAGCGCTGTTGCCTTGCTGCACCAATTGCCCGTTCTTTTCGAGCGAGAAACTGATGTTGTTCAGGTCGCCCAACTCTGCCTTGCTCACAAAATTGCCGATGGGCGCGGCGCCGTCAAAGCCCTTGCTGATTGTCCACGGATGGCCTGCGGCAACAGCCTTGCGCTGAAGGTCGCGAGCGGTGAAGTCGATGCCGATGCCAATCTCATCGTAGTAACGGTTTGCGAATTTTTCGGGAATATTCTTTCCCAAACGATTGATTTTCAGCACAAGTTCCACCTCGTGGTGAATCTCGTTAGAGAAATCGGGGTAGAAAAACGGCAGATTACGCGTAATGAGTGCCGTTTCGGGCATCAGAAAAATGACAGGTTCTGTTGGCACGGCCGTTCCCAATTCGGCGGCGTGCTTCCGATAATTCATTCCAATGCCAAGTATCTTCATATCAACCAACTATTTAGCCATACCTAACTTAACCTTCGTCAGCACACGCTTTGTGTAGAGCGGAAATTCGGCGTTCAGAATCCAGTTGTAGTAGCCAGGGTCTTTGCGGAACACGTCCACAACAGGCTGATTCTTGTATTTGCCAAAGTTGAAAACCATCTCGTCCTTGTCGTTGTAAACCAAATGGTTGGCAAAGTCGGCGCTGCGTTTTTGTGCCGAGAATTCCGACAAGGCATCAATGTCGTTAACAATGGGGCACGACTTTTTGCCCGACTGGTCTTCGTACTCAACTCCCTGATAATGGTCGAGTTGCGCCATCAGCACATCGTAGGTTGCGCGAGTGTCGGCGGCAGCGCCGTGAGCGCCCTCCAACTCCTTGTGGCAGTAGAACTTATAGGCTGCGCTCAACGTTCGGCGCTCCATCTTGTGGAAGATAACCTGCACATCGATGAAACGGCTGTGGCTGAAATCGTAATCGACGCCCACTCGCTCAAACTCCTCAGCAAGCAGCGGAATATCAAACTTGTTGCTGTTGAATCCTGCCAAATCGCAACCCTGAATGATTTGAGCGAACTGCTTGGCAAACTGTCGGAAAGTTGGCTCATTACGCACGTCATCGTCGGTGATGTGGTGCACGGCCGTGGCCTCCTCAGGAATGTGCATTTCGGGGTTGATGCGGTAGGCTTTCTGCTCCTCGCGGCCGTCGGGCCAAACCTTCAGGTACGAAATTTCAACAATGCGATCGGTTACGATATTAATGCCTGTTGTCTCCAAATCGAAAAAGACAATCGGGCGTTTGAGCGATAGTTTCATACTTTTTCAAAAAATGTGGAATGCGCCGATAAAGCACACTCCCATAACAATTTACAACGATGCGAGAATTTCTTTCACTTTCTGCGCGATGACACGGCTCTCGGCCTTGCCGCTCAACTGCTTGTTGGCGGTGCCCATTATCTTGCCCATATCCTGCGGACCTTTAGCGCCCACAGCCTCAACAATTTTGCGAACTTCAGCCTCAATCTCGGCCTCGCTCAACTGTGCGGGCAGATACTGCGAGATAACTTCGGCCTGGAACATCTCGCTGTCTGCCAACTCGTTACGGCCACCATTGCGATACAATTCTGCCGACTCCTTGCGCTGCTTCACAAGTTTCTGAATCACCTTCAACTCAGTGTCTTCCGACAAGGTTTCCGATGCGCCCTTCTCGGTTTTTGCCAACAGGAATGCGGCTTTGATGGCTCTCAAGGCCTCAAGTTTCTCTTTCTCTTTAGCCAGCATTGCGGCTTTTATGTCGTTCTCGACTTTCTCGTATAAACTCATAATCAAATAGTTTTATGTTTTTAATATTGAAAAATACAAAATAATTATCTCCTAATTCCTAACTCCTACATCCTAAATCCTAACTCCTATTGCTCCGCCGCAAACTTCTTCATATTGTCGAGCAGACCTGCCACGATAATCACATCGTCTTCCTTAAAAATGTAGTTGCCGTCGGGCGAAAGGGTTGTGATTGTCTGCTCGCGCGGAATGAGCCCCTTCTTCCCTATCGATTTGATTGCCACTGTTTTAAGTTTAAAACGCGACTCCAGATTGGCCGTTTCGAGCGTGTGCGAAACATACTTTTGCGGCACTTTGAACTCCACAATCACATTATTAGCATCTATTTCAGTGATTTTCAGTGCGTTTTTAACCTGCAACTGCAAACTGATGGCCATTGCCGTCTCCGACTCGGGATGAACAGTGTTCTCGATGCCGATTTGGTTCAGAATGCTTTTGTGCATGGGGCTGATGATTCGGCCGATAATGTTGTTGGCGTTCAGTTTCTTCAGGATAGAGAGCGTCAGAATCGACGAGCCCACATCCTCACCAATGGCCACAATCACCGCATCAGTGTCGTTGAGCGGAAGGGTTTTCACTGCGTTCTCGTTGGTGGTGTCCATCTCCATCACGTTGCCAATCTGGTTTTTAAGTTCATCAACGCGCTCAAACTTATTGTCGATGCCGATAACTTCATGCCCTTGTTCGGTCAGGCTGATGGCCAGCGTTGAACCGAAATAACCCAAGCCAATAACAATAAACTTCATATCTTGTCTGTTTTAATTTTCAATTAGTTGATAGTTAGATTCTTATAAGGATACTTCGCATATTTCGCCTTGCGCGAAACAAAGATTCCCGACAGCAATGTGAGCGGGCCAACACGACCAAGGAACATCATCACCATGGTGAGCACCTGCGACGGCAACGACAGATTTGACGTACCAGTCATTGAAAGGCCTGTGGTGCTGTACATCGACACGGTGTCAAAGAACAGCCGCAGCGGATTTTTGTCAGGTTCGAAGAAAGCGAACAGGATGAACGCGGCAAAAATTATCAGCAGCGACATGGTGACAAGCACCAGCACACGCGAAATGGTCTCGAAACCAATGCGATGGTAGCCGATTTCGATGTAGCGGTTGCCGCGAATGAAACTGACAATTGAGCAGAGCGCCAAGGCGAAAGTGGTGGTTTTGATGCCACCCCCCGTCGAGCCAGGCGACGCCCCAATCCACATGATGCCCATGATGAACACCATGGTGGCGTTGCTCCAGCAACTGATGTCGGACACGTTGAAACCCGCCGTCCGCGCCGTTGCACAACAGAAGAACGATTTCACCCAGCGCGACACTACGGAATCGTCGGCCAGGGTGTTGCCAAGTTCCAGATAATAATAGCCCACAGTGCCCAGCACCAGAATGCCGAGTGTGGTGATTATGACAATGTGAGTGGCCATATCGGACCCAACACGGCTCGCAATGCTGCGCCTATCCATCTGAATGCTAAGCAGTTGGGCCGTCTTGTTGCGGACACTGCTGTATAAGGCTATCAGCACTGGGAAACCGATTCCGCCAAGCGATGTGAGAATTGCGACTATCATCAGCAGGAGGTTGTTGTCGGCAACCAACGGATTGGCAAAACCATCTGGCAAAGTGGAAATTCCACAATTACAAAATGCTGATACAGAATGAAATATCGCAAAGAACACTGGGTCGATGATATTGCTATCGCTGATGCTCAAATAGATTGCCACCGCCCCGATTGCCTCGAACAACAACGTCAGCGACAGCACTTTGGCAAGAAACGAGAAGATGTCGCTCATGGTATCGGACGAGAACATGTCTTTGAGCAGTATACGGTCCTTGAACGAGACCGTTCCTGTGAAGGCGAAGGCGAACAAGCCAGTGAAGGCCATCACGCCCAAACCGCCAATCTGAAACAGGAAAAGCAGAATCACATTGCCCTTAAACGTCATTATTTCAGGCATATCGACAATTGACAAACCCGACACGCAGATGGTGCTGGTGGATGTGAAAAGCGCTTCGAAATAACTAATCTTGCCAAGATGGACGTTAGGCAGCATGAGCAGGCCCGAGCCCACAAAAATCATAATCAAGAAACTGAACGCGAAGAGCAGCGGAGGTGACATTTTCATCGATGTGATGACCTTTGCCACCTTGTAGAAATCGGACACCAGAATAAGCCCCATGGCCGTAGCCACCGCTGGGAACGTGGCCAGCAGCGAACTGCCCACAAAATCAGTCGCGAAAGCGTGCGAGTTGGGCACAAACACCACCGTGCAGACCAGAAATATCAGAAAGTCAATCAGGCGGGGCAGAACCTTGCGGCTCACAAGCACGTAGATGTCATGGACATACTTGGCTATATAGGTGACTATGAATATTTTACTGATAAGCGACTCAACATTGTCCTGCACAATCTGGTGATGGTAGAATCCGAGCCGCGCAATGAGCAGAGTTGCAAACAAAAGACTGCAGACCAATATCACAAAATTGCACACTGTAGAAATCAAACTGAAAAATTTCAGCAGGAAATCTTGCACAATAAAGTAATACTTGAAAAAACGCTCCTTTAGTCTGAACAGAAATTTGATGCCCATTTTTCAAAAAGACATAATGCGCCCGTCGAATCACGACGGACGCATTTAGATTTGTTATTCTGTACTCAACACCTTGAACTCCACACGGCGGTTCATGGCGCGGCCCTCTTTGGTAGAGTTGTCGGCCACTGGCTGGTCGAACGCGTAACCCTTATACTCAAGACGGCTCGCATCAACACCTTCCGAAATCAGGAAGTCGACCACCGATTTTGCACGAGCCTCCGACAAACGCTGGTTGGTTGCCTTACTACCTTGATTATCAGTGTGTCCAGAAATCTCAATTCTCATTGAAGGCATATCGCTCAGCAGTTTGGTCAAGCGGCCCAACTCGGCATACGATGTCGGTTTCAACTTGGCGCTGCCAGTCTCAAAGAACACGTTCTTCAGGATTATCTTCACGTCCTTCTTGATGTTGTTCAGTGCAATATCCTTCTCAATCTCTTGATATTCAGTTGCCGCGGGGATATTGAAGTTTTCAGAGTGGAACAGATAGTTGTCGGCTTTCACCATCAGACCATAGTTCTTACCAGAAGGCAGCGACACCAGGAATTTACCAGTTGCCGAGTTGGTCTGCGATGTAAATATCACCTCATTCTTCTCATTATCAACAATATCGATATTTGCAGCAAGAGGTTCGTTGCTGATAGCGTCGCGAACCACACCTTTAACAATGGTCAGGCGGATTGTAACAAGTTCAACCGAAGCCTCCATCACCATATCAGAAACTGGTTGCGAACGTGCCGAAATCAAGTTGTCCTCACCCGACAGAGTGTACGGCTTTTCGGGTCCGAGGAATGTCATTCGGTAGATGTCGAGACCGCCTGAGCCTTCAGGACGCACGCTGCTGCAATAGCCGTGGCGACCGTTGGCCGAAATCACAAAGCAAAGGTCGTTGTCGGGCGAGTTGATTGGGTAACCAAGGTTCACTGGCTCCGACCAGTTGCCAATATTGTCCATCTGCGACATGAAAATATCGTAGCCGCCCATGGTGTTGTGGCCTCGTGAACTGAAATACAATGTACGGCCATCAGGGTGCATAAAGACAGCCTCCTCGTCATACTGGGTGTTGATAATCGGGCCAAGGTTCACGGCCTCACTCCATTTATCCTTGTCGGTGCGGGTGCTGACATAAATATCGGAACCACCGAAACCACCAGGACGGTCGCTCACGAAGTACAACTTACGGCCATCGGGCGAGAAGCAAGCCGATGTCTCGCGATATTCTGAATTGATGGTCTTTGGCAAAGCCTTCGGGTACTCCCATTTGAGACCTTTCAGCGAGCACTGCTCAATATCGCCATTGCCCTTGCGGCCGTTGTAGATAAGCAATTGCTGGCCATCGGGAAAAAGGCCGACGGTTGCGTCATCGAACTGAGTATTGATGGGTTCGCCAATCTCGTTTGGCACCTGCCAGTTTTTCTTCTCACCAACACTGATGTAAATATCCTCGTCGTACTGACCGTCTTCGAGACTCATTGTGCGCCCGTTGTTGCGGGTTGATGTGAATATCATCATCGACTCATCGGCCGAGATAAGCGGGCTGTGGTCGTTGAAGCGCGAATTGAGCACCGAACCCGCATTGTCGATAAACGCACGGGCGGGATTGTCCATCAACTGCTTGCCGCACTCGCATTCAGCAATATACTTCTCGAGTTGCGGTTTCATTTCGGCGGCGTCAGTGGGTTTGAGAACCGCCATGTGGGCCTTGTACTCGCCAATCGCCTTGTCGAACTCACCATTCAGGTGGTAGGCACGCGCCAGCATCAGATGAATATCTTCGGCGACATCGCGACGCAACTGATAGGCTTTCTCGAAATACTGCAAACTCTTGTACTTCATCGGAAGGTTCATGTAGCAGACTCCGATGCGGTAGTTCAGTGTCGAATAACTTGGGTTAAAAGTCTGTGCTTCAAGATAATACTGAAGTGCCTCGTAGTAGAATTCCTTACTAAAATAAGACTCGCCATCCTTAAAATTGGTATTGGCAACTTTAAAGGCGTCTTTCTGATTCTGAAAATAGTTTTTATCGAACGGAATATCCTGGGCAAAAGCCGATACCGAGCAGGCCAGTGCCACGGCAAACATATATATGCGTTTCATAATCATCAATATATCAGTTTATATTATTCGTAAAATGAGATATAGTTGCGAGCCTTGGTGATGCCCAGTTTATAAGCCTCGCGCCAGTCGGCGACAGCCTCTTCAAACTTGCGCTGCATCTCCTGGCAACTGCCACGGTTCAGATATGCCTCGGCAAAATTCGGATTCACCTTGATTGCGTCGCTGAACGAACGGTAAGCGGCATCGTAATCCTTCTTCTTCATCTGGGCAATACCCATATTATTATATGCGTATGCGTATTGCGGATTTATTTCGATGGCTTTCTGGCAATCGGCAATCATTCCATCGAAATCGTTCTTCTCGAACTTGGCGCGCGCGCGATTGTTGTAAGCGATGAAATAGTCGGGGTCCAGACCGATGGCAAGGCCGTAGTTGGCAATGGCATCGTCAATATTGCCTTTCTTAAGCAAGGCGCTGGCCAGATTGTTATAGGCTGTTGCCAGTTTCGGGTCGAGTTTGATGGCCTGGTTGTAATCGGCAATGGCGCCGTCGTAGTCCTCATTCATACGCTTGGCGCTTGCGCGGTCGTTGAAGGCCTGGGCATTGTTGCCGTCCATTGTTATTGAGAGCGTAAGGTTGTTGATGCTCTCCTCGTAGTTTCCGCATTCGAAATAAGCCACACCCGCATAATAGTAAACTTTCGCCTCGGTGTAGCCCGCTTTGATTGCATCCTCAAAATCCGACAGAGCGTCGTTTGAGTTGTTCTGATTGAAATAAGCCAGACCGCGTCCGTAGTAGGCCACAGGCGAGCCGTCGAGTTCAACAGCCATGGTGAAATCGGTTATT
The DNA here is from genome assembly GCA_016284875.1 of Salinivirgaceae bacterium. Classification (GTDB taxonomy): domain Bacteria; phylum Bacteroidota; class Bacteroidia; order Bacteroidales; family SZUA-534; genus RUG13583. The sequence goes on along the minus strand of JAEEPS010000025.1, from coordinate 12,847 downwards.
GCTCCGCTGTAGTCGGCCAACTCCGACTTTGCAAAGCCTCGGTTTACCAATGCTTTAGTGAACTTCGGGTTGAACGACAAAGCCTTTGTAAAACTATTGACTGCCTCTTGAAAATTGCGCTGGGCGACAAAGTCGTTTCCAGCATTAAAGGCTACCTCGGCCTCCTGGTTTTCGGCAACAACCAGTGTCGAGTCCTGACTGGCGGTATTCTGGGCGTATCCGCCTAAACAGAACGCCATTGCAACCGTCAAAGAAATTGATTTAAATCTCATTGCGTTATAATTTAATCATTTACATACATTTTCGGAAATGCCATCAGGCACGCCGAAGAAAAGGCTAAATTACAACAATTCGATTTCAAAAACAAATTGCCATCACCTTAAAAATGGTGTTATTTTTTTCGGAATAGCGCTGGTTGGTGTCGAAAAGCCACTCCCACTCCCTAACTGGCGGTTTTTCAGGCATATCGGCAAACACAAGTTGCGTTTCGGTTTTTGGCGAACCGTCGAGCGGAATATCAATCTGCCGATAATCGGTTATAAGGCAGGTGCGGCCAGCGGGCAGCCAGTTGATGTGCTGCTGCTGGACAGTGCGGCGGACCGTGAGCAACTCCGCATCATCCACCCCGAAATGACGCTGAAGATAGTCGCACAATATAATATCGAGTTGGTTGAGCAGGTTGACCGACACCACAAGGTCGAAATCGCCGAAATTGAGCGCTGGCCTGGCCGACGGCAGCCACTCGGCGAACTGTGCGAACGTCTTCGCCTGCATGGCATGCTGCACTGCACCGCCCGTGAGGTCGGCTTCAACAAGTCGGACATTGGGCATACGCCCCGCACGGATTTTTACTGCCTCAGGGTGCACAATATCGACAAGCACAACCGAAGAGAACATCTGCGAGAGTTCGTCGAGCGGCACATCGTAGAGCCAGCCGCTGCCCAGCACCGCCACCGACCGATGCTGCTCGGCCTGTCGGGCGGCAGCGATTATGAAATCGCGCGTGTTCTGAAGATGCGACTGCCAGTTGCCACTCTCGCGCAAATAACGGTTTCGGATGCCGTTCTGGTCGCTGACATAACCCGCACGCCGCGCCGCGGAATGCAGCGTATCGCGTCGGAAAACACTATCTATCAGTTTGTTAAAAAAATGCATAACAAAACGTCATTTGTGAGTTGCTCCAAACCTTAAAAAAAGTAATTTTGGGAATCACTCACAAAAAAAAGTGGAATGACTAACAGACATCTATTTAGGAATATTGCCATTCGGACCGCCTGCGTCGTACTACTTGCCTTTGTTGTGCAAAACGCTGCCGCTCAATACACTCAAACGGAGCGTCGGCAGTTGAAGAATGCCAACAATCTGTATGATGCGGGCCAATACGACAAGGCTCTGCCGATTTACATGCAACTCGATTCGGTCATCGACGACATCAATCTGCGCTACAAAATCGGCCTCTGCTATCTGAAATCGGATAAAACCGATGCGAACAAAGCCGTTGAATATCTTGAAGAAGTCAGCGCGTCGGCGGGAAATCTCATTTCAAACGATGTGATATGGAATCTTGGCGACGCCTACCATCTGGTTTACAGGTTTGAAGACGCCATTAAGGAATATAACACATACATCACCAAAACCGCCAAAAGCGACAAGGCCGACCTTAACAAACTGAACCACTGCAAGCGGATGATTGCTGTCTGCAACAATGCAATCAGAATCACCAGCCAGCCGTATAAGGTTGACATTGAGCCAATTTCAAAGACACTAAGCATTGAATCCGACTATAATCCGCTAATCAGCGCCGACGAAAGCATAATGCTGTTCATGCGCGAATCGGGCATCGGGAAAGGCATTGAGACCACAACCCACATAATGATTTCGTCGAAAGACCAGTCGGGAGCCTGGCTGCCTGCCGAGGAAGTTATCCTCACACTCGACCATAAACTACAGAGCCAAACCATCAAACTTGCGGGCCTTTCACCTGACGGCGGCACAATTTTCCTCAACATCGGTCAAGGGCTGAATATGGACATCTACTCAGGCTCGCTTCATGGGCATACGGTGGACAACATCAAGAAACTCAACAAAAACATCAACACGCCATACTGCGAGGGTGCGGTGAGCATCACGCCCGACGGAACAAAACTCTATTTTGCGAGCGACCGTCCTGGCGGCCTCGGCGGAAGCGACATCTACGTGTCGACTCTGAACAAGAAGGGCGACTGGGACGACCCAGTGAACCTCGGCGACAAGGTGAACACCAAGTTCGACGAAAAGTCGCCATACATCCACTACGATGGTAACACTCTGTTTTTCAGTTCGGGAGGCCACGTCACAATTGGCGGATGCGACATTTTCAAAACCATCAGGAGCGGAAACAACTGGTCAACACCCGAAAACATGGGATTCACCAACACCACCCGCGACGATTTGTCGTTTGTGCTGAACGCGAGCGGCGAATGCGGCTATTTCTCGTCGGCGAGCAACAATCCCTACGGCATTCACTCGATTCTGAAAGTTGCGTACAAAGACCCCATACCGCTTACGCTTGTGAAAGGAACGGTCAAGGCTGGACACCCCGCAAAACCTGTGAAATTCGACATCAAGGTGTATGACAAGAACACTCAGCAACAGATTAAATATGTGTACGCTCCCGACCCAAAAACGGGAAAGTATCTGCTGATTTTCCCGCCAGCAAAAAACTATCAGTTGGTCATCTCAACACCCAACTTCATGCCGCAACTCATCAACATACACATTCCTTACCAGAACTATTTTTATGAGTTGTACCAAGAGATAACACTGACACCTATCACACTGAACAACAAGGAGATTGGCGAGGAAGTAACAGTCAACAACGTGTTCTACGACATCTACAAAACTCCAGAGGCCGACTCCATAACGCAAAACCTTGACGTTCAGCAGCCTCAATACTACGAGCACCTGCTCGAACTGGTGGAGAACATCATCCAGACATCGGACACCATCAGCAAACTCTCTTATAACAATACCACTGACAATCAGAAACAACTGAACAAAAACACCGACGAGTTGCTGAACATGATTGAGGACGCCATCAACACCAACGACCCCGTGACATTAAGCATCCTCGACGCCAACACCAAGCAGAAAGACAAGGTGGCCGAGACTCACTTCTACACCGATGGCATCAAGAGCAAATCAGCCACAATGCAGATTATCGGAAAAGATACGTTCTACACCGCCGAACCGATTGACCTGAGCCGATTCGACATTCACACGCACAATGGCGGAAAAGCCAGCCGCCAGGACGCTCCCAATATGGCTCTGTTCAAAATATCGCAGCCCGAACAGCGGAAAACGATACACACGCATACAATATATTATAATATCGACGAAAGCGAACTGACAGCCGAAGCCAAGAAAAGCCTGCAGCCGATAATCGAACTGCTGATTGACAATCCGTCAATCGGCGCGGAAATCAACGGCTATGCCGACACTCGCGGCGAGCAGTCGCACAACCTCAACCTGTCGCAGAAACGAGCGCAGAACGTGCTCAAATATCTGCTGAACTACAACGTCGACGGGCGGAAAATCATCACGCAGGGGCACGGCGAATCGACCGAGCACGGCATATACGACAGCAAGACAAAAGACATGAACTACCGTCGTGTCGAGATTAATCTTTTCGAACTTAAAAACTAACTGTTATGAAGAGCATCAAATTATACATTGCGGCCTTTGTAACAGCAATCATCTGTCTGTCAGCGACAAAGGCAAACGCACAATATTCGGAGTACGAGGTGAAGGCTGCCTACATTTTCAACTTTGCCAAATTCATTGAATGGCCCGCCGACTACATTTCTGGCGACACCATCTATCTTTATGTCTACAAGAACGACCCGTTCGGAATCATTCTGGAAAAGACCATGATTGGGCGCAAAGCCAACGGCAAAGACTGGAAAATCAAACGGATAAACCATTTGGCTGAAATTGAGAAATGCCATATTCTGATTATGTCGGGCATCAAGCAGCATGAGGTGCTGCAGGTTTTTGAAAAGACTAAAAACCAGTCGGTTGTGACCATTGGCGACGAGATTCGCGACTTCTGCGAGATGGGCGGCGTAATCAACTTCATGCCGCAATTCTCTGAGCGCCAGTTTGAAATAAACAAAGACGTGGCGGCCGAAATCAAAATTAAAATAAGTCCGAAACTGCTGCTGCTTGCAAAAATTATCTCAACCAAAGAAGATGAATTTTAAAGATTTACCGATTCGGTCCAAGATAACCACAATGGTGGTTGCCATCAGCATCATGTCGCTGATTGTGGCAGGGTTCATTTTCGGCCAGTACGACAAAGCCCAATACCGACAGCAGATGCTGAACAACACCACCATTCTGGCCGATGTGGTGGGCGACAACAACACGGCCAACCTGATGTTCGACTACCCGTATGACGCTCAAACAGTGCTACATACGCTGGTTGTGGACAAAGACATTCTGGTGGCGCGCATCTATGACAACAACAACAATCTATTTGCAGAATACGCCAAAAGCCCCGACTACAGCAAGACTCACCTTGATTTCATTTCGGAGCGCGACACATTCGCCTTCTCGGGCAACGACCTGCTTGTAAGCCGCAACATCATCCTCGACGATGAGAAAATCGGCTCCATTTTCATGCAAACCAGCCTTGAGAGTTACAAAGACCGCATAAGCAGGTTTGTAAAGGTCTATCTGCTAATGCTTCTCACCACCATAATTATCGCCCTCATTCTATCGAAAGGCTTGCAGAAAGCCATATCGGTGCCGATAATCAGCCTGACACACACCATGCGCGACATGTCAGATGTATCTGATTATCAGATAAAAGAGACTGAAAAACGAAACGATGAGATTGGCGAGTTGATGAAGGGCTTCAACTCGATGATTAAACAGATAAAAAAACAGAACATCGACCTGACGCTGGCCAAGGAACAGGCGGAAAACCTTGCAAAAATCAAAGACCAGTTCCTTGCCAACATGAGCCACGAAATCCGAACCCCGATGAACGGTGTGATTGGCATGGCAAAACTGCTGAACGACACCAATTTAACCCCCGACCAAAAGACATTCCTCGACAACATCACCATATCGGCCAACAACCTGCTTGTCATCATCAACGACATTCTCGACTTCTCGAAGATTGAGGCAGGAAAGATGGAAATCGAGAAAATCGACTTCGATTTGGACAAGATTATCAGCAACTTGACCGCCACTTACAAGATGTCGACAGAGAACAAGGGACTCTACTTCAGAACCAACATCGACAAGAATGTGCCGAGAAACGTCATCGGCGACCCTACCCGACTGAACCAGATTCTGAACAATCTGCTCGGAAACGCGCTGAAATTCACCGAATATGGCGGTATCACACTGACTATAAGAGTTTTGCAGCAAGACGCGGATTCAAGCGAATTGAGTTTTGCCGTGCGCGACACTGGCATCGGAATCCCGAAAGAGAAACAGGAACTCATCTTCTCAAGTTTCTCGCAAGCATCGAGCGACACAACCCGCAAGTATGGCGGAACAGGCCTCGGACTGACCATATCGAAACAACTTGCGAAAATGCAGGACGGCGACATTCTGCTGACAAGCGAAGACGGCAAAGGCAGCACTTTCGACCTGAGAATCAGTTACAAACATGGTACGCCCAAGGAAGAAAACGACGTTCCGACAGAGAACAACAATTCGGCCTCGAACTTCGCGCCCGACCACACGCCAAACATTCTGCTGGCAGAGGATAACGAGATTAACCAATTGTTTGTCAAGACAATACTGAAGAAAGACTTTAACCTGATGATTGCCCCCAATGGCAAAGTGGTTATCGACCTTGTGAACAAAGAGAATTTCGACCTGATTCTGATGGACCTTCACATGCCCGAAATGGACGGATACACAGCCACTTCCATCATCCGTAAAATGGACGACCAGGAAAAACGCACCATCCCGATTATTGCACTCACGGCCGCCGCCATCAAGGGCGAAAAGGAAAAGTGCATCGGCGCAGGCATGGACGACTACATTTCGAAACCCTTCGAGACACAGGACCTTATCAATATGATTTACAAGCATATCGGTGTGCAAAATTCATCGAATGCCGCAGTTGCCAGCAATGCCACCGACGCAACCGCCGAGACAATAAAATACAAACATATTGACCCTGCGCATCTGGACTCTGTGACAGGCGGCGACGAGAAATTCAAGAAAGAACTTATCGATGTTTTCATCCAACAACTCCCGACCTTGCTCGTCGGCCTCGAGAAAGCGCTGCAAGACAAAGATTATAAGCAACTTTCGGCCATTGCGCACAAAACCAAATCGTCGGTGGCGCTGATGGGAATTGAAGCCCTGCGCGCCGATATGGCCGAACTCGAAGTGAAAGCGAAAGACGGCGACGACTTCGAACTTTATCAAAAAATAGTTACCAATTTCTTGTCGGTAAGCACCGATGTACTAACAGAAATAGAAACCTTAAAAAAGACTCTACTATGATGGAAATCAACAATCAGATTGCAGGTTGCGCAATTGCAACACCGAAAACTGACAACCGCCGACTGACAATCAGCAACGACGGCGAGTTCAAATCGCAGATTAACGCCATTATCGACCAGCACAATTATCTGAACCTGATCATCGATATGTGCAATATCGACTTGATTGACAGCACTGGACTGGGAACGCTGCTGAGCATTTTCAACCATGGGCGCAACAACAACTGCAAAGTGCGGTTCTGCAACATGAGCAGCGCGGTGACCAACGTCATCATTCTGACACGCATGAATCAGATTCTTGACATTTATCCGACACTCGACGAAGCCAAAGCATCGCTGTAACCATGCAGCCATACAACAATATTGACAAACTGTTGGCTGACTGGAACGGCCATAAAGTTCTGAAAACCACACCCCTGCCCCGCTCTGGGTCCGACAGGCAGTATTTCCGCCTGACGGCCGACGACCAGCGCTCGGTGATGGCCGCCTACAACCCGAATGTGGCTGAAAACGAAGCCTATTTTGCTTTCACCAAGGCTTTCGCCGATGCGGGCGTAAATGTGCCTGTGGTTCTGGCCGTAAGCGATGACCGCACTTGCTATTTAGTTGAAGATTTGGGCTCGGAACCGCTCTACAACCTTGTTGTGGAAGCCAACGGCGCACCCGACGAGCACCTTGTGCAACTCTACAAGCGCGTGCTGGCCGATTTGGCCCGAATGCAGGTTGTGGCTGGCCGCAACATCGATTTCTCACTCTGCATCGGGTCGCCCGATTTCAACCAGACGGCCATTCAGTGGGACCTTAACTATTTCAAATACTGCTTTTTAAAGAACGCTCACATTGATTTCGACGAACTGAAACTCGAAGCCGACTTTGAGACCATCAAACAAGCCGCCGCAAGCGCTGACTGCCAATTCTTTATGTTCCGCGATTTCCAGTCGCGCAACATCATGCTGAAGAATGGCGAGCCTTATTACATTGATTTTCAAGGCGGCAAACGCGGCCCGCTGATGTACGATGTGGCATCGGTGCTCTATCAGGCAAAAGCAAAATTTAGCGAAAATCTGCGCAACGAACTGTTCGACAGTTATATAGCCGCACTGCAAACGCTCATCCCTGCCGACCGCGAACTGCTTTTCAAACAATTCAAACTGTTTGCCCTGATTCGCACGCTGCAAGTGCTTGGCGCTTACGGTTTTAGGGGCTACTACGAAAAGAAAAAGCACTTCATTGAGAGCATTCCTGCGGCTGTGAAAAACTTGAAAGACCTGCTGGCACTGAAATTCATCAATCTGCCTTATATTGAAGCAATTGCAAGCAAGATTGACATTGCCGAACCCATTCCCGACAACTACGACGGCCTGACCGTTACGGTTTACAGTTTCTCGTACAAAAAGGGCATCCCCACCGACTCGGAAAACGGCGGCGGATTTGTGTTCGACTGCCGCGGACAGCACAATCCTGGCCGCTACGACGAGTATAAATCGCTCACAGGCCGCGACCAGCCAGTCATCGATTTCCTGAAAGCCAACTCGACCATCGACGATTTTCTGGCCAAAGCCATCGAGATTGTTGAGTCCACCATTGAGACCTACCAGCGGCGCGGATTCAAAAATCTGATGGTCAGTTTCGGTTGCACTGGCGGCCAGCACCGCTCGGTTTATTGCGCGCAGAATTTCGCAGAACAAATCGGGCGGAAATTCGATGTGCGGGTTAAGTTGATTCATAGGGAATTGGGTGTTGGGTGTTAGGTATTGGGTATTAGGTGTTGGGTATTAGGCATTATAGTAGGTTAAAACATGTTCAATCAGTCAGTTATTCTCGCATTCAATTAATCAATCCTTGAGTTATGGAAGCAATGATATTCGCTGCAGGTTTGGGCACTCGCCTTCGACCGCTGACAAACGACCGCCCGAAAGCACTGGTGGAAGTTTGCGGAAAAACGCTGCTGCAACACTGCATTGAGATGCTTATTGGCAATGGCGCCACTCGCATTGTGATTAACGTGCACCACTTTGCCGAAATGATGAAAACGTACATCGCCAACCTGAAGTATAACGTTGATATTCAAATATCTGACGAGAGTCAATTGCTGCTCGACACTGGCGGCGGACTGAAAAAAGCCGTCAGCCTGTTCAGCGGCCGAGAGCCTGTGGTGATTGCCAACGTTGATATTCTCACCAACATCGACTTGCGAAAGATGATGCAGCAACACATTGATTCAAAGGCCGATGCCACATTAGCCATCCGCGACCGCAAAAGTTCGCGCCAACTGCTCTTTGATGCCGATTGGCAACTTGGCGGCTGGCAGAACAACAAAACGGGCGAATCAATCATTGTCAGCCAGACCAAAGAACTTAAACCATTCGCATTCAGCGGAATACACATCATATCGCCGTCGCTGTTCAGCAAATTCCCTGCCGACGAAGTCTTTCCAATCATTCCGCATTATCTGAATTTGGCCAAGAGCCACAAAATCATCGGCTACCGTCACGACAGCGACTATTGGTTCGATGCTGGCTCGGTTGAAAAAATCGCGGAAGCGGAAAAATTTCTACAGAAGAAATAATCGGCAAAAAAAAGAGCCCGTCATCGCGACGGACTCTCTTCCTTATTATTAACAATTAAAACTATTTATCGAGACCTTCGATTGTTTTGATTTTGCCGTCGGCATCGTACTCAAGTTCGCAAACTTTGAGCGAGCGAAGCCAGGTCTTGTCGTTCGACGGAACGCAATCGTGGTGGAACAGATACCATTTGCCCTTGTACTCGGCAATGGCGTGGTGAGTGGTCCAGCCCACAACAGGTGTCAGAATCACGCCTTGATAGGTGAACGGTCCGTACGGATTGTCGCCGATTGCGTAGCAAAGGAAGTGGCTGTCGCCAGTTGAGTACGAGAAGTAGTACTTGCCGTTGTATTTGTGCATCCACGAAGCCTCAAAGAAGCGGTGCGGGTCGCCAGCCTTAAGCGGTTGCCCGTCCTTATCGACAACCAGCACGCGGCGTGGTGCCTCGGCAAACTGCAGCATATCGTCGCTCATCTTCACAACGAAACTCGGAAGCGCTGGCATATCAGGTTTGGCAAAGAGTTCGCCGCTGCGTGTGGGCTCTGCACCCATATCAACAAGGCCGTTATTGTCGCCGTGCTTGCCGTGAATCGGCTCAAAACCTGGCGCGAATGGCTGCCACCATTGAAGTTGGCCGCCCCAGAGTCCGCCAAAATAGGTGTAAATGGTGCCGTCGTCGTCTTTGAACACGCACGGGTCGATAGAGAACGAGCCGCGGATTGGCTGCGGTTGCGGCTTGAACGGGCCTTCGGGCTTGTCGGCCACTGCCACGCCAAGACGGAACACGCCATCGTAACCTTTGCCCGAGAAAACGTAGTAGTACTTGCCGTTTTTCTCAACTACGTCGCTGTCCCACAACTGTTTTTCAGCCCAAGGCACATCTTTCACATCGAAAATTACGCCGTGGTCGTTGACATTGCCTGTCATCGGGTCGCCGTCAATCGAGAGTGCGTGATAGTCCTTCATCTGGAAGTGACCGCCATCGTCGTCCTCTTCGGCACCTGCTTCCCAGTCGTGCGACGGGTAAATGAATATTTTGCCGTTGAACACGTGAACGGCTGGGTCTGCCATATAGTCGGCAGGGAATAAATAACGTTTCTGTGTCATTGCTTTAAGTTTTTGGTTATTACTATTTTAGTTTTAAGTTTTGTTGAATCGGTGAACTGGTGAACTGGTGAATCGGGACGGATGCGGCCCGCTATGTCACCACCAACACCCAATACCCAACACCATTTAATTGTTAATTATTCATTGTTCATTGTTAATTGTCAATTTTCAATTTTCAATTTTCAATTCTCAATTGTCCATTGTCAATTATTTACTCTCCTCCATCGCCAACTTGATTATCGCGTCAACAAACGGTTTTGGCTGATAGTTGCGGTCGATTGCGAGCGGATAGTCGGTGCGGCCAGGCATTGGCCAGCCGTTCTTCCAACTGTCGGCGTCGGTCAGGCCCCAGAAGGTTACGCGGTCGATAACATCAGCGTGCTTCAGGTAGATTTTGAAGAGTTTCACGAAGAAATCGGTCTGCTCCTGCGCTTTGGCGGCAGGAAGGCTGTCGGTGTAGGGATTCATCTCCTTCATATACTCGAAGTTGGTCTCCACGGCAGCGCCGTAATTACCTTGCGGCCAAGGCAATACGCTCAAATCGAGTTCGGTGACCATCACCTTCACACCTTCGGCGGCGTAAGCCTCAATGCTCTTCTCATACTCGTCGAGATTGGTGTCGAAAGCCACGTGCGACTGCATTCCAATGCCATCAATGCGGCAGCCTGCGGCCTTCAACTCACGCACGATACGGATAGCGCCCTCGCGTTTCGACGGATTGTCCATACCATAATCGTTGTAGTAGAGTTCGGCATCGGGGTCGGCCTCGTGGGCAAACTGGAACGCCATTTTAATGTATTCGGGGCCGATAATGCGGTAGAATTGCGTCGGACGCAATTCTCCGTTGTCCAGAAGTGCCTCATTCACAACGTCCCAGCCCTTGATTTTGCCTTTGTAGCGCGAAACCACAGCGGTGATATGCTCACGCATACGCGCAATCAGTTCATCTTTAGTAACTTGCTGGCCCAAATCGTCTTTAAAGAACCAATAAGGCAACTGTGAGTGCCAAACCAGACAGTGGCCGGTAACAGCCTGACCATTGCGCTGCGCAAGTTCAACAATAGCGTCGGCATCGCGCCAGTCGTACAGGTCTTTTTTGGGGTGAATCTCCTCCGGCTTCATACAGTTTTCGGGCACAAGCGCGCTGAACTGGTCTCGGATAACGCATTGCACCTTCGGGTCGGCACTTTTCACCTGGCGCACATTGACTGCCGCACCAAGCAGAAACTTACCGTCAAATGCCTGACGCATAGTGGCTTTACCATTGTCGGGACAATCGCACTTTGCAGGCAGGTTCGATTGCTGACTGCCAGCATTGTTGCCTCCGCAACTCACAAGAGCCACAGCAATTGCAGCCATCGATAATAACTTGATATTCATATCTTTTAAATTAAAAAAAGACGGAAGGGGCGCTTCCCTCCCGTCTTTGGTAAAAATTCATTATGCTTTTGCACGTGCTTCAATTTCACGGCTCATCTCGTCGAGTTTCTCGTCGGTAAGTGGGTACTTTTTAATCAAGTAAGCCACAAGAACCAAAAGCGCTGCCGGGATTATGGTAGTGAACACCAAAATTGCATTCTGCGCAGTGGCCGAATATTTGCCCAACTCTGTGTAATAAGCATTTACAGGTGCGCTGATGAACGAAGCCAGGAACACTACAACAAAGATTCCGAGCACCAGTTGAAGGCATTTGTTAGCCTTGAACTCGCGCCACATATCGCCGAACGAAACAGGTTTTTCAGGTGTTGTGGTGATATTTTCCTTGCTACCCAGGAAGCAAAGCGTCAAGAGAACAAAACCAACCAGTGCGAACACGCAAGTAACTGTAAACCAAGCACCCGGAGCAGTAGGCAGAGCCGACTCCTCACTTGCCAGGTTAAAGCCAATCAAGCCCATTACCAATGGTGTAATCCAGCCTGCAATTGAGAAACCTGCCTTGAAAGCCACACCTGCAAGAGCGTTCACAGTAGCAGCCGGACGGTTTCCTGTGCGGTGTTCTGCCTCGGTAATTACTTCAGGAACAAGCGCCCACATAAGCGAGCCTACAAGCAAACCAACACCCGTCATAATTTTTGCAATCTTAACTATTGTGGCGCAGTTCTGAACATCGCCGAACTTACCAATGCCGAACAGAATGGCAAAACCAATCAAGCCAATTGCAAGAAGCAGATAATAAAGACCTTTCTTACCGAACAATTTCTTCAAAGCCGGCAGCAACGGCAGGATAATGAATGCCGGAATGGTACCGATAGCCATAAATATTGCCTGGTCCCAGTTGATTGCCGAATGAACGCAAATGGCGAGTCCGATAGGGAAACCTGCCTGAACAATAATCTGACCGATATTGGCGCAAACCATACGAGTCGAAGTAAGAATAAGAACCTCGTCGTTGTCGCGGGTCATACTTGCCATAATCGAGCCGTACGGGATATTAACCACCGAATAAATCATACTTAATATTGTATAACTCAATGTGGCATAGACCATCTTCGCACCCATCGACCAAGTGGCAGCAGCCGGAAGCATCAGGAAGCAAGCGGCAACTGTGAGCGGAATACCACCCCAAAGAAGATAAGTGCGGTACTTGTCCAATTTGGGATTGCGGTTATCGATATACTTTCCTACTACAGGACTCCAGAAGCAGTCGATGAGACGAACGGT
>JAEEPS010000115.1 GCA_016284875.1 Salinivirgaceae bacterium | reverse complement strand
CAGTATGAATCACAACCAGTACGAGACCGGCACTCGCGACCAGCTGCCTGTTTACGATAAGATTAAAGATGCGGTTGAATTGAAGGACGTTATCGATTTCATTGCTAGCGACAAGCCCGAAACCCGTCTGAAGACGAACTACAATGAAAACATCGACTACTTCCCGACCAAAAAACTGAAAATTACCGTCGATAAGGAGAAGGTGCTTGCCACAGGCACAGTGAAAGCCCAGGATTCGGCGCTGATTGTCGATGAGATGACGTGGAGCCTGGCATCGCGCTACATCCTAAAGAACGACCTGATGATTCTGGACCTTGTGGCCAATTCAAATTGGGAGCGTCCGATTTACTTTGTAGCGGTTGGTCCGGGCAACGACACCAATCTGCGCGATTATTTCCAATGCGAAGGCTTTGCCTACCGCCTTGTGCCCATCAAGACCAAATATGACATGTTGAGTGTTGGCCGAATCGATACCGACGATCTTTATGACAAGATGATGAACAAGTTCCGCTGGGGCAACATGGGTGATCCGAAGGTTTATCTCGACGAGAACATCCGCCGCACTCTGCAGATTGTGAAGCTGCGCGGCAATTTTGGTCGTCTAGCTATCGCTCTTGAGCAGGAAGGCAAACACGACTCAGCCCTTGCCGTGCTCAACCGCTGCCTTGAAGTTCTGCCTATTGAGAAGGTGAACTTGTCCTACTACGACTCAAAGTTCGTCGATGCCCTGTTTGAGTGCAACCACCCGCAAGCGGCTGAGATTGTCACCAACGTCTTCAACACCGCCTACAACGACTTGCTCTACTACGCAAAGCTGCCAGCGCCGTTCTTCGCATCCAATGACAACAAGCGCCAGATGAGCATGGTGAGCGCCCAGTGGATTATTGAAACGTTGCAAACCTACAATCAGACTGAGTTGTTCAATGAGTTGAACGAAGTGTTCACTGAGATGTACGGCATCTATAGCGGTAATATAAACGCTAAAGGATTGAGCAGGAAATAAATTCACAGTCAATATTGATGAATGAAAAAGACAGGCACACTAAGTGTCTGTCTTTTTTTTCGGGCTGAAAATGCTCGTAATTCAACCATTTAGTTTAATTTCGTGTTGTTATGTAACTATTTGTGTGGTCATCACACGCGCTAAACGTCAAATAAACACTTATTTAGATGGAACAGGAACTGTTAAACGAGCAAAATTTACCTGAAGAAGGTGTTCTTAACAGCAGTGCCGCTGAGTCGGGAACGGCCGACACCGCTGCAAATGTTGATGAGAATGTGGCTGACATTGAAGCCGATGAACCAGAAGAAGCCGCCGATTTGTCGGATTTCGACGGACAGAAGCAGGTTGCGACTGAAGATTACTCAAAGTACGACCGCCCCGAACTTCTGCTAAAACTCAATCAACTGATTAACGACAATCCGGTTGAAACAATCGTGTTTGCGGTGGAAGAGATTAAATCGGCCTTCTACAAAAAATACCGCAACGACTATCATATTGCCCGTGAGAAATTTATTGAGCAAGACGGCACACCTGAAAGTTTCAAGTTCGCCGACGAGCATCAGGAAGTGACTTTCAAGGAACTCTACTCACAATTCCGCGAGAAGAAAAACGCTTATAACCAAAAACTTGACGCCGAAAAAGAAGAAAATCTCAAAAAGAAACTCGAGATTGTTGAAGAGATAAAAAAACTGGTGAACACCGAAGAGTCGATAAACAAGACTTTCCAGGATTTCCGCAATCTGCAGCAGCAGTGGAAGGAAACCGGTCCGGTGGCACAATCAGCACTGAAAAACCTGTGGGACTCATACAACCATGCTGTTGAGCAGTTCTACGACTACATAAAAATCAACAAGGAACTGCGCGACCTTGACCTGAAAGAGAATCTGAAAGCCAAACTGGCACTCTGCGAAAAGGCTGAAGCGCTGGTGCTTGAAGATTCGGTGTTGAAAGCATTCCGCGAACTGCAGGAACTGCACAACGAATGGCGCGAGACCGGCCCGATTCCAAACGACCAGAAGGAAGAAGTTTGGGAACGGTTCAAAGCAGCAACCACAATAATCAACAAGCGGCATCAGGAATTCTTCGAGAAACAGAAGGACATGCAAGTGCAGAACCTGGCGCAGAAAACAGCCTTGTGCGACCGTATTGATGAGATTAACAGTCTCACCATCGACAAGCCGAAAGATTGGGACGAGAAATCGGCTGACATTGTCAAAATTCAGGAAATGTGGCGCACTATCGGCTACGCCCCGAAAAAGGAAAACAGCAAAATCTACCAGCGGTTCAAAAACGGCTGCGACCTTTTCTTCGCCAAGAAACGCGAATTCTATAAAGAGATAAAGGCCAGCCAGAAGAGCAATCTGCAGCAGAAAATCGAACTCTGCGAGAAAGCCGAAGCGCTGAAAGACAGCACCGACTGGAAAAAGGCAACAGATGAGTTTGTCAGCCTTCAGAAACAATGGAAAGAGATCGGACAGGTGTCGCGCAAGCAAATGGAACCGCTGTGGAAGCGCTTCCGCGAAGCCTGCAACTACTTCTTCACCGCCAAGTCTGAGCACTTCTCGAGCATCGACGGCGAGCAGGAAGCCAATCTCAAACTGAAACTCGAACTTGTTGAGCGCGCAAAGAATTTCGAAAAAAGCGACGACAATTCTGACAACCTGAACCGTTTGATGGAAATCCAAAAGGAATGGCAAAGCATCGGACACGTGCCACTCAGCAAGAAGGATGCGGTGCAGAAAGCCTTCCGCGAAGCAATAGACGCACAATACAAATCGCTGAAACTTGAAGCCAGCGAACGCGAACTGACCAACTACAAAAGCAAAATCGAATCGTGGAACAACCCGCAGTCGAAAGGCAAAATATACTCAGAGCGCAATAAGATTGTGCAGAAAATGCGCGAACTTGAGAATGAAATCACTTTGTACGAGAACAATATGGGATTCTTCTCAAAATCAGCCAATTCCGATGCACTTATCAAAGACATAAACCGCAAGATTGACAAGGCTAAAAACCACCTGCGCGAACTGCAGGAAAAACTGCGCATGCTGAGCGAGATTGACGAATAACTCTCTCATTACTAATATAAAAAGGCGGCCAAGAAGGTCGCCTTTTTTATTCGAATACAATGCTGGTTTGCACCTAACACCTATCTGTTAAACATAACCTTCTCGTTGTTAAACATTTTGGTCAATACCCAAACAGCAAAGGCGGTGTAGAAGATGTTCGCACCGATGGTTACAACAACGTTCACTAATGCTAATTCGTGCTGAAGCAGGGCAGTCATTGCGATTGTCGAGTTGTAGAACGGAATCAGGTACATTGCAGTGTTGCCGGCAACATCGTTGCTAAGCATCGAAATAATGCCAAGGAACACCATTACAATCATCAGCGGCATGCAGAGCGATGCGGCGTTTTTCACGTCTTTGGCAAGTGTTGAGAGAATGCTCACAACGGCTGCCATAATTAGCACCGTGCTGATAATGATTGCTAACAGAATGACGTACTCGCTGGTAGCATAGTTGAACGATACACCGGCACCGCCCATTCCGCCAATCATATTTGGCAGCGACAACACAATGCCGATAAAACTCGACAGTGCGCACAACAACGATATTCCGCTGATTGCCACTATCTTGCCGAAAGCCAACTCGCTGCGGTGCATTGGGGTAACAAGCAGCGTGGCAATGGTGCCGCGTTCTTTCTCGCCTGCAATCGAGTTCTGCGCCGTCGCCATTACGCCGCTGAAAAGCATAATTAGAATCAGCATTGGTAACATTCGGCCCAAAATCTGTCCGCTCACTTGCTCGTCGTCGGCTTGATTGAAGCGCATGTCGGGGCTGTCGGCGCGGTTGATGTCGAAACGGTTGCCTATCGATTCTTCGTACCCGCCAAGCGCGCCGCAGATTATCGAGTAGATGCGCTGCGTGGCTTCGTTGGTCGAGTTGTAGTAAATCTCGATGTTTGGTGCAGGCGTGCTGTCGGCAGTTGTGTAAACGCTCACACGCTCGTCGAATTGTGATGGGAAACGCACAAGTACCGTGTTGATATTCTTGTCTTTAAGTGCGTCGATTTCGGCTTGACCGAAAGCACTTTGGTTAAGCGTGACGTTGCCGCTCAATGCGTTGAACGACTGCGCCACGCTCTGCGGCAGATTGTCAACTTGAACGGTGACGCTCTCTTCGCGGTTCTGTTGTACCATTTTGTTAGCACTTGTACCCATAAAACTGTATATGAGATAGATAAGCAGTCCTGGCAGGATGATTGTGGTGAACATAAGTTGACGGTCGCGGAAGACGCGGTCAAACTCTTTCTTTATGATTGTCAATACGTTAGATTTCATTCTTCGTCTCCTTTCACTTCTTTATAGAGTTCAAAAAAGCGGTCTTCGAGTTGCAGACCGTTGCACACTTCGCTGAGCGAGCCGCAAGCCACCATTCGGCCGTCGATAATCACACCCACGCGGTCGCACAGGCGCTCGACAAGGCTGAAAATGTGGGTGCTCAAGATTATCGTCTTGCCCTTGGCGCGCAGTTCCTGAAGGAAATCGGTGACGGTGCGCGCCGTGAGCACGTCGAGTCCGTTGGTGGGCTCGTCGAAGATGATGATGTCGGGGTCGTGCACGAGCGAGATGACTATCGACACCTTCTGCTTCATTCCCGTTGAAAGGTTGGCCACCTTCACTTCGGCAAAGCGGTCGATGCCGAAACGGCTGAATAACTGCTCTTTACGTTCGCGGGCCACTTCGGGGCTGACACCGTGCAACTGGCTGAAAAAGTCGAACAAGTAGTTCGGTGTGAAGAAGTCTTCGAGTTTGAGTTCCGATGTCAGGAACGCGATTTTGGTGCGCACCTTTTCGGGCTCGTCAACCACGCTCACGCCGTCGAAGAAGGCGTTGCCGCTGTCGGGGCGGATAAGCGTCGACAGGATACGTAGCGTGGTGGTTTTGCCTGCGCCGTTTGGGCCCAAAAGGCCGAAAATCTCACCGCGCTTTGCGGTGAACGACAGGTCGTCGACCGCCGTTTTCTGCTTTGTGCCTTCAATCCGCTGCTGTTTCGGCGAGAGTTTGAAGGTCTTGCAGAGATTGTTTACAATTAACAAATCGTCCATTTTAGTTTTAAGTTTTTGTAGAGACGCGCCGTGGCACGTCTGCATAAGTTTTAAGTTTCAAATATATTATAGTTATTCTTGTGGTTGATGCAAATTTTGCACTGACCACTTATATGCAAAATCTGCATTTTACTTCTTGCGTCCAACACCCCCAATCACTCTTTCTTCACAAAATCGAATTTTCCGCCACCCTGATTCAGTGTCAGTTTTTTGCTGGAAACGTCGAATTTGATAACGATGCCTGCTGGTTTGAACTCGAAATCGGTTTCCGATGTGGCAGTGAGCGGAAATGCCGCTTGCCCTGTTGCCTGTCCCTGCAATTTTGTGCCGTCGGAAGTGATTTTCAGGTCCATTCCCAACTGCGCCGATGAGTAGGTTCCGACAAGAGCCGACAACTGTTCGCTGGTCAGCATAACCGATTGTGCTTCAACTTTATTGTCGGTGTTGGCCGATTTTCTCACAAACTCGAATGTCTGCCCCATTTGCTTGAGTGTGACTTTGTTGCGGTCGGGCGAAAAGGTGATAGCCACGCCAATCGCCTTGTACTCGAAATCGTCAGCCGAAAGGGCGTCGAGCGGAAAAGATTGCTGCCCTGCAGCCTGCGCACACAGCCGATTGCCTGCCACCGTCACGGTAACTTCCATTCCAATCGCCTCGCAAACGAAAATGCCTTCGCACGGTGCAAGTTGATCGGGCGTGAGTTCAAGGTATTTATTGGAATCGGGCTTTTCGATTTCCTTCCCGTCCAAAATGTCGAGAATGGTCAAAGTGATTTTATTAAGGTCGATGTCGGTGCCGTTTGAGCAAAAGGCGATTGTCAGGTTGTCGAAAACCTCAAGTTGCGACTTGAAACCGTCGATGGCGCCCGAGTGGCCGTAGCCCGAGTGGCCGTTATGCGAGAATGGAAACAGGCCGCGGCCGATGCCCTCTTTCTGTTGTTTCATTTGCTCGCGCAGATTGTCGCCGAAGATGCCGTCGAACAGCGCTCTGCCAAATTTTGCAAGGTCGGCGGGTGTTGATGCCATTGCGCCCGCACCCAACGCCACCGACGCGTCAGTTTCGGGCTGAACCTGCCAATGGTCAAGCAGCGCGTATGAGCGTGCGTCGCCGCGCTGCGGATTGACGGCCTCGCTGAAACGTGTGTGCCGCAGGTCCAACGGCTTGACAATCAGTTCGTCAACAACCTCAGCATACGGCTTTCCGTAAACGTCTTCCAAGATGAATCCGAGCAAATTGTAGCCCGTGTTGCAGTAGCGGTAAGTGCTGTCGGGCGCGAAGTTTGTGCCTGCGGCCGCCACTCGTTCAAGAATCTGCTGTCGCGTCTGCGGCGTGGTGTAATACGTCAGATAGTCGGCAGGCATATCGTTGACAATATCGCGCAAGCCACTGCGGTGATAAAGCAATTGGTCGATGGTAATCTGCTCTGCGTTAGTAATCTGTGCGTCAGGAAAATACTTTGACAACGGGTCGTTGAGTGACAGACGGCCCTCGTTGGCGGCCTTCAGCACCATAACCGCCGTGAATGGTTTCGAGATTGACCCGATGCGGAACTCCGTCTCGGCCGTGCAGGGAATCTGGTTTTCAACGTCGGCAAAGCCCAACGACTTCTGATAAATGGTCTGCCCGTCGCGCTGCACCACCACCGAGCCCATAAAATGCCCGTCGAGAGTGTCGAAATAAGCGTCTAGTTTCTGGTCGAGTGTCTGCTGGCTGCAAGCGGTGCAGACGGCTGCGCAACATAGCGCGATAAATGATTTCTTCATAGTTTTATGTTTTGTTTAAAGTTTAGTTTAAAGTTGAAACGCTTCGCTGTTGAACAGGTTTAAGTTTGCATAATTAGTGTTTTCAACCTGTTCAACTTTCATCCTTTTTTACAATTCATTTCCTTTCACAGCAATCGCAGGGCAGACGGGGACTTTCTTTATCTCACCGTTAATCAACCCTTTACGGTAATAGCCGCTTTTCGCGCTCGCGCCAATCATAAGTGTGCCTTCGCCGTCGCTGTCCACCATCGACACGCTTAAATAGTACTCTGTGCCTCGTTTCAGCAACAGAATATCAGTCGGCTCAACGTCAAGCGTGAAGTCCTTTTTTGATTGTTGCAGAGTCTGATAAATCGGTTTCTGAAGAACGTTGACAAGTTGGCTGTCCTGCTTCTCGTAGAGATTGAAACTCAATTTGCATTCCTTGTAGGTGCATTTTTGAATTTTCAATAGTATGTTGCTGATAATGTAATCTTTATCGACCGTAAACATTGGACCGCCCTCGGGACCGTCGGGGGTGCCGCGCCCCGTAAGCACGCAACTGCCTGGCATTGGCATTCCGCGGCCCTCAATGGTTTTGGGCTTGCTCGATTTTCCAACTGTAACTTCAGGCAGCACTATCATTTTGTCTTTCAAGACGATAGTCAGTTCGTTGCCTGCGGAATATGTCTCAAAAGGAATCTCTGTCGGCAGATACGATACGTGGCTGAAA
Organism: Salinivirgaceae bacterium; assembly: GCA_016284875.1. GTDB lineage: Bacteria > Bacteroidota > Bacteroidia > Bacteroidales > SZUA-534 > RUG13583. The sequence continues at coordinate 1,229 of JAEEPS010000115.1, read as the reverse complement.
ACGAGCGTGTTAGTGCGTCCTGCGGGGACTTTCAGCGAGAAATGTCCGTTGCCGTCCGATATGGTGCCGACGCTGTCGCGATTGAAGCCAATGCTGACATACTCGACCTTCTCGCCGCGCTCATTCTGCACGTTGCCGCTGACAATCAACTGTGCGTTAGCATTTTGACTGGTGCCAAATATTGCCATTATCGCCAATACTATAAAATGCTTCATTGTTTAAAGTTTTTGAGTTTTCGAAGTTATAAGTTTTGTTTAAAGTTGAACGGGTTGAACAGGTTTAACAAGTTGAAAAATCGTAATTCAATCAATCAGTTATTCAGTCCTTCAGTTATTCAATTAATCAGTCCTTACCTACAGTCTGCTCTTCTCGGCATTTCCTGCACCTGTGCCTTTATACTTGCTCTTGGCGGGGTTGAAGTTGTACTTCACGCTCAACGTAAAGCGGCGGCGGTCGTAGGTGTTTGTCTGCTCAAGGTAGCCCGACTGCTTGTAGAGTTTGACTTTGTTGTCGCCCTTCTCAAAGATGTCGCTGATTCCCGCTTCAATGTTCAAAGCCTTGTTGAAGAACGATTTATGAACATAGAAGTTGACGTCGAGAGTGCGGTTGCGCAACTCAACCAAATCTTGGCAGCCGCCCTTGCCAAGGAACTGCGAGTTCAACTCAAACAACCAACCGCTCTTCAGTTCAACCGAGTTGTTGAACACAAATCCCTGAATCGGCTTGTTGCACGACACCATTCTGCCTTCCGACTCAATATCGTCAATCCATTGTTTCATAACGAAATAGGCGATTGTCGGCTTGTAGATGCCCAATGGCAGTTGGGTGGCAACCTGCAGGTTCAGCGTCGGTTTGTCAAGGTTTATCCAATGCAGAACTTCCGACTCTGGATGTTCCTCATTCACAACCTGATACTGCATGTAGTGGTTCTTGTTGTGCGTGTAGATGGCCTTCAACTGAAGCACCACGAGCGTAGCCGTCAGTTCGGCCGAGCGGATGATGGTCGGCTTCAGCGTGGGGTTGCCCTTCTGCTGTAGGTAGCGGCTCGCGTAGGTCACGTTGTTGCTCATACTGAAGTACGACGGGCGCGAAATCTTCTCATTATAAGCGAATTGCAACTGAATGTATTTGCCGAATTGTCCGCTGAACGATACCGACGGGAACAGTTCGCTATAGACCGTCGAAGCCTCGTTGTCAAGTTGGCCGTTGTTGTAGAAGTCAAGGTTCAG
>JAEEPS010000024.1 GCA_016284875.1 Salinivirgaceae bacterium | reverse complement strand
GTGTCGATACTCACCGTGTTGCTAATTTCCTCTGTATCAGTGGCTGGCGGTGTGGTTTACTACACCATCAACCACTACAAGCGGTCGCAGAACGACATTATGGCGAGTAAACTGCAGTCGGTGCTGATAGAATTTGAGCAGCGATACGCCAACACCACCGATATCAAGAAGATACCTGCCAACGAACTGAACAATTTGCTCACTTCGTTCTCAAACACTTTCCTCACCGACATCAATCTCTACAGCCAGAACGGCGACCTGATTGCCACATCGCGCCGCGAGATTTACAGCCGCAAACTCACAAGCCGAAAGATGAACCCCTCGGCCTACCGTGAGTTGGAGATGAACCGCAAATCGAGACTTGTTCAGAAGGAAAACATCGGCGGAATGAACTACTACTCAGCCTACGTGCCGTTCATCAACTCGCGCAACAAACTGCTTGCCTACATCAATCTGCCGTACTTTATCAAGCAAACACCTTTGCGTCAAGAACTTACGAGTGTGTCGGTGGCCGTAATCAATATCTATGTGGTTTTGGTAATGCTAAGTGTGATTATAGCCATTCTGCTCTCGAAACGAATCACCAAACCAATTATCGATGTTCAGGAACGAATCCGCAGCATCGATTTGGGCAAGAGCAACCAACGCGTTGAGTATGCGGGCGACGATGAGATTGCCGAACTTGTGAATGAGTACAATCTGATGCTCGATGAGTTGAGCATTAGTGCCACGCGGCTGGCCAAATCGGAGCGTGAGAGCGCTTGGCGCGAAATGGCGCGGCAGGTGGCCCACGAAATCAAAAATCCGCTCACCCCGATGAAATTGAGTGTGCAACTGCTCGAGCGCTCGCAGCGCAACGGTGACCCTGACTTCAACGAGCGGTTCGAGAACACTGCGCGCACACTGATTGAGCAAATCGACAGTCTCTCGTCGATTGCGTCGGAATTCTCGCAGTTTGCGCGTATGCCCGAAGGCCGCACCGAACTGGTGAACCTCAACGAGCGTGTCAACCAAAGCGTTGAGTTGTTCCGCGACACCACAAACACCAAAATCACCTTCACCGAACCCGCAGGACAACAAGTGTTCATTATTGCGGACAACGAGCGAATGCTGCAAGTGTTTAATAACCTGATTAAGAACGCGATACAAGCCATTCCAAAGAAACAGAAAGGCCGCATCAACATATCGCTGCGGAGTTTCAAGGGCCGCGCTGTGGTTGAGGTTCAGGATAACGGCATTGGCATATCGCCCGAAACGGAGAGCAAACTGTTCCAGCCGAATTTCACCACCAAAACAAGCGGCACAGGCCTGGGACTTGCTATTGTCAAGAACATTGTGGAAGATGCGGGCGGCGCCATCTGGTTCTACTCAAAAGTAGGCAAAGGCACATCGTTCTTTGTGTCGTTCCCGCTGCCGCAGGAAGAAGAGAAATAATCTTCAGACAGCAAGAAAAATCGAAAAGCGAGAGTTCGTTTCTATTAATATCAATCCCTCTATATCAAAACAACACTTTCAATAATGCTCACAAAAAAAGGTCTCCAAATTAATGAAGACCTTTTACTATTAACTGTTTTCGTTAATTTACTTAACTAATATCCAAATATTTGGATTCTCGGCATTCATGTTGCGCCATTCAGAAACAGCCTCTGAATAAGAATCAAACATCTTAATGCTGACATAATAATAACTGCTGTGGCGGCGATTTACGATGTTGGCCTCGTAACCGCGACTGCGCATATCTTCTTTAAACCGGATTGCATTCGATTCAACCTGAAAACTACCAGCAATGAGGTGATAGTGCATCGAGTTCGGGTCGACAGGTTCCGAAACAACCACAGGCTCTGGTTCAACAACAGACACAGTATCAACTGCCAACGTATCAACAGCAGGTGTGGTGTCAATAACCTCAACTGGTGCAGGAGCCTCTTTAGCCTTTTTGAATGGTCCGAACCAGTTAAAATCGATGGCCATCCAAATAAGGACTCCGATAATAACTAATGCTGCAACGATGATTAAGATGGTAGTAGTCGTCTTATTGTTTTTAGTTTTAATTTCCATTTTATTATTTGTATGACTATTGTTATTATATGTGCTTGGTTTTGATGCTGATGGTTGTGTTGCGCTTGTCTGCGGTTTGGGCGCGGCAGCCGGTTGCGGTTTTACTTCTGGTGCTTTCGGTGCTTCGGCTTTCGGTTCTGCCACCAGTGCCGCTGCGGGTTTTGCCTCTTCCGTTTTTACTTCAGTTTTCGGCTTGGCCGCTACTTTCGGTTTACTTTTTTCCTTTGCGTTTTCGTCTTGAACAAAGTTGATATTGTTCTGACCATCTTTCGACAGATAGCCGACACCTTCAACAGCGAAACTCTCGCCAGCCTTGAAAGCCGCCTCAATTTCCGACACAAAAGTCTTTATGGCTTCCTTGCCCTTGGCTGCGTCAACCTTCTCACTTGTGATGATCTTGTTCAGCAGAACACTGTCGTTGAACTTCAGAAAATCGTTGAATGTTATGACTTTACCTGACGGCGTGTCTTGAATCATGAATGCACCGAAATCGGGAATTATTATCCGCGAATTACCTGGTATCAGTTCTTTTATGTACTTGCTAATCATAGATAATTATTTTAATAGTGTAAATGTATAATAAAAAATATTTGTGCGACAACAAACTAATTAAAACAATTAAACTATTGTTTACCAATTACTTATCGCATTAGACACAAGCAATATGAGTATTGCAAAATGGCTGTTTGCCAACGTTTTCGGCATTTTTTTGGATGAAAATAGCCGACTTGCGCAAAAAAATTCTTCAACTCGCCTTATATTAGCACGTCAAAAATTTACGACCGATGGGGCTGCTTTTTATAACGTTCGGTTTTGTCGATTTCATCGACATTCTACTTGTGGCCATTATCCTTTACCAACTCTACAAACTGGTGCGTGGTACGGTGGCAATGAACATCTTTGTCGGCCTCATGCTGCTCTACATGGTGTGGCTGATTGTTAAATTTTTGAATTTAAGCCTTTTATCAACAATCCTCGACTCATTCATCAGCGTTGGTGTGATTGCCGTAATCGTGCTTTTCCAACAGGAAATCAGAAAGTTTTTGCTACTGCTGGGCAACACCGATTTTGTAAAAAAGCGTTTTGCCCTGGCGCGTTTTTTTGACAACGCCAACAACTCCACATCTGGCAAAACTTTGCGCGAGATTAGCCGTGCCTGCCGAAATATGTCGAAAACCAAAACGGGGGCACTTATCGTGCTTACAAACAACTCGGAACTTGCAACATACGTGCAAAGCGGCGACACACTGAACGCTGACGTCACTCATCGGCTGATTGAGAGTATCTTCTTCAAAAACAGTCCGATGCACGATGGTGCAATGATAATCATTGGTGACCACATTAAGGCCGCACGATGCGTTCTGCCTATTGATGATGACCTTGTGCTACCACCCCAACTTGGACTGCGCCACCGGGCCGCATTGAGCATGTCGAACGAGACAGAAGCCTCAATCATTGTCGTGTCGGAGGAAACCGGTTCCATTTCATTAGTGCGCAAAGGCGACATCAACTACGACATCACCCCAGAAACGTTGGTTTCGCTTCTCGGAACAGGTGCGGACTGATTCTAACCCACTGTCAATAAACACAATAAGTTTAGAACACGATTATCCATTCGCTAATTGGATACTTGCTTATTACACAAATAGAAGAAGTTACAATGTTTGCAGTTGTCCTCGTTGTCGGTCTGCACAAAAGGCTTGTTGGCATCAAAAATATCTGCCAACACATTGGTTACAAATTCTTTAACCTTATCTTCCACCCTTCGATAACTGCCCTCTGAGAATTCGTCTTTTCTACTGCGAATCTTAAAATCAGGATCATGGTCGAGTTCCTTTGTCATAAACAGATGCGGAGTGATGTGCTCGTCCGCATGTTTATCGCTGTAAATCAAACAATAAATCAATGTTTGTAATATGCCTTTATATTTCGAAATATTGGCAGAATCGAAGACTTCATCAATCGTTTCGCACACCACATCGTTTCCACCTGTTTTATAGTCTATTATGCGGATTTCGCCATCTATCTTGTCGATGCGGTCGATGATTCCTCCCAGATTAACTTTTATTTTCCGCCCGTTCAGTTCTATCGGGAACAACATCGAATATTTCTCCTCAAGAGCCACAAACGTGATTGGTTTTTCTTTTGCCACGCTTTTGTCGAATTCCAACTGCGACTTAACGTAATGCTCAATCACACTATAAACCAACTTGTTGGCTCCGTTAAGATTGTCCTTTACATTAATTTTGCCTTCGAGTGCCTGTTGGTGCATATCTTTCTTATTGGGGAAGATATGGCGCGCAAATGCATAATCGATTCGGCTGCTACTCAAATCTTTAGCCAATTTTGCAATTTCATCGGCACTCTTCGGTTTTTCCACGGCACTCCTGTATATCTCATGCATTGCATCATGAAAAATGATACCGAACTGCCTGTCATCGATGTTTTCATCAATATCGTCATCGGGCGAAAGCCGCAAAACATTGTTGAAATAGAACTGCAGCGGACATTTTTGGTATGTGACCAATGCGCTCGGCGACAACATAGGATCATCCTTCCCTCCGTTATTCACGTATGTTTCAAGCAGTTCCATCGTCTGCTTGTTCTTTTTCATTTCGATGGGCACTGACGACGCCACACGAATATCGGACTGAATCTGTTCTTCAACCGCTTTGTAATCGCCATAAAGCAATTGCATGATATAACGGCTCGGCTCCCCTGCCCGACCATCAACTTTCCCAACGAAATATGTGAGTGTCACGTTTTCAGCACGTTGCAGAAGTCGGAAGAAATAATAGGCATACATGGCCTCACGCTCCTCATGGGTTGGCAGCAGAAACGCCCTGCGAAGGCTATATGGCACAAACGATGGTCCGCTCCCATCAACAGGAATCGTCCCTTCGTTCACATTCAGCACAATAAGGTTTTTGAAATCGAGGTTACGCGTCTCCAAAAAACCCATCATCTGCAATCCACGAATAGGCTCGCCCGAAAACGGCACTTTCAAACTGTTGACATACTTGCGCAGCAACTGATAATATGTGTTCAACTCCATAGTCAGTTTTTCGGCTGACAACTCAGTATCAAGTTGCTGAATTTGCAAAATAAGCCTGTAAACCAATTCTTTTTGCAAAATAAACGAATCATCTCCTGATGAATTCCACGATGCCATCAAATATTTTAAAATGGCAAGCAGATAGCCCGAAAACGACTGACTGTCAGTCTGGTTACAAAATACCAACTTGCCAAAATCATCGGTAGTCAACTCACCCTGTGCAACCTGGAACATAGCCTCCTTCTTGATTCTATCAGCCATCTGTTTCGAGAAATCGGCACTCACCGACACAAAAAACGGATGCTGAAGCACCGCCAGCACATTCTTAAAGTAGAACGTCACATTATCAGTTGAGGAACGCTTGTTCGCCTGAAGTTGAATGAGCAGTTCAATCCACTGCCCTGCCACCGAATTGCGAATTTTGTAGCCCATTGTCACGTTCATATCGCTGACATAGGGCGAAATATGCTCCACGGCGTTCATCAGTTGAGTCTCATCGGAAAGTACCAAAGCCGTGTCCGACAAATCGCTCTCATCAGAATCAGAATTACCTATCCGGGCCACTGCAACCGACATCTGCCCGCTCAGGGTTGGCGAGGCTATGATACTGATTTTCTTATTATTCCAATCAAAATCGTGGCACGTCACAAAATCATCGGGAGCATTGAAGTCCTTGACATGACGCCGCAGGAAGAAACCTGCCTCGTGCAACTCATTATTAAGATAGGTATTGTCGTAATCCCAGAAAAACAATGCTTTACCTTGCGCTTTCAGCACTTCAAAAACACGTTCCTCACTTCGGGTGATGGCATTGAATCCTATGAAGAACACTTTGGAAAACGGCAGTTCATAATCGGCTGAACCTATTTTTTCAGCAGCACGGCGGTAAACTTGTCCTTCGTACGACAAACCTTTATCATTCAGTCTCTTACCAAACTCATTATACAATGGAAGAAGTATATGCCAAATGCTGAGGAAACGCTTTTTCAGTTCGGTTTCTTTGCCTTCGAATGTTACATGGAAAAATCTTTTTAAGGCGTCTTTCTGACTGTCGGACAAATAATCAACCGCACTATCCAATTCTTTAATATCCTGCACATTACGGAGTAAAGCATCAGCATTTGCAAGATATTTGTCAATATCGTCGAAATCCGCCAAAAGAACTTGAGCCCAAGGGAAAAACTTGTCAAAAGCCTCTTTTTCTGCCACAAGTTCCTGATGGACCTGATAGAGCGTTGTAAGCAAAGTTATCTGCGATGCAACTTTTTGGTTGCCAATTGAATGCATAAAATCATCAATCGTCATGCATTTTGGAAGCCAAGTAACCCTGCTATTATCCTTCTTTATCTCATCATAAAAATATACAGCCGAACGCTGGTTGGGGAAAACCGCACAACTGTTGCGCAAGTCGTCGTTTTGGCTACCCATTATATATTCAGCGACATCGTGAAGAAATGTTGACATATCTTTTTCTGTTAATCTATTTTTTTCAAAGTTAGCCAGATGTTTTGAATCGCAACAGACTACCACTTATATTTCTTCGTTTAGCGCTCAAAAAATGACAAATCAATGGTTGCGCTGTGAAACCATCAGTTTACAACTATCGTTCATTTTTAACTAATAATTCACTCATTTTCACAACCTGCACTGCTTCGGGCACATCGTGAACGCGAAGAATGGACGCGCCGCCTTGGAGAGCAAGCATATTGAGCGCGGTGGTGGCACAAAGTGACTGTTCGGGTGTGATACCAAACAATTTATAAATCATCGATTTTCGCGAAATACCCACAAGCAACGGTCGGTCGAAAACCGAAAACTCAGCGAGGTGGGCAAACAGTTCGTAGTTCTGCTCAAGCGTTTTGGCAAAGCCGAATCCCGGGTCGATGATGACATCGTGTACACCCATATCGGTCAGGCGGCGAAGCGGTTGCGACAGTTCGCTCATCACATCGGCCACCAGATTATTATAATTGGTGTGCTGCTGCATAGTGGCCGGTGTTCCACGCATGTGCATCAGAACGTAAGGCACTTGCAAGCGGGCCACGGAGGCAAACATCTGCTCGTCGAGTGTGCCGCCCGACACATCGTTGATAATGTCGGCGCCGGCATCAACAGCCCGCTCGGCCACACTGCTGCGGAAAGTGTCGATGGAAATGACGGCTTGCGGATGACGGCGGCGCAATTTGGTCACCACGGGCTGCAGGCGCTGCCACTCTTCTTCTGCCGGCACTTCGGCCGCACCCGAGCGAGTTGAGTAGGCTCCCAAATCGAGAATTTCGGCTCCCTGAACCAGCGCTTCTTCGGCGCGAGCCAGAGCCGCCTCAGTCGACGGACAGCGGCTTCCACTATAGAAACTATCGGGCGTGACGTTCACTATAGCCATCACTTTCGGCTCTGACAAATCAATGAGCCTTCCTCTGCAGTTTATTGTAGACATAGTTCAGTCAGTTTTGCGCAAAAATATGGATTTGCGCTTGCTTTAACTATATTTGTTGGAATTTGATTATTAGAATTTAGAACACAATTATATTACAGAAAATGAGATATTTATTTATATCTTTAATAATAATGCTATCTGCTAATTACTATTTACAAGCAGACCTTACTAAAGTGAATGTTGATGAAGTTCAAGAAACATCCGTACAATTCTTTTTTGATTGTATGATGAGGAACAAACGTCCTGAAGTAGTTGCATGGAGACATATTCTTCTGTTTGGCACGAAAGATAATTATGTACTCTATGGTAGAATTAAACCTAAACTTTTCACATATAAGATAATAGAAATTTTTAAAGTAGACAGCACCATTATGGTTCAGACATTTCCTAATTATGACAAATTATCAGGTGAGAAATTGATTGAAATACTGAAAGATGATTTAAGGAAAGTTGAAAAACTTGACAACGTAAACGATATAATTGTGAAAGACGCCTCATTCTCTCTGAACACCAATATAGATGCTGTGATAAGTTATTATACTACAAGTGATAACAATATGAAAAACGCTACCTACAACTTGCGCTGTTCCGATTATTCGATAATAAAGTGAGTTGAATTTGAAAACAATTCCAAATAATCTCGAATTGACGTTCTATAAAATCTGCGTTCTTTTTTACACATTGCTTCCAATAATTCGTCAGTTGTGCTTATTATTGCATTCTAAATCTTTCCGATTATGAAAAAGTTATCGTTAATAATGGCAATACCGTTTATTATGGCAAACACAGTAAATGCACAAATACCAGAAGGTTACGAAGTTGCAACTTGGCACAATTTCAGTCAGGCGGCCATCACCTACTCTTTCGATGACGGCACACCCAACCAGATTCCGGTGGCTGTTCCGCTACTCGACAAATACGGCTTTCACGGCACTTTCAACCTGATTACCAGTTGGGTAAAGGATTGGAACGAGTGGAAAAATGTGGCGAAAAAAGGCCATGAGATTGCTTCGCACACGGTGAACCATGTCAACTTTGGCCAAACACCTGAAGACAAGCAAGACGAAGAGTTGTCCGAATCAAAAAAAATCATCGAGCGTGAGATTGGAAAAGAGTGTATCACAATGGTTTACCCCTACTGTGTGACTGGCAACGATAAGATTGTGGCACGCTACTACATTTCGGCACGCGGCTGCAGCGGCCAGATTGGCAACTCAACGCCCGAAAACATGTTCAACATCACATCACGAGTGGTTGGTACTGAGAGCGATATGCAGACAGCCGACAACTTCAACAATTGGGTGGAATCGGCCACCAAGACCAAAGGCTGGTGCGTTTTCCTGATTCACGCGCTCGACGGCGATGGCGGCTACTCTCCTATCCAATCGGCTGAATTTGAGGCACATTTGAAATACGTCAAACAATCGGGATTGGCTTATTGGGTTGGTACGTTTGCTGAAATCTCAAAATACATAATCGAGCGCAACTCACTCACAATCAGCGAACGGCAGGAAATGGACTATGTTGAGATAACCGTTGGCTGCACGGCACAAAGCAGTCTGACAAAATTCGACCAGCCAGTGACTATCAAGCGCCGGTTGCCCGAAGGCTGCACTACAGCACGTATCGTGCGCAACAACAACGAGATACCATCGCTGATTGCCGATGGCTGCATCATCTTCGATGTGGTTCCCGACGAGGTTTATGTGCTATCATTCTGATAGTTAGGATTTAGAAACTAACAATCTGATCAAAAAGCATATTGATAATCAACGTATTATCTGTACCACCATCGATAATTCTTCCTTTTTTCTCTACAAAACTGCAGTTTTGTGGCGAGCATTCATTTGCACTCTCTATCTATTTGATTATCAGCAATAGCACTATCGGTTTTATCGGTAAAAAACCGGTTTTTATGGCCATTCCGGCATAAAGTATGCCTCCAAACCGTGGTTTTATCGGTAAAAACAGCCCAAACATAGACTCAGATTAAAATTCGGGAACTTCAATCGGCATTTTTTTACCCTTCATCTATAAGGATATTGCGGTTTCACCGAAACGAAATATCATTGCATCGTCGAAAATGACAAAAAAGGAAAATGAATTTATAAACACATAAAAAAAACAGTGATATGAAAAAGTTAAGTTTGATTCTTTCGGTTCTGATTGGCAATGTGGCAATGGCACAAACCACATCAATCTCTGGCCAATTGCTTGACAAGACCACAAACGAGGCCTTGCAGTATGCAAACGTGCAAATCTACTCGCTGCCAGACAGCACATTCCTGAAAGGCGACGTGACTAAAGAGGATGGTTCTTTCAAGATTGAGGGCATCAAGGTCGAAAAATGCTTCGTAAAAGCATCTTTCATCGGCTATACCCCTGTCAATAAGAATATTACCGTCACAAAAGGTAAAGACAACTCTATCGGCAAGATTTATTTGTTGGAAGACAGCAAGCAATTAGCCGAGGTTAGCATTCAAGCAGAAGCCACACCGGTTGTTGTTCGCGACGACACCGTGGTGTTCAACGCCGACGCTTTCCACGTGACTGAAGGCGCAATGGTTGAAGACCTTGTGAAGAAACTCCCTGGCGCCGAAATCTCATCGGATGGCAAACTTACTATCGGTGGAAAGGAAGTCACCAAAATACAGATGAACGGCAAGGAATATTTTGCCAACGACCCGCAAGTGGTTCTCAAGAACCTTCCGGCCAACATGGTTAAGGACATCAAATCGTACGACAAAAAGAGCGAGCAGGCCGAACTGACCGGCATCGACGATGACGACGAAGAGTTTGTTCTCGACTTCACCGTACGCAAGAGTATGATGGACAGTTGGATTGGCAACATCTGGGGCGGCGTTGGCCACGACATCAACGGACCCGATGATTTCCGCTACGACGGCCACTTGGATTTGAACAAATTTGACGACGAAGGCAACCTGGCCATCATCGGCAACCTGAACAACACCAACAATACCAGCAGCGACCTTGGTGATAACAGCAGCGGCTTTGGCGGCGGTATGCGTGGTGGCATGGGCGGCGGCATGATGATGATGGGCGGCATGGGCGGCGGCATGCGTGGTGGCATGGGCGGCGGCATGATGGGCGGCATGATGGGCGGCATGATGGGATTTGGCGGCGGCATCACCGAGACACAGAACATCATGGCTAACTTCGAGCAAGAAAAGAGCAAATCGTTCCTGCATGGTGGCAACATCCAATTCAGCCGTACAAGAACTGAATCGGAAGGCAAAACATCAACCGAGACATTCCGTGGCGATGACTACTCGACTGTTCAGAATGATACCTCAACATCGACAAGCATCCGCAACAACATCAACGCTTCGTACCGAATCAAATGGGCAATCGACACAATGACAACAATCATTTTCCGCCCCAACATTCGCATGAGTTTCACTGACACAGAAAGCGATGGTCAATCGTTGAGTCTGGGCAACCTCATCAACGACTTGCGCGACACTGTGAATACACAAACAAGCAACAACACATCGAACTCGACAAGCATATCGTACAACGCCAACCTGCAGGCTGTTAAGAAACTGAACAACTACGGACGCAGCATTCAGCTGACACTCCGCGCCAATGGTTCGCTCAGTCCTTCAGACAGAACATCAAAGTCGAACACTCACTTCAATATGAACGACTCAACTTCACTGATTGACCGCAACACCGACGGCAAGAGCAGCAACCTGACGCTGATGGGTCAGATAGGCTATGTTGAGCCGATTTTCGAAAAGAACTATCTGCAATTCAACTACAACTTCCAAACACGTTCATCTGACTCTTACTCATACGTTTACGAAGATGGCAGCAGCACTCGTAACGATAGTTTGAGCAGTGAGGTTGAGAATACATACTACAACCACCGCGCCGAGATAATTTGGCAAGGCCGCTACTCAAAACTGAACTACAACCTTGGTGTATCGCTCCAACCGCAAATATCTGAGACTCATAACATTCTTGGTGTAAACGTTGGCAACGACAAGAAACAGACCGTATTCAACTGGTCGCCGACCATGCGCGTGCAATACAAGTTCACAAAGCAGCACACCATTCAGTTGCGCTACAACGGCCGCAGCTCGGCTCCCGACGTGCAGAACCTGCAAGAGATTATCAGCGTGACCGACCCGTTGAACCTGCAATATGGTAACCCGAACTTGAAACCGACATTCACAAACAACGTTCAGTTGAACTACAACAACTTTATGCGCGAATCGGGCAAAAGCATCATGCTCAACCTGTCGTACAACAACACTATGAACACCGTGAGCAACGAAATCACCTACAACCCGACTACTGGTGGACAAGAGACTCGCAAAATCAACCTGAACGGCAACTGGAGCACCAACGGATTCCTGACTTTGAGTTCACCGCTCGGAACAAAGAAACTCTCAATCACAGCAACATCGATGGCTAACTACAGCGAGAACGTTTCAATGTCGAGCGCAACCAAACTGCCTAATGGCCAGACCGTTGGCGGTGGCAAAATCACCACTTCGACAACCACTCTCAGCGAGCGCTTGCAACTCAACTACCGCTGCGATGTGTTCGACTTCTCAATCAATGGTTCGGTTCGCTACCTGAAGAGCGGCAACGACCAAAAAGCCACAACGACCTCAACCGGCAATAGTGCAATGGCAAACGCTACTTTGAGCAATGACCGCGAGACTTTCGACTACGAGATTGGCGCCAACACCACTATCAATCTGCCTTGGAAGATGACATTCGCAACTGACTTCAACTGGCGAATCTACACCGGCTACAGCGATGGTTACGACCGCGACCTGGCAATCTGGAACGCACAGATTACCAAGAACTTCACCAAAGACAACCGCATGGCAGTCCGCGTGAAAGTGTTCGACATCCTGCAGCAACAAAAGAGCATCATGCGCTACGTGAGCAGTTCGTCAATCATCGACTCTGAATCGAACACTCTTGGCAGTTACGCAATCGTACAGTTTGTCTACAAAATCAACTCGATGCGTAAGCAGTCTCGCCAAATGGGCCCTGGCGGATTCGGTCCTGGCGGATTCCCCGGTGGTTTTGGTGGCCCGGGAATGTTCTAAACAGAATAGATTAAGTCACACAAAAAATCCCGTCGGCAATGCGCTGGCGGGATTTTTTGTTGTCATTTGGGACCAACAAAACCAACTCCTGTGCCTTCTGCTTTTTCGGTGGTTTACAATTCTGAATGAAAAATCGGCGTTATTTACACAAGGAAAACCTATCGATACGATAGGTTATTAATAATAACCTTTATATTTACAATGTCGTTTAAAACGGAAAAAGACGGAAAACGGCAAATGCTTTTTTATTGAGTGAATAACAATTAAAAATCAGAATAATATGGCGACAATAACAGTGAACGGTGAAAAGCAGGAAGTGGCATTGCCGATAACCGTGTCGGGACTTATCAAGCAGAACAATGTGGCTGAACCTGAAATGGTTAGCGTACAAGTGAACGAGGAATTCGTTGAACGCGAAGACTTCGACACAAAAACTTTTAACGATGGCGATACGGTTGATTTCTTGTACTTCATGGGCGGTGGATGCCGATAAAATTGAAAGTTGACAATTGACAATTGAAGAAATTTGTAAATTGGGAATTCGTAATTCATTAATTGCTATGTACGATTTCACTGAAGAAGAACTGAACCGATACTCACGCCACATTCTGCTGAAGGATGTGGGCGTTGAAGGGCAAGAAAAGATACTTGCGGCGAAGGTGCTGGTTATTGGCGCGGGCGGACTTGGCGCGCCTGTGGCAATGTATCTGGCGGCCGCTGGCGTGGGCAACATTGGCATTGTCGATGGCGATGTGGTTGATTTGAGCAACCTTCAGCGTCAGATTATCCACACCACGCCCGATGTTGGCAAGCCGAAGGTGGTGTCGGCCAAAGAGACCATTGCGGCTATCAATCCGCACATTAAAGTCGATGTGTATCAAGACTTTCTACGTGCCGACAACGCACTCGACATTATCAAGAACTACGATTTTGTGGTTGACGGAACCGACAATTTCCCCGTCAAATTCCTAATCAATGACGCGTGCGTGATGGCTGGCAAGCCGTTCAGCCACGGTGGAATCTTACGCTTTGAGGGTCAGACGTTTACCTACGTTCCTGGTCACGCTTGCTACCGCTGTATGTTCAAGACGCCGCCACCGCCGAACGCCGTTCCCACCTGCTCGCAAGCGGGCGTGCTGGGCGCCATTGCTGGAATGTTGGGCACAATTCAGGCCGCCGAAACGCTGAAATATATCACTGGCGTTGGCGAGTTACTGACCGACAAGTTACTGACTTTCAACGCAAAAACGATGGATTTCAGAAAAGTGAATGTCCACCGCCGCGACAACTGTCCGCTCTGCGGTGAAAACCCGACGATAACAGAGTTAATTAATTATGAACAAAGCGTTTGCGACCTTGCAGCGCATAAAAACTAACACGGTTATGGCAGATAAAAAGAAACTTTCATTGATAGCCTTTTCGGGCGAGTTCGACAAACTGACGGCTGTGTTCACGCTGGCCACGGGCGCTGCGGCTGTGGGCTACGAGGTGAACATTTTCTTCACCTTCTGGGGGCTCAATGCAATCAAACAGAAACGCGGCCGTGCCTTTATCGGTGGCAACTTTATCACCAAAATGTTCGGTTTTGGAATGGGCGGTCTGCGCAAGGCGCCTACAAGCCGCTTCAACTTTTGCGGCATTGGCCCACGCATTTTCCGCAGGCTGATGCGCAAAAACAATGTGGCCACACTCGAGGAACTTGTTGAAGCCGCCACAGCGCTGGGCGTCAACTTGTACGCCTGCGAAATGGCGATGCACATTCTGGGGCTCAAGCAGTCCGATTTTATTCACGAGGTGAAAGACACACTTGGAGTAGCAACGTTCCTGGAAATATCCGAAGGGGGGCAAACGATGTTTATTTAAAAGTTATAAGTTATAAGTTGTAAGTTAGGAAGTTATAAGTTGAAAAGGCATAAGGGGATTTGCCAATTCATTGATTAAACACTAAATTCGTAATTCAAAATCCATAAACACTATGGCAACACACACATTAGACATTACAAAGGAACACTGCCCGATGACGTTTGTCAGGACAAAACTGAAACTGTCGCAGATTGCCGACGGCGATATTCTTGAGGTGCTGCTCACCGAAGGCGAACCGCTCAACAACGTGCCACGCACAGCCATTGAACAAGGTTATAAAGTATTGAGTGTCACACACGTTGAAGGGAACGTCCATAAAGTTACCATTCAGAAATAAATGCAACTGACGATTACTGACGAGGCTTACCAATCGCTGCTCGAGCAGGCGCTGAAGGACGCGCCCGTGGAGTCGTGCGGATACCTGCTTGGGCCTGACCGTCAGACGGTTACGCAGAACTACCCGATGCGTAACGTCGACCAATCTGAGGAGCATTTCAGTTTCGACCCGAAAGAACAGTTTGCAGCCGTCAAGTACGCGCGGCAGAACGGTTTGGTGATTGTGGGCAACTGGCACAGCCACCCCGCGACGCCGTCGCGCCCGTCGGCAGAGGACATTCGGCTGGCCTTCGACCCTAACATATTGTATTTCATTCTCTCGCTCGCTGGCGAACAGCCCGTTTTCAACGCTTTCGCGATAGCCGACGGTGAGGTTAAGGAAAAGGTGAATTTGAGGTGAAAAGAAGAAACATATTCGCTTTCCAACCGACTTACCAAAGCCCCGCGCTGCATTGCTATACGCAAAATTCTCGATAGGCCATACATTACGTTTGACATAGCCCCCCCCCAAAAAAAAACATTAGAAATTTCAAAATTTACCAAACCTGTGCGGTACTTTCGCACACATAGTGTTTTCTTTTGCCAAAAAAAGGTAAAACTATGGAAGTACATTTTACAGGTAAGAAAATCACAAAGACAATCGAGGAATTGTCGAGTTGTGAAGTGTTTGTATATGGTACCGATATGAAAGGTAACCGAGTGGGACGTGCCGAGCGATTGGCTTGCGAGAAGTTTGGCGCAATGCCAGGCCAAAAGTCGGGGCCGCAGGGGCAATGCTATGCCATTCCTATCGACACGGACAATCCAAAGGCAATGATACCATACGTTGCCGAGTTTATCGACTACGTGATGGAGCACCCCGACAATCGGTTCCTGATTACGCGGATGGGCTGCGGCACTGGCAAAATCGACAGTCGGGACAAACTGCTTGCTCCGTTGTTCAAAGCCATTTTCCGTTTGCCTAACACGGTGTTTTCAAGAGAGTGGCTCGTAATACTGATTGACAACGAGCCTTTGCCCGAGAGACCCGACGCGCCCGAAGTGGTTAACGAAGAGGTGCTTATGGATTTGTGCCGCCAGTATCGGTATCAGATTAGCGCGAACTATGTCACTTCGCTGCCCAGCATTCAGGTTAGGTATGTGATTGATAAAGACAAGTTTGGATACGCGCAGTTCGGCGATTTTTTCTTTCAGGGAATGAGTATGTATGTGTTTCCCCACAGAGGTGCCACCGACAAAATCGACGAAATTGAAGACGACGGCGCAAGAGGCTGTGCCATAGACTTTTTGCACGATGAGTGTTGGAACCGACCTTGCCCGCAGAAGGTGATTTTTGCAGGTGTCAGAACACCGTTCACTGATAGCAACGGCGAAAGTATCTATACAGGCGATGTTATCAAGATTGATGATGGTTTTTGCGAGGACTATTTAGCCGTTGGCGCGATGTGCGACGCTGATGGTAACGGGCACTATGGCTTTATTCTCGACAATCATTCCTGGCGATTGGACGATTGCCTGCAACACCACAAAATGACGCGTGTGGGCACGGTGTTTTACCAACTGAAAGCCGACGATTTTCTAAAAGTCAATCAGCGAGCAGGAATCTCAGGATTCAACGGACTATACGACACGAAAGAGGATAAACAACAAAAAGTTTTAATGGCTAAATTTACACCTAACTTCTATCAAGAATTTTGGAAATATGAAGCGCTCGAAATGATAGGTGCGGAGTTTGATTGGAGGAAGTAAAAATGCCACACACTTATCAAATAAAATGCCCCAACTGCAACACCGAATTTGAGTGGCGCGAAGGGAAGGTTCAGGATAAAGTGTACTTGCACTGCAATATGTGCGGAAAGGAGTTGCTCTATCCCGAAGACACAGTGTCTGATGTCCCCGACTACCCAAAGTGCGAGTGCGGCGGTTGGTTCGAGGAGTTTGATATCTGCCCGAATTGTGAAGCAGAAATAGAAAAAAAACAAAATCAGAGATAGTGTTGTTGTGAAACCGATTTAAAACGGACGTTGATATATGAATTGATAATCAACATTGTAGGGCTGTCATAATATGACAACCCCACCTATTTAAATTCGGTTTAATATCTGCTGGAATCGTTAACAGAGGTCAATACCTAAATCACCTCTCTCCTGCGCCCCTAATCATCGTAATTCTTCACAATCTCAACAAGTCCCGATGTCAGACTCTCGTTGTAGTCGGCTTCGGCGGCAAGGCGTTTTTCGATGTAACTGATGAGTTCGGTGCGGCGCTCGTCGGTGATTGAGCCCTGGCGGTTCTCGATAACGGTAAAGGCTTCGAAGGCCAGTTCGAACGGCGAGTCGAACACCAAATCGATAAAGAGTTCGAGTTTCGGCAGATAGTCGATTTTCGAGTACCAGCACGATGTGACGAGCATCTGCTTCACATTGGCATCGGTTTCGGCGGCAATGGCAGCGGCCATCTCGTCGACAAGGCCAGGCTGGCTAGCATCGCACAAAAGTTTGAAGACGGTCATTTTTATGTCGTCGTCGCCACAAGTTTTGTACACTTTCACCAAAGCGGGCAGAAGTTTCGGCACGCCAATCTCACGTATTTGCTCAAGAACTGCCAGCACGGCATCCTTTCCGCCGTTGGCCAGTGAGTCTTCAATTGATTTCAGACGGTTGTTTTCCATAAAATCACAAAATTTTTCACGAATGTAGCGCAAGTTTCGCTTCGGGCGAACGAAAAACGCTTGCCGTTTTGTAAAAATACCTATTTTTAGCCGCTTTTTTATTCCAAAATCTGAAAAAATGAAAAAACTGAATATTGTTTTAGCATTGGCCGCAGGCCTTCTGGCGATGAGTTGCGCCAACAACAGCAAACCAAAAGTGGGCGGTGATGTTGATTTGTCAAATCTCGACATCAACAACGAACTGAACCGCGCCAAACAGGTGTTCTACGCTCTGCCGTCGCCAGTTGAGACGGCTCACCTGATTCAGAGCACAGGCGTGTCGTACAATATGGATTTGGCCAACCCCACAAGCAATGTCGACAAATACACCACAACCGCGCAGAAGGCACTCAACTTCGGTGTTTATGGTGCCGACTTGAGTTACGCAAGCCTTTTCAATCAGACGCAAACAGCCATTCAATATATGGCCACGGCAAAAAAACTGGCCGACGAGTTGGGAATCTTCGATTTTGTGCAGCCTGACATTGCCAACCGCATCGAGAACAACATCAACGACCGCGACTCGCTGATGGAAATCATCACCGAAGGGTTCACCAACGCCAACGAGTATCTGAACGATGCTGGTCGCGCCGAAGTGGCTGCTCTGATCGTTGCTGGCGGCTGGATTGAGAGCCTTTACCTGTCGACCGAACTTGCCGAAATGGCAAACAACAACACACGCCTGATCGACCTTGTGATTGACCAGCGCTACTCGCTCTCGATTCTTGTGAAAATGCTTGAAACTTACAAGAATATGAGCAGCGTAAGCGAAGTGTACGGCTGGCTGACCGACCTTCAGAAAACTTTCGACCGCGTGAAATCGATGCCGTCGGAAGTAAAGGCCGAGACATCGAAAGACGGAAAAACCACACTTGCCGCATCAACCGACACCTTCATTAACGAAGTGCTCTTTTCGGCCATCTGCCAGAAGACCGACAGCATCAGAACGGCTGTTGTGAAGTGATTTTGAGAGAATTAGAAAAATTAAATCGGGGCACCAGCACAAGTCTGATGCCCCGATTCTTTTATTGACAAATCAGCAGATTAGTGTTTCATTGCTGCCAGACGGTCGGCTACAATCTTATGCCACCGTGCGGCCAGCCGCGACTCGTCGTCGGATGTGGCTTCGATGTTGCTGTTGTAGAACTCGATGTAAGTATCGGTTTTAGCATCGGTTGCGAAACTCAAACCAATGGTGTCGGGCTTGTCGATAATGCTGCACGCGCGAACATTCTCTAAATCAATGCATTCGCGCAAGCCGCCTTTGCAACGGGCGTAGAAAAGCCAACGACCGCTGCCGTCGATGCCGACGCTGTTGTTGCCGCAAACTTCTGAATTGCAGATGGTTGTAGATTTAAGTTGCGCCATCTCGTTGAGCGCGTCAGTGAGTTTTTTCTCGCGGCGTTTGCGGGCGTTGCCCGAAAGCCAGAATGGCAGGACGCATAGTGCAACTATGGCCACACCTATAATTAATGTTGTAATGTCCATTTTATTTGTATTTTATTGATTATTAAATAAGTGCGAACACCAAAGCATAAGCGGCAATGGTGTCGCACACAAAAAGTCATTTTGCGAAAGTCTAAAGAATATGCACGGCTTCAACTTTTAGGCTGCCGTGCGCAAAGTGGGCGGTTCGTTACCAGAACACGCTGAACGGGAAGGAAATACTGACTTTTGGAAACTTTATCAGGAATCCGATTCGAGTTAATTTGCCGTGCGAAAACGAGTTGAAGAACACTTTCGACGACGACTTGACAATCTCGAAAAAACCATCGTAGATTGTTCGTTCGTTGAGTTGGCAGGTGCGCACCGTGAGTTGGCTCTGCGGCGGCATCACACCGTGAAAATCGTGCACGGCTTCGATTATCGAGCAGCCTGAATCGGGCTCGCCGCCACATGGCTGCCAACCTTCGGCAACAGCCACAGGCTGAAAGGCGTAGAAACACGCCATTGCCAGAATCATCGCTGCGTAACCCAAAATGCGTTTCATAGTGCGAAGATGGGAAAAATCTGAAACTGTGCGCAATATTTTATTGTTGGTTTTCGATTATCAGATGTGCAAGGCTGACGTGCCGCAATGCGCCTGTTGAAAAGGTGGTAATTTATTCACAAGTTATCAACCACAAGCCGCCGAGTGTTGATATCTTAACCCCGCAAATGTGGATTAAATCACTACCTTGCACCGAATAAAAATAGGAAAAAGACGAACACAAGTTGTTGGTTTTGAGAACATTGTAAATTACAACATTAAATAACTGACATATATGGCAAAGATTATAGCCGTCGCCAATCAGAAAGGCGGCGTGGGCAAGACTACAACATCAATCAATTTGGCCGCAAGTCTATCGGTACTTGAGAAAAAAGTGCTGCTCGTTGATGCTGACCCGCAGGGCAACGCCACTTCGGGTTTCGGGTTCGATGTGAACAATATCAAAGTGGGGTTGTACGAGTGCCTTGTCGACGAGATTGACCCCGCAAACGCCATACTTAATATTGGGAATCTTCCGTATCTCGACCTGCTGCCGTCGAACATCAATCTGGTGGGCGCAGAAATCGAACTGCTCGAAAAGGCTGATCGCGAAAAGGTTATGAAAATGGGACTCGACAAATTCCGCGACAAGTACGATTTCATCATCATAGACTGCTCGCCGTCGCTGGGACTCATTACTGTCAATTCGCTCACAGCGGCCGACTCGGTCATCATCCCCGTGCAGTGCGAGTATTTCGCGCTCGAAGGCATCGGCAAACTCATCAACACCATAAAACTCATCCAGAGCGGACTCAATCCCAGCCTGCAAATCGAAGGTTTCTTGTGCACGATGTACGACTCGCGCCTGCGCCTGGCCAACAACGTGGTTGAAGAAGTACGCCGCTGCTTTGAAGATATGGTTTTCGAGACAATGATTACGCGCAACGTAAAAATCACAGAAGCACAAGGCTACGGACAGCCAAGCATCTTGTACGACCCGCAGTCGGTGGGTGCAATCAACTACCTGAACCTGGCGCGCGAGGTGCTTCAGCGCAACAATATGACACAAATGGATTCTGACGAAAAAATTATTGACTAACTATGGCAACACCAAAGAAACCTGCTTTAGGCAAAGGTTTAAACGATATTATGGCTAACAAAGGCGAAGGATTGGGGGCGCTGCTCAAAGGTGGCGCACCTGCGAATCATATCAGCGACAATGTAAATTTGAGTTTGATTGATGTCAATCCTTACCAACCGCGAACCGAATTTGATGAGGAAGCACTCAACGAATTGGCTTCATCTATCAAACAATTAGGTGTAATTCAGCCGATTACCCTGCGCAAACTCGATAACGGCCGCTATCAGATTATTTCGGGCGAACGCCGCTGCCGTGCATCAAAATTGGCTGGACTGGCGACTATTCCAGCCTATATCCGCACCGCTGGTGATGAGCAAATGCTTGAGATGGCAATTGCAGAAAACCTTCAGCGCGAAGACCTTGACCCAATCGAAATTGCCATCAGTTTCCAGCGCCTGATTGACGAGTGTAATCTGACGCAAGAGAATTTGGGCGACCGTGTGGGCAAGCAACGCTCGACCGTCACCAACTATCTGCGTCTGCTGAAACTGCCCGACGAGATAAAACTGGGTCTGCGCAAGCAACTCATCACGATGGGGCACGCAAAGGCACTGCTCGGCATCGATGACCTGAACGACCAGAATTTCCTTTTCGAACGCATCCTGAACGAAGGACTGTCGGTGCGCGAGACTGAAGAGGCCGCAGCCGAAATGAAAAGCCCCGAGAAGAAAAAGACAGGCCGCACCAAACGCAACACCGACGACAGTTACAAGGCATTGGAAGACAGCCTGAACGGATTCTTCAACTCGAAAGTGAAGTTCAGCCGCACCGACAAGGGCAACGGCAAGATTGTGATTCCGTTCAAAAACGACCAGGACCTTGAGCGGATAATATCGCTGTTCGACAAACTCAAATCGCTTTAATTGAGGCTTGAAGGTGGCTCTTAAACGCATATCGCTGCTGATTGGTGCGCTGCTGCTTATGGCTGCTGCGCCGCTAACCGCGCACGCTCAATATGCCGACGGATTCGACATCCCCGACAGCACCTATCGCGCCCAGCACAAGCCCAACAAGGCAACGTTTATGTCGTCGCTGGTGCCAGGTTTGGGACAATATTACAATCAGAAATACTGGAAGATACCTATCATTTACGGCGGTTTCACGGGACTGATTTACTATGCGAGTTACAACAATTTTGTCTACAAGAAATACCGACGCGAGTACAAATGGGCTACCGACGACGATGACCGCACCGTGAGTCAGTATCCCGCCGCAAACACCGAGCGGCTCAAAGACACGTGGCGGCGCTACCGCGACATCTGCTTCATTGGAATTGGGGCGCTCTATCTGCTGCAAGTGATTGACGCTAACGTAGATGCGCACTTTTTCGATTTCACCATCGACAAAGACCTGTCAATCAAAGCCGACCCGATGCTGATGCCCGATTTCACCGAAGCCACAGGCACGCGGAAGGGCACGCCGTTGGGTGTAAATATTACTGTAACATTCTGATACACTTGAATTTGAAATGATAAAACCAATCATCACCGTTTTGTGCGCAGCGGCACTCGCAGTGCACGCAAACGCCACAACACAAATCAACGACACAATAGCCATCAACGACACTCTCTTCGCCGCCGACACCACTGATTTCGGCTGGCCCGAACCATCTGACACTCTGGATATTGAAGTGTCGGAACAGGTTGACAGCCTGTCGCAGATGTGGTTCGACAGCCAAGTGTCAATCGGCAACGACACATCATTCATCGCGACAGCCGACACGGCGCTAATCCCCGATTTCCCCGATTCGGTCTATCGGAAACGATTGGAAATGCTGCCGCTCGAAATCGAACTGTCGTATAACAAGGTGGTTAGCAATCTGATAAATCTCTATTCGCACAAGCGCCGCGACCTGGTTGAGAATATGCTGGGCGTGGCCGACTACTATTTTCCGATTTTCGAGGATATTTTCGACTCGAAGGGAATGCCAACCGAACTGAAATATTTGGCTGTGATTGAGTCGGCGCTGAACCCTGTGGCTGTGTCGCGGGTGGGCGCAACGGGCCTTTGGCAGTTTATGCACAGCACGGGTCGAATGTACAAACTCGAGGTGAACAGCCTTGTTGACGAGCGCCGCGACCCGATAAAATCGACCTACGCCGCCGCCAATTTTATGAGCGATATGTACCGCACCTATCACGACTGGATTCTGGTGATTGCCGCCTACAACTGCGGTCCTGGCAACGTGAACAAGGCCATCAAGCGCAGCGGCGGAAAGCGCAACTACTGGGACATCTACTACCATCTGCCCCGCGAAACGCGCGGCTACGTGCCCGCCTACATCGCGGCAGCGTACATAATGAATTACTACAAAGAGCACAACCTAAAGCCATCGGCACCGAAAATGCCTGTGAAATGCGATACGGTTATGGTGAGCAAAAAGATTCATTTTGAGCAGATTAACCATTTTATGGGCATCCCCGTCGACGTGCTGCGCAACCTGAATCCGCAGTATCGGCACGACATCATTCCTGGACACATCAAGCCCTACGCGCTGCGCCTTCCAACCGACCAAGTGCTGCGGTTCATCGAACTTGAGGACTCGATTTCGCGCTACAACGACGCCTACTATTTCCGCCCCGAGGTTATGAACAAAAAGCCCGAGCACAACACCTACATTCCTGGCCCGCCCAAAGGCGACTACAAAAAACTGACTTACACGGTGAAATCGGGCGACAATCTGGGCTTCATTTCGAGTTGGTACAACGTGCGCGTGTCGGACATCAAATATTGGAACGGAATGTCGCGCAACACCATCCGCGGCGGACAGAAACTGATTATCTATGTTCCGAAATCGAAAGCGGCTAAATACGAGAAAATCAACACAATGACGTTCGACGAGAAACAGGCATCGGTGGGCAAGGCCACAACGGCAAAGCCAACAACCACAGCCACTTCGGCCGAACCGCTGGCCGACGGCGAGTATGAGATTTACACCGTGCGCCGCGGCGACTCGCTGTGGGAAATCGCCCGCACGTTCAACGTCACCGAGGACGACATCAAGCGCTGGAACGGCTTGAGTTCGTCGCGAATCGACATCGGTCAGAAACTGAAAATCAAACGATAACGAGCGTGAAACCCATTAAGATTCTGGTCTTTCTGATTGTTACGGCGGCCATTTTGGCGGCTGTGGCAATGCTTTTTCCGAAAGACGGAATTGAGTTGGGCGGCGGAATCAAGTTGTATTTCGATTTTACTGACAGTCAGGCTGATACAGTGCAAAACAACATTGCCGACGTGGTTGAGATTATCGGCAACACAAGCGCCATTGAGGCCGAACTGAAGGCCGACACCACCACGCTGCCCGCCGACACGGTTGTTTTGCCGCAGCCCGACACTCTGCCCGCAGCGCCCGCTCCAAAGCCCAAACCCGCCCGCACCGACAGGCCCCGAAGCCGCCAACCCATTGAGTTTGCCGACGACGACGAGGTGCGTCTTGCGCCGTTTTTTGCCGCGCTGGCCAACTGCCAAAACCGTCAGGTGCGCATTCTGCACTACGGCGACAGTCAGATTGAGGGCGACCGCATAACGGGCTATTTCCGCAATCTTATGCAGAAAAAATACGGCGGCAGCGGCCCTGGACTAATGCCCGCCGTGCCGCCCGTGGCCAAATCGTCGGCCATAGTGCACTCGGCATCAAGCAATTGGCGCGTCCACTCAATTTATCAGAAGCGCGACACGTCGCTGCACCATCAGCGGTTCGGCATTATGGGCAGTTTCGCGCAATTCGGCGGCAGTCAGGCGTGGATAAAATTCTCGCCTTCGGGGCAGGCTTACAAGTCGGTGAAGAAGTTCACGCAGTGCAATATTTTCTACGGTCACGCCGACAGCGCGTTCACCGTGAAGGGCTATGCCGACGGCGAATTGCTGTGGTTCGAGGACATCGACCCCACTGCCGACACCAAGCGCCTTCAGTGGAATTTTGAGCAGACACCGACCAATTTCCGCATTGAGTTCGGTGGCAGCCAAAGTCCTGACATTTACGCGGTTACGCTCGACTCGCCCGCTGGCGTAATGGTCGATAATCTGCCATTCCGCGGAAGCAAGGGCACCGAGTTTGTGAAAATCGACCTTGCGCAAATGAAACAAATGGGCCACTATCTGCCTGTGAGCCTGATAATTTACGAGTTTGGCGTGAACGCTGTCACCAACCGCTCGCGCAGTTACAGTTACTACGAAGAGAATCTGCGCAAGCAACTGCAATACCTGAAAAAGGTGTGGCCGCGCGCGGTGATTCTGGTTGTGGGCGTGAGCGATATGTCGGAAAACGGCACCAACGGCTATGTGACGCGCTCATCGGTGCCGAAAGTGATTGAAGCCCAACGCAATGCGGCTTTCGCCGAAGGGTGCGCGTTCTGGAACCTGTACGCCGCAATGGGCGGCCGCAACAGTATGCCCGTGTGGGTTGAGAGCGGAATGGCGCAGAAAGACTACACGCACTTCAACCGCAAGGGCGGCCACCGCGTGGCGCAAATGCTGTTTGAGGCGATAATGGACGAGGAAGAGGTAGGATTTAGTAATTAGGATTTAGGATTCGATTATAAAGGATAGGGACAATTTGTCCCCGACCTTTGACGCATATTCCGTAGGTGTCCGCTTGGAGGCGTAGCGCTCTAACGGGCGGAAATTTTTAGAAAATTTGGAAGAAAATTGATATAAAATTCAAACCGTGACAATTCGTCACGGTTTCATTTTACAATACATTATGCAATTAGTATATTTGTATGATTGATAATTGATAAAATGTTTCACTCATAAATGATAGGATTATGTCACTTGAAGATTATGAACGTCGGTTTTATAGTAACGTGAACAATAAACTTACATTTCCCAAAACGTGTAAGGCTTATCTTGAGAGTTCTTGTCACGAATCTGGCACACTTCCTACGAAAACAAAAATCACAGACCTTGGTTATATGGTTACTCACGGCTTTGACTTATGCGATTATGTTAAGAAATATGCAGAAGACCGCCCGCAGAATAAGTACTACATTTTAGGGGCATTCGCAGAATACATATCATATATGCGAAGCAACGGGAAAGAAACTTATGGCGCGTGGATGGTTCTATATAATGAACTAATATATGACGACCTTTTGAATATAGAGCAATGGGTTTCTTTGTTCTGCAAAGAAGTTTCATTGAGATTTTATATACACTCATATACTGATTTTCACAAATTACCAAACCTTGGTTATGACAGTAAATATGAAGGCGGATTGAAAGATTTACCTGATTGGAATTATGATGAGGTGATGGGGCTACATCTTTCCAAAGAGCGTTTGTTAGAAATCATCCTTCTGCCGACCGATGAATATCTTGAAGCAATATCCAAAATTAAAGAAATTGAGGAAAACAATAAGTACATTATTTCTTTTCAAAAGTTAGTGAAAGGTAGAGTACCTGAATTTGATAACTCAAAGAAAATAAAACTTATCCGCCATTTAGACAATCGTGAAGTTAAGATAATCGATGGAAAAGAGTATAGAGAAAGCCTTTATACACTTTACCGCACTCGCTACGATGTATTTATAAAATATCAGAACGAACAGTATACATCAAGGTTCAAGGATGTTGAATATATAGTTTCGTTTATTGGTGAAGAAAAGAATACCGCAAGATTTGTTGGCGTATTTAAAAACTGTAACCGCATAGATTTGGAAAATGATAACAGTGTTTTTGATTTTCAAAAGGTTGTCGGATTCGAGGCTCTGGAGGAAAAAGTTGTAATTGATTGGGTAAACCGAGCAATAGATTGGCATCAATGGTATGATTCGCATATAAAATATGTAGTGCGTATTGACAGAGGTATGAGTGAAGGCGACATTCCTGTTTTCACAAGTTATGAAGATGTTATGCTTAATTATCATCAACTCAAAGCAATATTTGAGAAGAACGATATGGAATGGCGTGCCAAACTTGAAGCCTGCAACTGCGTTTATCTAATTCTTGACAAAAAAACAGGCAAACAATATGTAGGTGTAACATATCGCAACAAACAGAGTTCTGGTAAGGGCATTTGGGGCCGTTGGTATGAATATGCAGAGACTAACGGACACGGCAATGACAAAAGCCTGCTTGAATTATACAAAAAAGATAATGCCTATCCCGCTACATATTTTCAATGGAGCATACTAGAAATACTACCCCTCAATGTAACCGACAAAGTCGCGATTGACCGAGAATCTCTTTATAAAGAAAAATTCGGCACTCGAGAACACGGTTATAACAATAACTAATTTGTCTCTTCTTCCAAAAAATCAGTATTTTCGCAATTGATTTTCAAACGCATTTGAGATTCAAGAAAATATGAGCAAATATGAAATACCATTCTTAACGGCTTGCATAAACGCTTTCGGGCAGCGGTTTGCTATGACTCGGCAGGCAGCCTACCGCTATCTGCAAGAGCATAAGGGATTGGCATTTCTGATAGAATTCTACGATGTTGAACATCTTCAATCGATAGAAGACACAATTGACGACTTACTTATTGTATGTCAGCGGAATGGGGGCACGCTTGTATGAAACTATACCACGGCTCAAATACCGACATTGATTCCATCGACCTTTCGAAAGGCCTGAAAAACAAAGATTTTGGAAAAGGATTCTATTTGACACCCGACAGAAACACTGCTATTCGTATGGCAAATAAAAAGACTAGACTTTTTGGTGGAACATCGACTTTGATAACATACGAATTTAATGAATCGGCCCTACACTCTGATTTGAAAATCAAGATTTTCCCCGAAAAGGCTTGCTCTGAATGGTTCCTGTTCATTGACGCCAACCGTGACCGAGCGAGCAAGACACCTGTTCACGACTATGATATTGTAGTGGGGCCGATTGCCGACGATGGTGTTGTTCTGCAACTGACCAACTTCCGCGAAGGTTTCAATACACCCGAGCAAGCCGCCCAACTGTTGCAAGACAAATATCTTGACCAACAATACTATTTCGGCACTAAACGGGCATTACAATACCTTACCAAAACATCTGTTGAAACACTATGAATCAGCCAAACCACCACCAAATAGCCAATTATCTGACCGATTACGCATTGAGCGAATTAGTGCGTTACGAAATGGAAGATACGGGATGTAACATTGAACAAGCGATGGAACGTGTGTATAACTCGCCTATAATAAACGCGTTACAAGATGAAGAAGGTGAACTTTACGTGCAGAGTCCCGCCTACTTGTATGAACTAATGAACTCTATGCAGTGACAACTCCATCCACCTTTAAAACTCAATTGAACAATCTATCAATCAGTTAATCTGTCAATCAGTATATGAACATTCTTGAAACCAACAATGTTTGCAAGCAATACGACGGCCACACGGCGCTCGACAGCGTGAGCCTGAAAGTGCCGCAGGGCATAGTGTTCGGGCTGTTGGGACCTAACGGTGCGGGCAAGACGACGCTCATCCGCATCATCAATCAGATTACCGCACCCGACAGCGGCACCGTGCTGTTCGACGGCCACCCAATCGGGCCCGACAACATCAGCAAAATCGGCTATATGCCCGAAGAGCGCGGCCTTTACAAGAAAATGAAGGTGGGCGAACAAGCCGTCTATCTGGCACAACTCAAGGGACTTACAAAAGCCGACGCCACACGGCGGCTGAAAGAGTGGTTCGACAAGTTTGAGATTGGCGGCTGGTGGAACCGCAAGGTTGAGGAACTCTCGAAGGGTATGCAGCAGAAGGTGCAGTTCATCACCACCGTGCTGCACGAGCCGCGGCTGCTCATCTTCGACGAGCCGTTCAGCGGATTCGACCCCATCAACGCCAATCTGCTCAAGCAAGAGATTCTGAATCTGAAAGATAACGGCGCAACCATCATCTTCTCAACCCACAATATGGCGTCGGTTGAAGAGATTTGCGACCACATTGCGCTCATCAACAAGTCGCGGAAGGTGCTCGACGGCACGGTCGGCGAAATTCGTCAGCAGTTCAAACTCAACATTTTTGAGTTGGGGTATATTGGTGATTTTGAGAGCGTTACAAATATTATTGAGCAATTTGTGTCGATAAAAGAAAACGCGAAAGGCGCAGTGAACCACGTTACGGGCGAATTGAAAAGCGGTTTCGATTATAATCAATTGATACAAAGTGTATTATCTGCTGGCGCACAAATAACGCAGTTCAGCGATGTGCTGCCAAGTATGAACGATATTTTCATCAAGGCGGTTAATCAGAACGTGAATACAGTGTTCAATTAAAAATGACGGCTTAAGGCTGACATCCCAACAATATACAACTCAATAGAAATGAGAAAGATACTGACCATAATCGGGCGCGAGTATCTGACGCGCGTCAAGAACAAGAGTTTCATAATTATGAGCATTCTGGGGCCGCTGCTGTTTGCGGGTCTGATGATTGCCCCGTCGCTGATTATGAATATGAACAACACCGAAGTTAGGATTGTGCAGGTGGTTGACAGCACCCACATTTTCCGCGGCCAACTGCCCGAAACGGACTACATCAAGTTCGTTTATATGCCCGACGCGAATTTGCAGAAATATAAGTCACAGTTCAGTGAATCAGGGTTTTACGCGTTGTTATACATCAGCCATCAAATTGTGAATTCCGACAACGCGGTGAGCCTGTATTCCGACAAAACCATCAATCTCGACCTGCGGATGCACATCTCGAACGCCATCGAGAAACGGCTCGAAAACGAGAAACTGCGGTCGTGCGGCGTGGACCCTGGCATTCTGTCGGCGGTGAAGACGAACATCAACATCAACACCATAAAAATGACCGATGACGGCCGCGAGGAAAGCGACAATATGACGCTGAAACTGGTGTTAAGTTACCTGATGGGAATTCTGATTTATATTGCTATCTTCCTGTCGGGCAATGCGGTAATGCGCGGCGTGATTGAAGAGAAGACGAACCGCATTGTCGAGGTGATTGTGTCGTCGGTGCGACCCGCGCAACTGATGGCGGGCAAGATTATCGGCGTGGGGCTGGTCACGCTCACGCAGTTTGCCCTGTGGATTGTGCTGACATTCAGCATCTATTCGGCCGTGGCACCGATGCTGATGCCCGACACTGCCGCCATCGGGGTTGAAATGGCGCAACCGCTGATGTCGCAGGGCGGAAGCCAACTGGCTCAAGCCCAACCAACTAACGACGAGATGGCCGACGAACTGAAGGCAATGCTCGGCACCGTGGGCAACATCAATTTCGGGGTTATCATCCTGTCGTTCATCTTCTTCTTTTTGGGCGGATACCTGCTCTACGGTTCACTATTCGCGGCCGTGGGCTCGATGGTTGACAACGAAGCCGACACTCAGCAGTTCATTCTGCCGCTGAGCGCACCGCTGCTGCTGTCAATCATTGTGATGACGGGAACCATTGCCAACCCCGACAGTCCTATGATATTCTGGCTGAGCATTATACCGTTCACCGCGCCCGTCTCAATGCTGACGCGAATCCCCTACGGCGTGCCTTATTCAGAGATTTTTCTGTCGGCTGCGCTGCTGATAGCCACTTTTGTGGTCTGCACCTGGCTGGCTGGTAAAATCTACCGCACTGGCATCCTGATGTATGGCAAAAAATCGACATTGAAAGAGATTTGGCGGTGGATTAGGCAATAAACTGAAGGACTGAATAACTGAATGAGTGAAGGATTGAATAACTGAAGGGCTGAATGGGTGACGGATTGAATCTTTTGCCAACACCGATTAAATGTGTAACTTGCGCGAAACTTGAAACGGACCGCTCCGAAAAACACTGAAAAATGAAAGTTGCGATTATCGATTTGGGAACCAACACGTTCAACATTCTGATTGCCGACATCCGCAAGGGGCAGCCGACCGACTATCTGCTGAAAACAAAATCGGCCGTGATGCTGGGCAAAGAAGGGCTGATGACTGGCAATCTGACCGACAAGGCCTTTGCCCGCTCGTTCGCCGTTCTGCGCGACTACAGCAGCCTGATTAAGGACTACGGCTGCGAGAAGGTGTTCGCCTTTGGCACATCGGCCATCCGCAGCGCCAACAACTCGGCGCACCTGATTGAGAAGGTGAGCCGCGACCTTGGCATTCAGATTACGCCAATCTCGGGCGAGCAAGAGACTCAGTACGTCTTCAACGCAATGCTCAGCGCCGTTCCGCCACAGGGCGACAGCAACTATATGATGGTGGATATTGGCGGCGGCAACAACGAAGTGATTATCGGCCGCGAAAACCGTATGCTATGGTCGGCTAGTTACGAACTGGGCAGCGCCCGCCTGCTTGAGATTTTCAAGCCGTCGGACCCAATCTCGCAAGGCGAGTTGGCTAGCATCAACCACTATCTCGACGAGAAGATGGCCGACTTCAACGAAGCCATCAGGCAATACCCCGTCACGCGGCTCATCGGCTCGGCTGGGGCGTTCGACAGTTTCGCCGAGATGATTCATCAGAAGAAAACCCAACGGCCGTTGCCGCTCAACTCGAAGCACTCGAACTTTACGGCCGACGATTTCAACGGCATCTACAAAACTATCACCAACACCACCCGCGACAAGCGCGCGCTCATTCTCGGCCTTGAGCCGCTGCGACAGGACACCATTGTGATGTCGTCAACTTTTGTCAAGTATCTGCTTGACAAGACGCAAGTTACAAGCATCACCCAATCGTCGTACGCACTGACCGAAGGCGTCGCAATTCAACTCGAAAACACACTTTGAAATGGCACACATACTTGTTATTGATGACGAACGCGCCATCCGCAACTCGCTGAAAGAGATTCTTGAATACGAAAAACACCGCGTGAGCCTGGCCGCCAACGGCACTGAAGGGCTCGAACTGCTGAAGAAGGAAACGTTCGACGCGCTTCTGCTCGACATTAAAATGGAAGGCATCGACGGTATGGAAGTGCTTGAGCAGGTGTCGAAGGACTATCCCGACCTGCCGGTTGTGATGATTTCGGGACACGGAACGGTTGATACAGCCGTGAAAGCCATCAAGATGGGCGCGTTCGACTTCATCGAGAAGCCGCTCGACCTGAACCGTCTGCTCATCACCCTGCGCAACGCTATGGACAAGGGCAAACTGGTGACCGAAACCAAAACCCTGCGCAAGAAGGTGGCCGGCAAAAACCGTGAACTGATTGGCGAGTCGGCACCTATAAAACTGATTAAGGCGATGATTGAGAAGGTAGCGCCAACCGACGCACGCGTGCTCATCACTGGTCCCAACGGAACGGGCAAGGAAGTTGTGGCACGAATGATTCACAGTTTGAGCAACCGCGCCGATGCGGCTTTTGTTGAAGTGAACTGCGCCGCCATTCCATCAGAACTGATTGAAAGCGAATTGTTTGGACATATGAAAGGCTCGTTTACGGGTGCTGTGAAAGACCGCGCCGGCAAATTTGAGCAAGCCGACGGTGGCACCATTTTCCTTGACGAGATTGGCGATATGAGCCTTTCGGCGCAAGCCAAAGTGCTGCGCGCACTGCAAGAGAACAAAATCACCCGCGTGGGTGCCGATAAGGATATTGATGTGAATGTCAGGGTGATAGCCGCCACAAACAAGAATCTTGAAGAAGAGATTAAGGCTGGCCGCTTCCGCGAAGACCTGTACCACCGCTTGAGCGTGATTCTGATTCAGGTGCCCACGCTGAACGAGCGCGTTGAAGACATTCCGCTTCTGGCCGACTATTTCATCACGCAGATTTGCGAAGAGTCGGGCGTGGCCAAATCGACCATCGAGCCCGATGCCCTTGCCGAACTGCAGAAAATCAACTGGACGGGCAACATCCGCGAACTGCGCAACGTGATTGAGCGCCTGCTCATCCTTTGCGACAAGAACATCACGGCCAAGGATGTGCAACTTTATGCGCATCCGCTGGGAAGCGTGAACTGACAAAATGTAAACACTTAAATTCTAACTATATGAAAACCAACTTGTTTTTAAGACTTTCGATTTTGAGTCTGACGCTGACAACGGTTTCGGCAAACGCTCAAAATGTTAAAACCGAGATTAAATCGGTAACCGTTTACCGCAACGGCGCAATGGTGAGCCGCGATGGCACGCTGAGTGTCCCGAAAGGGAATACAACGCTATATCTCAACAATTTAAGCACCGAACTCGACCCGAACACGTTGAGGGTTGGCATTGAAAACCATAGCGTGAAAATTCTTTCGGTAAAGCACGAGATTGATGTTGTTGACAACGAAAAGGCTCAAAAGCAAAACGCCGCCAACGATAAACGTGTTGATTTACTGAAAGATTCGCTCAGTTATTACAGTGCGCAACTCTCGATTCTGACAAGCGAGGAGGGGCTCATTGGTTCGAACAAAAACATTGGCGGACAGCAAAATGGAGTTTCAACTGCCGAACTGAAGGCGATGACCGACTTCTACAAAAAGGAACTTGCTGAAATCGCAAAAAAGAAAATTGCAATCAACAAGCGAATCAAGCAGTGCAAAGACGAGATGAACAGGCTGTTGCAGGAAAAACAGAACAGCCAGAAAGATTTGCAGCGGAAGGAGAGCCGGGTGAAGATTGTGCTGTCGTCGGACGTTGCGCTCACGAATGTGCCGGTGACCTTGAGTTACCTGATTTTCAGCGCAAAGTGGGAGCCGTTCTACGAGGTGAGGGTTGACGCGGCGAACAAACCGCTCGATTTGGTTTACGGCGCACATATCAGCCAGTCGTCAACCGAGGATTGGAACGGTGTAAAACTCACAGTATCAACGGGTGACCCATCGGTGGACAACGCCGC
Organism: Salinivirgaceae bacterium; assembly: GCA_016284875.1. Lineage (GTDB taxonomy): Bacteria > Bacteroidota > Bacteroidia > Bacteroidales > SZUA-534 > RUG13583. Next base: position 4,576 of record JAEEPS010000024.1, on the reverse strand, counting down.
ACCCGAGTTCGACCCAATGTATCTGCCGCCCGTCAGACGAACTTCGACAGTGAAAAAATGGACACCGCCAGTTTCAAGAACTGTGTACGGCATTGTAACCGATGAGAATTATGAACCTATACCTGGAGTAAATGTCATTGAGTCAGGAACTGTCAATGGCACGATTACAGACCAGGACGGCAAGTTCAATTTAGAGATGAAGGACATTAACAACAAGTTGGAGTTCACTTATATAGGTTATGTAACCGAGAGAGTGAAACCATCAGAAAATATGCAGGTTTCGATGACTCCGGATGTTAGTGGGTTGGATGAAGTTGTGGTTGTGGCCTATGGTATGCAAAGCAAGGAGGTCGCGGCTCCATCACCTTACGCACCAGCCATGAGGACTAACAGCGTACCCGAAACGTTGAAATATAAAGAGCCAACAAAGAATGTTCCGTTGCAATTGGCTCAAACTCAAACAACTACCGAGTTTAAAATCGATGTTCCATACACCGTGCCCAGCGATGGAAAGCAGTACGATGTGGCGATGCTGACATACCACATTGATGCCGATTATCGTTTCACTTGTCTGCCACGGAGTTCGAAAGATGTATTCCTGATGGCTGATTTGAAGAATTTTTCGCAGTATCCGCTGCTGAAGGGCAATGCCTATATCTATCTCGATAACGCCTATCAGGGTGAGTGCGAGATTGCGCCCGACTTTGCCGCCGATACGTTCTCAATCACCATTGGCCGCGACAAGGATATTGCCGTCAATCGTCAGGCGGTGAAAGAGTTCACCTCAAAAAAGACCATCGGTTCAACCGTGAAAGTTGTAAAATGCTATGAGATAACGGTTAAGAACAACAAAAACGAGTCTGTTGCAGTTGAACTGACCGACCAATATCCGCTGCCAAAATACTCCGACATCAAAGTTGAACTGACCGACAAAGGCGGGGCAGCTGTGGATTCGGAAACAGGCAAACTGACGTGGAAACTCAACCTTGCCGCGCAAGAGAAGAAGGTTCTGCGGTTCAGTTACGAGGTTAGATATCCGAAAACTTACGGGTTCTCAGTGGAATAATAAACCTTGCTCAATACCATTTCATGATTACTTAAACGCGACAAAAGAGATTGCTCGAATTACAACGATGGCAGTCTCTTTTTTTATTCCCCAACCTTCTGCATCACCATCAGCCCATCGCGGATTGGAAACAGAACATTCACCACTCGCGGGTCGGCGTGCACGGTGTCGTTAAACTGTTGAAGGCTGTGCGTATGGGCGTCGGCGGGCGGGGTGTCGCCGTTGATTTTGCCGTACCAGAGCACGTCGTCGGCAATGATGAAGCCGCCGGTGCGCACCTCATTGATAATCAAATCGTAATATTCAGGGTATTCGCGTTTGTCGGCGTCGATGAAAACCAAATCGAAGCCGCCGCCCAGCGTGGGAACAATCTGCCGCGCGTCGCCCAGGTGATAGACAATGCGGTCGGCGTAGGGGCTGCGGTCGAGAAACGAGCGGGTGAAATCCTCCAGTTCGTCGTTCACGTCGATGGTGTGCAGCACCGAGCCTTCGGGCATTCCGGCGGCCATACACAGCGCCGAATATCCCGTAAAGGTGCCCAACTCGAGCACGCGCTGCGGCCGAATCATTCGGCAGAGCATTTCCAGAACCTTGCCCTGAAGGTGCCCCGCCACCATTTGCGGACGCAGGATTTTCACGTACGTCTGCCGTTCAAGTTCGTTGAGCAGCGGGCTCGCGGCTGTGGTGTGTTCCTCAATGTATTGGTCAACGCTATGGTCGAATCGTTGCGGCATAGTTTAAAGTTTAGGGTTTAGACGCTTCGCTGTTTAGAATTTATACCATTAAAAACAAAAAATTGAATTGTTCGTCCGTGTGCAAAGCACGCTAAGCACTCTATGGTCTGCAACAATTCAATTTCAGCCGCAAAATTACTAAAAATGTTGAAAATCTTGCGATAAAGACTTTTTTGATTAAAAATCAATTTTCTTGAGCGGCTCCCAACCACCTTCAATAAAAAAAGCCGGAACGAATCCGGCTAATCAATCTTTGTCAACAATACACCGAAGTCGAGTGCCGAAATGTATCTCGAAAGATTCTTGTTCGTTGCGTTTAGGGGCTTCTAACGGCTCTACTCCAACGGTCAACGACGCTGCAAATATAGAAAACACTACCCAATCAGCAAAACGCAAATTAAAAGTATTAACCCTCTTAACTTCTTACCTTCTCAACTTCTAACCTTTTATCTAAACAACTTCACAATATCATTTCCATTGGCATAGATGAGCAGTGCCAGCAGCAGCGCAAAGCCGATGTACTGCGCCACTTCCATAACCTTGTCCGACGGTTTGCGGCGCGTCACCATTTCAATGATGATGAAGAGCGCGTGGCCGCCGTCGAGAGCCGGAATGGGCAGAATGTTGAGCACAGCCAGCATAATGCTCAAGAAACTTGTCATACTCCAGAACGAGTACCAGTCCCACGTGCCAGGGAAAATCTTGCCAATGGCAATGAATCCGCCAAGCGACTCGTAGGCTTTGGTTTCGGGCTTCACAATCAGTTTGAACTGTTTCAAATAGTCGCGAGCCACCACAAACGCCTTTTTGGCTCCGGCCGGAATGGCGGCAAAGAAACTGTATTCCTTCTTGCGCAACTCGAAGATACCGTCGGTGCTTGCGCTCACGCCAATCAGTCCCGTTGAGTCGATGCTGACGGCAAACGATTGGGGTTGACCGTCGCGTATGACATTGATATTCACCGTCGAATTCTTGTAGTTGGCAATGGTGGCGCGGAACTCGTCAAAATATTCAGTACTGATGGTGTCGATGCCCACAATTTGGTCGCCCACCTGAATTCCGGCGGCTTCGGCGGCCGAGCCCTTCATAAATCCGCCCGCCACAAACGGAAACCGCGGCGAGATGAACGTGCCGCCCTTGAGCAGATGTGGAACAATGCTGTCAGAAATCTGAATGTCAAGCACTTGGCCGTCACGCTCCACCTGAATGGTCTTCGACTCGTTCAGCAGAATGTAGGCCGTGATGGCTGTGGCCTTCTCAACCCGCTCCCCGTCCACGCTGATAACCTTGTCGCCGTTCTGCAGGCCCGAGCGCAGCGCCACCGAGTCGCACACAATGCCGTACTTCATATTCTCGGTGGGCAGATACTCCTCGCCCCACGTGAACAGTATTCCGGCGTAGATGCCCATTGCCATTATCAGGTTGAAAACCACGCCCGCTACAATAATCAGCAGCCGCTGCCACGGCCGTTTCGAGCGGAACTCGTCGGGTTTGGGCGGCAGAGCCATTTGCTCCTTGTCCATACTCTCGTCAATCATTCCGGCAATCTTCACGTAGCCGCCCAGCGGCAGCCAGCCAATGCCGTACTCCGTGTCGCTGCCCTTCGGCTTGAACTTGAAGAGCGAGAACCACGGGTCGAAGAACAGATAGAACTTTTCAACTCTTGTTTTGAACGCTTTCGCGATGATGAAATGCCCGAACTCGTGGAATATCACCAATATCGATAAACTCAAAAGCAGTTGGGCAATGCGGACTAATGTTTCCATTTATTATTTAATAATTTATTGATTAACAGAATGAATGACTAATTGTTACACAAACAGTTAGCTATTTTGAAATTTGGCAATCGCCGCCTTTGTTTTATAGTGCAAATATGATATTTTTTTTGAGTAAAGCGTAATGAGCAAACGCAGAGCGTATCCTCATAAAAATGCGGTTTTTCTGATTTATTCGCTCATAAAAATGTAGTTTTTTTGTAATTATTCACTCATAAAAATGTAATTTTGCAATACGATTTTTAAAATCATACATATGGAAAGGCTCATTTACAACGATTTGCTGAAATGGAAAAACAGCAGTAGACGCAAGCCTCTTATTTTGTTTGGTGCGCGACAAGTGGGAAAAACATATATCCTAAATCAGTTCGGGAAGCGGGAATTTGACAATTACGTGTACATCAATTGCCATAATAATGAATTTGTGGCCACGCTTTTCCGTAGCTTTGATATTGAGCGCATATTGATTGATATTGAGCGACATACCGAGAAGAAAATTACCGCAGGAAAAACACTTCTTATCCTTGACGAGATACAGGAAGTTCACAATGGAATATCATCGCTCAAGTATTTTTGTGAGAACAAACCAGAATTGCACGTGGTGGTGGCCGGTTCGTTGTTGGGCATATCGCTTCACGAAGGCGAGAGTTTTCCTGTTGGCAAGGTGGATATGCTTCATCTTTATCCGATGACTTACATTGAATATCTTATGGCCTGCGGCAGAGAGTCTATCGTGAAAGCACTCCGCGACACCGATTGGACAGCAATTGAATTGGAACACGAGTATTTAGAGAACCGTCTGCGAGAGTACTATTTTACAGGCGGAATGCCCGAAGCTGTCGCCGAATTTATCGAAACCGGCGACACAAAAAAAACAAGGCTGATACAACAGAATATTATTGAAGCATACAACAACGATATAAGCAAACATACAAAAACGGAAGTGCAGCGCATACATCAGGTATGGGAAAGCATACCGGCGCAACTTGCCAAAGAGAATA
>JAEEPS010000114.1 GCA_016284875.1 Salinivirgaceae bacterium | reverse complement strand
CAGCACAAGGTCGGGTGTAGCCACAAGTTCAACGCCCGAACGGAAGACGCGCGTCACGTTCACATTGAACGCCTTGCGCAGTTGCAAGTTATGAAGGCTCTTGCCGTCCAAACGCTTGTTGGTAACCAGTATCTTACGCGATTTCAACTCGCCTGTCTGCCCGTTCAACTCTTCGGTGGTGAGTTTCTCGCCGAACATTGCGTCGAGTTCGGCTTCACGCTGCTTGGGCGCGATGATTCGCACCAGGTCGCCTTGGCCGAGCACGGTGTCGCCGTTGGGCACAAAAACATTGCCGCCCTGACTGATGCGGGCAAAGACTACTTCCTTGTCGAACTGCCGCGAAATCTCTTTTATCTGCTTGCCAATCACCAAGTTGCTTGTAACGCGATAACTGCAGCGCGCAGGCTCTTCGGTGTTGCCGCCAGTGGCTGCGGTGCGCTCTTTTTCATAGTCAATTTTGAAGATGCGTTTCACAATCACCATTCCAAGAATGATGCCCACCACGCCCATCGGATATGCCACTGCATAACCGAGTGATATTGAAGGTGTTTCGGCACTCGATTGCGATAATTGGTTTAAGGCTTGCTGAGCCGCGCCAAGACCAGGCGTATTGGTTACTGCACCCTGCATAACGCCAATCAACATCGAAAAATCGATACCGCCTAACAAGTAGAAAATCAGCAGTGTTACCGCGATATTGAGAGCTACGCTGCCTGCCGCCAGTCCGTTGAGCATCAGCCCCGACTGCTTGAACGACGAGAAGAAGTTCGGGCCAACCTGCAAACCAATGCTGAACACAAAGAGTATCAGGCCGAAATCCTTCATAAAATGCAGAATCGACGGCGTGACCGTGAAACCGAAATGCGACACCAGAATGCCCACGAAAAGCACAAACGTTGAGCCGAGCGAGATGCCTTTCAACTTGAGTTTGCCCAGCATTGAGCCAATGGCTATCACAAACGCAAAAATCATCACCGTGCGCCCAACCGACTCGTTAAACAGCAGCGAAGTAAACCAATTCATAATTCTAAAGTTTTAATCCGTTGATAGTCAGATAATAAATACACTCATTTTTCGGCCGCAAAGGTACGGCTTACTTTTTATTTTTATACATTTGTAAAAATGATTTATTCGATTGAAACGATAGTTAAAACCGATTGATTTATGGAACTGCGTCAACTCAAGTATTTCATCAAAACCGCTGAGACTCTGAATTTTACCGAAGCCGCGCGGCAGTTGTTCATCACGCAGAGCACGCTGTCGCAGCAGATTCGCCAACTCGAGACCGAACTGCAGGTGCAACTTTTCGACCGCATTGGCAAGCGCACCTACCTGACCGAAGCGGGCACCGAGTTTCTGCCCTACGCCAAGCAGACAGTGGCCGACAGCGAGGGCGGCGTGCAGCGTCTGCGCGACCTGCAGAACATTATGGCTGGCGAGTTGCGCATTGGAGCGGTTTTCACCCTGAGCGACCTTCTGACAAGCACAATCATCTCATTCTCAAAACAATACCCAAACATCAAACTGGTGGTGGTGAGCCGCCCTGTGAACGAGTTGCTCGACTTGCTCAAAGAGCGCAAGTTGGACCTTATCCTCTCGTACCGCCCCGACGACGAAGACAACCAGATTGAGTTCTTTCCGTTGTTCGACTCAAACCTCTCGGTTATAGTCAATTACAACCATCCACTTGTAGCGCAACGTGAAGTGTCGCTCGAGTTGCTGAAGCAGTATCCGCTAGTGCTGCCGTCGGTGGGCTCGCAGGCCCGCACAATGATTGACCGCCTGCTTGCAAGCCGCCACGTGCAGTTAACCCCGCAAATTGAGATTTCGAGTATGACCATTATGATGAACCTTGTTGAGACGGGCCACTGGATTGCCGTGATGTCGGAAATGCTCATCCGCGGCCATGAGAAACTGCGCGCCATCCCCATCGCGGGCAAAAAAACGCAGATGCACCCGTCGGTGATTACGCTCAAGGGCATCTATCAGAAACTGTCGGCAAAGGAGTTTATGAAGATTTTGTTCGAAATTGAAAATTGACAATCTTACTAATAATAAACTAGCGAATTATGGTCGATAATCCGTGGGCAGTCATAATTGTCAAAAACAGTGAACTCGAGCACAGTGTTGGTTGTGATGCAGATGTTGCCGCTGCCGCCGTTCACGTTCGAAGGAATCTTCATTGCGCCTGACAGCATAGCCATATCCTCATAATTCTCCGACTCCACAACATTCAGCGCCTTCAGGTAGTAGAACTGGTTCTCGCTGATGCTTTCCAGCGAAAGCCTGATTTTCATATTGTAGGTGTGGCCCGACATCTTCAGATACTCGTCCGACAAACGTTCCAGCCCCCCGCCCACATACAGCGTTTCAGGGTAAAAAACATTGCCAAATGGCTGTCCGACCGATATTTGTATTTCGGCGGCTGAGTTGTTGAAAAAGTGGTCGGTGAAGACTTTGTGCTTGTTTTTTATATCGGAAATCAGAATATCAGTGTCACCGTCTTCAGTGAGCGATTTCGTCATTTCGCCTTCCGACAGAATCGGGTCGTTGCCGTACTCGTAATTTATGCCCACCGCACTGCTCCAATAATTGTCTTCATTTTTATACAAACAATATACTACAACCTCCTCATTACCATCGTCATCAGTGAACTCGACGGGGACAACTTCCATACCTTTCTGCCGCAGGGCTTCGCAAATGCTATCGGTGTTTTCAGATGCATAATAATAGCCATAATCGGCCCATACGGTTTGGCGATACCCATAATCGGCAAAAGCCGAAATCCGATAATAGTCATTCTCTGGTGAGATGTCGGGCAGATTGATTGTGAAATCGGCAAATGTGATTTCGGTCAGTTCGATATATTGGTTCGTCGGGTGATTGGCCAGTTTGAAATCGGCCTTCGGATTCTGAATCTTGCGCGGCGCGGTCTCTTCGGCCCAGGCGTGGCGACCGTTGGAATAGACATCGATGCGCACAACATCGCCCTCGCTGAAACGTGTGGTGAGCCTGTAGGCACCGTTGTGGGCAGGGGTGTTTTTCGTCTCGGCGGGATTCTCTCCATACCTGTAAACTTTCCGCTTTATGGTGGGTGTGACTTTATCGACCGTTTCAACCAAAGTGCCGTTGACGCGCATCTCAACCGTGGCATTGTTCACTGGCTGCGGATTGTTCAGCGCGGTCTCCGAAACGTAAACAAAATTCGTGTCGTGCTCGGTATAGAGGAAAGCGTTGATGGACAGCACCCCGCTCATATCGCTGAAATCGGCATCGATGTCGTTCTGGCAAGCACCACACAATACTATAGCGGCAGCCGAGATTGTATATATTAAAGTTTTCATTTAGATTAGAATTTATAAGTTAATGTGAATGATGGTATTATCGGAAGAATTGTTACTTTCCTCAGCCTTGGTTTCTCAAGGTGATAGCCGTTGTCATCGTAGTTGTCAAAAAAAACCAGCGACGGATTCATCGCATTGTAGGCATTGTAAAGCGAAAGGTTGAAAATTCGTTCGCAACGCTTCTTTTGCTTGTGGAAATTGGCTCCCACGCAAAGCAGATGGGTGCAAGGCAAAAGATAGTTGTTGCGTTCGGGAACGTACTCCACAGTGGATGTGTAAAAAGGGTTGTCGGTCCTTACTTCGAAATAATCATCGGAATAACCTGAATAGCGGTCACAATATTCATTATAATGTATACTGTAGTCGGAACTTATTGCGGGGTCGGCAGGATAGACAATATCCTGCTTGGCATTGGTGAGGGTGGCGCGGGCGCCGCTGTAGAAGGTCCACGAGGCATCGATGTCGATGTGGTCGTTCAGTCTGTAGTTGGCCACAATGTTGAAGTTGTGGCGGCGGTCGTAAGAGAACGGGAAACGTCGGCCGTCGTTCACTCCCGACGAGCGGCTGAACTGGCGGTCGGACTTCGAGAGCGTGTACGAGAGCATTCCCGTCAGGTCGCCCTCGGTTTTCTGAACCATCAGTTCAATGCCTTTCGACCATCCCTGGCCAGCGGCCACAAGGTCGGTCCACGAGCCCGAAAAGCCCATAAAACTCATACCGTCCTTATACTCAAGCACATTGTTGAACTCTTTGTAGTAGGCCTCAACCGAAAACTCCCAACCTGGCAGCACCGTGCTGTAAACGCCCACACTGTATTGGTCGGCCGTTTCGGGTTCAATTTCGTTGGTAATTGGCACCCAGAGGTCGGTTGGCAGCGCAATGGGCGACGATGTGAGCAGGTGCACGCACTGGCTCATCCGCGAGTAGGCGGCTTTGAATGAGAGGTAACTTAGCGGCGAGTACTTGACCGACAGGCGCGGCTGAATGCTGTGGTATTCTTTCTCTTTCAGCGCGAAAAGCGTGTACGACAAACCTATGCCAACGTTGAGTTGCGGGCCGATTTGCCAGTCGTCGTCGGCATAGACCGAAACCTCGCTGGCTTTGACTGCCTTTCCGTTGTGGTAAGTTGTTGTATCGGCTTGCTCCTCTTCATCAGTGTTTTTGAATTTTGAGTTGGTGGTTTCGGGCACAAAATCGTGCCAGGTGTAATTGGCGCCGAACTTCACAGTGTGCTCGGGCGACGGCAGATAATCAAAATCCACAATCGCTCCATAGTCCTTTATTTCCGAATCGTAGCGCTGCGAACTGTAGGTTTGCGCGCCCAAATCCTCATAGTGCCATTCGGTTTCATCAACCGACGAAACAAGCATCTTATAGTGGTTGAAACTGATTGTGGTGTTGGCAAACAATTTCTGCGAGAAAACGTGGTTCCACCGCAGCGACGGAATGAAATTGCTCCAGCGCAGTTTCGAGCAGTAATAGTCAGCCACTGGCGCACTCTTGGGTTCGAAACGGTCATCCCAATTCCACTCTGTTTCAATATAATGAGTCGAATAATCAGGAATCGTCTCTTCACCTTTCATCTTGTCCAAACCATTGTAGAGGGCAAAATAAAGGCGGTCGTTGTCGGAGAATTTATGGTTCAGTTTCAGATTCACATCGTAGAACCAGTAACCAATCTTATAATCCTTCATAAACGGTTTTGTCAGCGCCGAAATGTATGTGGTGCGCCCCGACAGGCTGAACGATGTCTTGCCCTTGACAATGGGCCCCTCAAGGTTGATGCGCGACGTGAGCAGCCCGATTGATGCCGAACCGTGATAGTCGTTCATATCGCCGTCCTTTGTGCGCACGTCGATGACTGATGATGTGCGGCCGTTGTAGCGTGCAGGGAACGATGTTTTGTAGAACGTCACCTTCTTCACCGCTTCGGGCGTGAAAACCGAAAAGAATCCGAACAGATGGTCGATTTTGTAGACAGGCGCACCGTCGAGTAACACCAGATTCTCGTCGCCGTTGCCGCCGCGCACATAGAGAGTTGACGCGCCGCCCACGCCCTGCTGCACGCCAGGAGTGAGTTGGATGGTTCGCAGAACATCGGTCTCGCCCAGCAGCGACGGGGTGTGCTCAATCAGTTTGACAGGTACATCGATGCTGCCCATTTTTGTTGACTCGATGCCCGACTCGCGGCTTTTGGCCGTAACAGTAACCTCTTCAAGTTCAACATTCGCCGACAGTTCAACGTTGATGACCGTGTCGCGCTTTGCGTCGAAACTGACCGTTTGCGGCTGGCAACCCACATAGGAGTAAGTCAGATTGTGCTTGCCTGCGTTCAGCGTGATGGAGTAGAATCCGAAGACATTGGTGGCGGTGCCGTGCTGCGTCTCGCTGTCGTACACGGTGGCTCCGATGATTGTTTCTGCCGACTTTCGATCGGTGATGTAACCGCTGATGGTTATCTTGTTTTGCGCCAGCACATTGGCGCAGCAAATGAGGCCGCAAAGCGCGGCGAAAAGCGTTTTTTTCAAATACATAATGTTTAGTTAGTCTGCCTGTTTGGATTTGTTCCAAACAGATTATCGGTTGTCCCGACAAGCAAATATAATACCAAAAGAGTTCGTTAGATTAGGCATCACTTGCTATAAGAAAGTGCATGCAACGCCTGCAACTACTATTTACTTTTAGTATTGGTTTCGATAATCAAATCTATCGTGTTGGTTAATAAATGGTTATGAAATAAAATTCATAACCATTATTCTCTTAATACTCAAACTCTCCAAACTCGCCTTTTATTGTTTTCGCGCTTTTTGCTTATATCCTATCGGATTACGTGGTTCAGAATTAGTCTCACGTAATTGGTCTAAAGCGTCATTTATGGCTTCAATTTGAACAGCAATTTCGATATTTGTCTGCTCCTGCTGTGCGTTAATATCGTTTTGGTCGTGCAGTATTTCCTCGACATACGCATTCAATTGGTCCACTTTGTGTGATAATTGCTCATATCGTAAGTCTGCAGAATGAATGGCCGCAACGCTTTGTCTTACAGCCACAAAAGCCCGCATTATATTTATGTTCACTTGGATGGCTATCTTGCTGCGCAACAATCCCGACAGCATAGCCACTCCTTCCTCGGTGAAGGCGAATGGTGCATATTTGCTGTGTTGCCCTCGGCCTCTCTTTAAGGTGCCATTTTGGCATCTTAAAGCCGCAATTTCATTTTGAGTCAACTCAAACATAAAATCTTCGGGAAAGCGCTCGATGTTACGGCGCACTTGTCGCTTAAGTTGAGCCACATCAACCTCATACATATCGGCAATGTCGCTGTCAAGCATTACCCTGTGGCCGCGTACCACATAAATGCAGTTTTTGATGCTATCTATATCGCTGCCACTTATATTATTGTGCACAAGTTCATCCATAACAATCAGCAAAGAAACAGTATCATTTTCAATTCACAAACTATATGCAGATAGAATGGATACCTTCAATTAATCTATCAATCTATTAATCAATCAATAAGTAAACTCCCCAAACTCGCTCTTGATAGTGAGCCAAGTGTGGTCCGACGGCTCGATGCGGCCGATGATTTGCGCGTCGATGCCGAACGATTTTGAGATTTCGATGACTTTCTGCGCGTCGGCAGCGTCGAGATAGACTTCCAGGCGGTGGCCCATATTGAACACCTTGTACATTTCGCGCCAGTCGGTGCCGCTTTGCTCCTTGATGGTGCGGAACAGCGGCGGAACAGGGAACAGATTGTCCTTTACAACGTGCACGCCGTCAACAAAATGCAGCACTTTGGTCTGCGCGCCGCCCGAGCAGTGCACCATTCCGTGGATGGCAGGGCGCAACTCGTCGAGCAGGCGCTTGACAACGGGCGCATAGGTGCGTGTGGGCGACAGAACCAGTTTGCCAGCGTCGAGTGGCGAGCCTTCAACCTTGTCGGTGAGTTTCAGGCTGCCGCTGTAAACCAACTCGTCGGGCACGGCGGCGTCGTAACTTTCGGGGTATTTCTGCGCCAGATATTTCGCAAACACGTCGTGGCGGGCGCTTGTCAGGCCGTTGCTGCCCATACCGCCGTTGTACTCTTTCTCGTAGGTAGCCTGTCCGAACGATGCAAGGCCCACAATCACGTCGCCAGGGCGGATGTTGGCGTTGTTGATGACGTCGGCGCGGCGCATACGGCAGGTTACCGTGCTGTCGACAATGATGGTGCGCACAAGGTCGCCCACGTCGGCCGTCTCGCCGCCAGTGGCATACACGCCCACGCCCATTTGGCGCAGTTCGGCAAGCAACTCGTCGGTGCCGTTGATGATGGCCGAAATCACTTCGCCAGGGACAAGCATTTTGTTGCGGCCTATGGTGCTCGAAACCAGAATGTTATCCACTGCGCCCACGCAGAGCAGGTCGTCGATGTTCATAATCAGTGCGTCCTGCGCGATGCCTTTCCAGACGCTCAAATCGCCCGTTTCCTTCCAATACAGGTAGGCCAGGCTCGACTTGGTGCCAGCGCCATCGGCGTGCATAATGTTGCAGTAGTCGGGGTCGCCGCCCAGAATGTCGGGGATAATCTTGCAGAAAGCCTTGGGGTACAGGCCTTTGTCGATGTTTTTGATGGCGTTGTGCACGTCTTCTTTCGAAGCCGAAACGCCGCGCAGATTGTATCGTTCTGTATTATTCATATCGTTAAATTAGAAAAGATAAACCACTAAAAATGAACTGATTATCAGCAAAAGAAGCAGAATTTCGCCTATGGCGTTGCGGCGAATCTGCATAAAATAGAGCGATGTGATGAAAGCCAGCGAAATGGCCACAAAAGCCAGCATTGTCAGGCCCGCGCACGGTATCAGGAAAAATCCCGCTACCGAAATGATTATCAGCCAGAAAAACAGCATAAAATACTTGCGCGTCGTCACTTTGTACATACGGATGTACTGCGACATTACAACCAACTCAATCAGCACAACCAGAGCCATATAGCCGATGGCGGCTATCTGTACGATGTTCAGATGCAGTGTAAACTCTTGTGTCTCAAAGAATTGATTCATTCGGTCCCAAAACAATCCCTGTTGGTCGGTCATAAACATTCCGAAAAGGAAGAAGCCGAAGGGCAGCACAAAGCCCAACGCCGACGCAAGGAACTCGCGGATGTCGAAAAACCGCACAACAAACTGTGTGGCAAGTACAAAGAGCAGCATTGCCGTCAGCGGCGGATAGAGAAGCGTGCCGATGCCCAACAGCAGGCCGCTCTCAAAGTAGTATCGTTTCTGTTCGGGCAGGTGCTCGCTGTCGAATGTTCGCATAATGGTCAGCATAAACAGAAGGTTGGCCAGCATTACGGGCAGAACGTTATAACTTTGCGCCAACATACTGACTATCAGCACAAAAAACAGCGGTGGCATTATCACCTTCTCTTCCACAATGATGAATTTCAGGTCGATGCGCAACAGCAGGAAGGCTTCAATCAGCATTAGCGCGAAGGCTATCATTTGAGCCGTCCAGGGGGTGGGCAGCAGCCACTGCATAATGTTGCGGTAGAAGATTGTGCCGTCGGTGATGACGGGCTGCCAGTCGGTGTTGCTGATGACGGGAAGCCATAGCAGCACGGCCATTGCCACCGTGAACAGGTGCATTACGGGCGAGTTGCTCTTGTATAGTCTTAATAACATATCTTACAGTTTTTGAAGGTCTTGACCGATGTCGCGACGGAAGTAGGCGCCGTCGAATTTGATGCCGCCGATGCTGCGGTACGACTTGTCGAGCGCGGGCTGAATGCCGTCGGCAAGCGATGTCACGGCCAGAACACGTCCGCCGTCGGTGAGCACGCGGCCCGAGTCGGGTTTGGTGCCAGCGTGGAACACGGTGCTCTCGGTCACGCTGTCGAGCCCCGTAATCTCAAAGCCCTTCTTGTAACTCTCGGGGTATCCGCCCGAAACCATTACAACCGTGATGGCCGTCTGCGCCTTCATTGTGGCCTTCAT
>JAEEPS010000113.1 GCA_016284875.1 Salinivirgaceae bacterium | reverse complement strand
TAATATACTGATTCCTTTCATTTTGTTACTGATTTTCTTTCTAACCTGTTAAATTGGCGATAAAGATATGAAAATAATTCATAAACCTATGTAAGTAGGGAATGATTTTGTTGAAATAAATGAGGTAAATTGTTCAATTTTTGCAACAAACTTATTATCTTTGCAAAAATTTTAACCATTTAACTACTACTTGACAACAAATAATCAATATAGTATGACACTTAGAATTTCTCTTAGTGCTGCCCTTTTGGCAGCTACCATGGGTCTTTATGCCCAGACACCTATGAAGGCTCCTGCCGGAGGCAAAGCCATTAGTGACGAACTGATTGGAATATTCTTCGAGGACATCAGCAGTGCTGCCGACGGCGGTCTGTATGCCGAACTTGTCCAGAACGGTTCTTTCGAGTATAATCCCACAGAGCGCGACGGATGGGGCGCAGGTACTGCCTGGCGTCTGCAACGTCCCGGCCATTCGTTGGGCCGTATGGAACCGCGTATGGATAATACGCTGAATGCCAACAATCCAACCTATATGCGTCTCTATATTGAGCGTGTGGGTCGTTACTATGATTTTGACGGCTGGACGGGTATCGGTCTGCAGAACGACGGTTTCGACGGTTTCTCTGTTAAGAAAGGTGCCAGATATAACTTCTCGGCTTTTATGCGTAATGTGCAGGGTGATGCCAAGAATGTGCGCGTAGTACTGGCTGAACCGCAAGGGTGGGGAAAGAGCCCCAAACTCTTGGCTGAGAAATACATTAAAGTAGATAATAATGACTGGCGTAAATTCGAGGCCCAACTATTGCCTGATGCTGACTGCAAGAATGCTGTGCTGCAAATCCTTTCTGAGACCACAGGTGCCATGGATATGGACGAGATCTCGCTTATGCCCGAGGATACCTACAAGGGACACGGACTGCGCAAGGATCTGGCACAGGCGCTGGCCGATCTGCAACCTAAGTTCATGCGTTTCCCCGGTGGCTGTGTGGTACACGGCGGCGGCGACGGTTTCTGGAACACCTATATGTGGAAGAACAGCGTTGGTCCGCGCGAGCAGCGCAAAGGTCAGAAGAACACCTGGGGCTACCATCAGTCGCTCACGATTGGCTACTATGAGTACTTCCAGTTCTGCGAAGACCTTGGCATGCAGCCAGTTCCAATTCTGCCTTGCGGCGTCAACTGCCAGGGCTCGAACGGTGGCTGGAACATGTATCCCACACAGGCTCAAGATGCTTGCCCGATGGAAGACATGGAACAATGGACTCAAGACGCTCTCGACCTGATTGAGTGGGCCAATGGCGACGCCAGCACCAAATGGGGCAAGGTTCGCGCCGATGCTGGTCACCCTGCACCGTTCAATCTCAAGTATTTAGGCTTGGGCAACGAAGAGAAGATTACGCCCGAATTCGAAGAGCGCTTCAAATACATGTATAACAAAATCAAGGCGAAATATCCTGATATTGTGATTGTTGGAACAGCAGGTCCTGGTTCGCACGCTGACAATCCTGATTTCAAGAACGGCTGGCGCATTGCAGAAGAAATCGGTCTGCCAATCATCGATGAGCACTACTATGAGCCGCGCGACTATTTCCTGAACAACCGTCAGTACGACAACTATCCGCGCAACCGCAAGACAAAAGTCTATCTGGGCGAGTATGCTGCAAAGGACAAGAAACTGATTGACGCTTTGGCCGAAGGTCTTTATCTGCTTCACGTTGAGCAGAATGGCGACGTGGTTGTGATGACATCGTACGCACCGCTTTTCGCTCGCAAAGGTGCCACCAACTGGAATCCCGATTTGATTTATTTCGACAACGAAAAACCTTATCTCACATGCAGTTACTACGTTCAGCAACTGTTCGGACAGTCGAGCGGCGACTACTATTACGGCGACTGCGTGAAACTGGCTGGCAACAACAAGCATGCTGGACAGTCGGTCATTCTTAACACCCAAACGCGCACTCTCTACGTGAAGATTTGCAACGCAAGTTCAAGCACTGTTCAGGCCAACATTGACCTTTCGCGCTTCAAAATCAAACCCGACGCGCAGAAAACCGTTCTGTCGGGCAACCCGAACGACGAGAACAACTACGAGCGTCAGCCAATTATCCCTGTAAAGGAAAATGTTGCGCTCAAGGCTAAATTCACAGAGAAAATTGAACCGTACTCATTCATTATGTGGACGATACAACTGTAAATAATGAATTGAGAATTGAGAATTAAAAAGGCGGAAAACTTCCGCCTTTTTTTGTGCTTTGCTCTAACGAAAATTTTTTTCATACCTTTGCGCCCGATTTTAAAAGATAGCAATGCAATTTACATCGCACATCGGAACCAACGCACTTGCCTGCAACGCAGCCGCAAGCCGTTCGTTGTTGCTATTGCTATCACTACGATTGCGCCGTCGCTAACGGCCGTACTTCTCTTACGCGCTTCTACGCGAAGTGCATTTTTCAGTTAATAGTTAATATTTTGGAATTAGGATTTAGGAGTATGATAACTTCTATCTTGCTGATTCTCAATTCGTAATTCATAATTCAAAATTCGTAATTCAAAAAAGTTATGTCAGATAAAATTTACATTTTCGACACCACGCTGCGCGACGGCGAGCAAGTTCCTGGGTGTCAACTTAATACAGTCGAGAAAATTGAAGTAGCCAAAATGCTGGAGCGCCTTGGTGTTGACGTCATCGAGGCTGGATTTCCGGTTTCGAGTCCGGGCGATTTCAACTCGGTGGTCGAGATTTCGAAGGCCGTGACCTATCCAACCATCTGTGCCCTAACACGTGCCGTTGAGAAGGATATTGAAGTGGCCGCCGAAGCACTTAAGTTCGCCAAACACAAGCGAATACACACGGGTATTGGCACATCGGACTCGCATATAAAATATAAGTTCAACTCAACGCGTGAGGCGATTATCGAGCGTGCCGTGAAGGCTGTGAAGTACGCCCGCCGCTTTGTCGACGATGTTGAGTTTTACGCCGAAGATGCAGGACGCACTGACAATGAGTATCTTGCGCGGGTGGTTGAGGCCGTTGTCAAGGCGGGTGCCACGGTGGTCAACATTCCCGACACCACGGGCTATTGCCTGCCTGAGGAGTACGGCACAAAAATCAAGTATCTGGTTGACCACGTTGATATGGGCAATGCCATACTTTCAACCCACTGCCACAACGATTTAGGTATGGCAACCGCCAACACAATGGCCGGACTGGTGAATGGCGCGCGACAGTGCGAAGTGACAATCAACGGCATTGGCGAACGCGCCGGAAACACCGCGATGGAAGAGATTGCAATGATTCTGAAGTGCCACACGGGGCTCGGCCTTCACACCGACCTGAACACTACGTCAATCTACCCGGCGAGCCGTATGGTTTCGAGCCTGATGAATATGCCCGTGCAGGCTAACAAAGCCGTGGTGGGGCGCAACGCGTTCGCGCATTCGTCTGGTATTCACCAAGATGGCGTGCTGAAAAATATCAGCACCTACGAGATTATGAACCCGCACGACGTGGGCTTGGACGACAACTCGATTGTGCTCACCGCCCGCAGCGGACACGCCGCACTAAAGCACCGTCTGTCGGTTCTGGGTGTTGAGGTTGATGGCGAGCGGCTCGACAAAATCTACGAGCAGTTCCTGAAACTTGCCGACCGCAAAAAGGAAATCCACGACGACGACCTGCTGATGCTTGCTGGTGCCGACATTACAATGAACAATCACGTCAAACTTGATTTTCTGCAAGTTACGGCTGGCGTTGGCGTAAAACCCGTGGCAAGTATCGGGCTGAACATTGCGGGCGAAAAGTTCGAGGCGGCGGCAAGCGGCAACGGCCCTGTGGATGCGGCAATCAAGGCTTTGAAGCAGATTATCAAACGGCAAATGACGCTCAAAGAATTCACCATTCAGTCAATCAACAAGGGCAGCGATGATGTGGGCAAAGTGCATATGCAGGTTGAGCACGACGGCCGCCTTTACTACGGCTTCGGCGCCAACACCGACATTGTTGCGGCTTCGGTCGAGGCGTATATCGACTGCATAAACAAGATGAAGTGATGCGAGAGTTATAAGTTGTAAGTTAATAAGTTATAAGTTTTTTAGGCAGGAGTGAGGTATTAGGTTTTGTGTGTTAGTTTTTGCTATGCCAACACCTAATACCTAACACCTAAAACCATTGACGCTTGTCAATCAATGCAATTGAGAATCCCCATAATCTTCGTCTGCTTGTTCTCTTTGATTGGAACTTCGATGAAGCCGGTTGAGACGAAATATTTGAAAGTTGTGACAGGGTAGCGCTTGAGTTTCTCGTACTGCTCGGCGCTGATGGGATAGATGAGCATTGCCGACGATGACTCGACGGTTGAACGAATGGTGTCGCCCGCCGCGTGGCGCGGATAGATGACAATCTCCTCGTTGGTAGTCAGGCGCAGCGCAATTTCGCGCGACTCGTCAATTGAGAAGTCGTTGTACTTGTAGTAGCGCATCTTCAGGAATCGATATTTGCTGCCAACGCTTTGTGCCTTGAAATAGAGCGGGTTGTTGTTCAGTTTGGCCACCGTCACGGGTTGCGTCACCTTAACCTGCGTTTCGGTGATGGCATCGATGGCATTTTTCTCGAACTGGCAACTCTGGGCGCTAACTGCTTGAGCACCAATCGCGAAAGCGGCCGCAACAATAACCAAACGTATTCTATGCACAACTTGCATCTGATAATATTTTGCCGACTGTCTCATTGGATAATCTGACACAAAAATATTCTTTTTAGATTTGCTCGCAATAAATTTAATTCACAACATTATGGCACTTACAGCAGAAATCTACACAGAAAAGGGCGTTATGAAGGCTGAATTGTACGCTGAGGACGTTCCGAACACGGTTAATAACTTTGTGAAACTTGCGAAAGAAGGCTTCTATGATGGACTGGCTTTCCACCGCGTAATTCCGAATTTTGTAATTCAGGGCGGATGCCCATTCTCGCGCAATCCGGGCGACCCGCGTGTTGGCACCGGCGGTCCGGGCTACAGCATCAAGTGCGAGACCAACGGCGGACGCCAATACCACGACCGCGGCGTTCTCTCGATGGCTCATGCAGGTAAAGACACTGGCGGCTCGCAGTTCTTCATTTGCCACAACCGCCAGAACACACAGCACCTTGACGGCGTTCACACTTGCTTCGGCAAACTGTTCGACGGTCTCGATGTTCTCGATGCCATCCGCCCCGGCGACCGCATTGAGAAGATTGTGATTGTGGAAGGATAAAAATTCCTTATCTTCGCACTGCGTTGAATAGGGGACAGGTCTATTTGTAAAATTGATTCCACGTCAGTCGTTAGGACAATCGCGTAAGGATGCTTCGGCATCCTTTTTTTTGTGTCAATCTGCAAATTCGGTGGCCAATAAATCGTTGTCGGGCGACAATAATTTTAGTTACCTTTGCGGTTCAAATCTGAAACGTATTATTATGGAAGAAAAACAAAACCAATACAAGTTCGACGCTGTCGATTTGATTCTTTACTTTTGGAAACGCCGTTGGGCGATAATCATTGTGGGCTTTGCCACAGCCGTTATCTCTTCGATTGTATCGCTCTGTATGACAGAAAAATACAAATCAGAAGTGATTCTTTTCCCAACGGCTGCCGGTTCGCTATCGCAAGACTTGCTTTCGACTTCGTCGGTTGGTATGGTGAAGAGTGTGTTGCGCTTGGGCGAGGACGAGGAACTCGACCAACTGATGCAGGTGCTGCAATCAGACGAGATTCGCCGCCGCATCATCGAGAAATACGACCTTATGAATCACTACGAAATCAAACCTAACTCTAAATATCCGTACACGCAACTATATGCGAAATACAACAAAAACATTGTCATAAAACCGACTAAATTTCTGTCGGTCAGCATTTCGGTGATGGATACCGACCCGAAACTCGCCGCTGATATTGCCAACGAGATTTCGAATCTGGTGGACACCGTGCGCAACAATATGCTTCACACAAAGGCCATTTTGGCAATGCAACTTGTTGAAAAAGAATATAATGAGTTGCGCGACGACATCGAAGAGCAGGAAGAGACGCTGAACGAGATGCGCAAAAAAGGCATTGTCGATTACGAGAAGCAGGCCGAGGCTCTGTCAAGTGCTCTTGGAACGGCTCTTGGCAACGGCAACAAGAGTGCCGCCAACGAGATTCAGAAGCGTCTCGACGAACTGGGAAAAGAGGGCGGCGCTTTTGCCGGAATCAGCAGTCAGTTGAAACTCGACCGCGAGCGCTTGGCTGGTTTGAAGACCAAACTTACTGAGGCACAGTTGGATGCGCGTCAGAATCTGCCGCACAAATACGTTGTCAACCCGGCCACAATATCGGAAAAGAAGGCCTATCCGGTGCGCTGGATGATTGTGGTTTCGTCAACCATTACCACCGTTATCGCACTGATGCTCTTTATGATAATCCGCGATGCTGTTGTCCGCCGTATCGACTATCTTAAAAAGGACTGAACCTTGCAGATTCCGACAAAAAACGGCTGGTGGGTTTACGCTTGCACGGCGTTGTTTCTGGCGCTGAACCTGGTCTGTATCTACAACGGTTTTTACCTGTTGGGCGCGCTGCCGATAGCAATAATTCTTGTTGGCGCGGCTTTTCTGGCGCTCGATAAACTGCTGTTGTTCATTGCTTTTATGGCACCGCTGTCGGTTCCGTTGAGCGAGGCGGTCGAAGGGTTGCCAATTGATATGTTCCTGCCAACCGAACCGCTGCTTGCCGGCATATTGCTGCTATTTATCTTTAAGATTATCAGCGAGAAGCGCTTCGACAAACGCATTCTGACTCACCCTGTCAGCATTACCATTTATATTTACTTGGCGTGGATGCTAATTACTTGTGTCACAAGCGTTGAGCCACTGGTTTCGTTCAAATTTCTGCTTTCGCGACTGTGGTTCATTGTCCCGCTCTATTTTGTAATGACGCAGTTGTTCCGCAAAGACGAGAACAATGCAAAGACATTTGTGATTCTTTATGCCGTGGCGCTCTGTATTGTAGTTATTTACGCACTTGTGCGCCACGCCAAATACGGCATTTTCGATGAGAAGATTGCCCACTGGTCGGCCAATCCGTTCTACAAAGACCACACGTCGTATGGCGCATTGCTGGCATTCTACATTCCGCCCGTTATCGCATTGGCGTTCAGCAAATTGATTGACCCGCGCAAGCGAATGACCTTTATGGCGATGGCCCTTCTGCTGATTGTCGGCATAATATTCTCATACACCCGCGCGG
This sequence comes from Salinivirgaceae bacterium, assembly GCA_016284875.1. GTDB lineage: Bacteria > Bacteroidota > Bacteroidia > Bacteroidales > SZUA-534 > RUG13583. Next base: position 2,159 of record JAEEPS010000113.1, on the reverse strand, counting down.
CGTGGCTGAGCCTTGTCGGCGGGTTCGGCATTTGGTGCTGCCACAAGTTGAAAATCAAGTTCACCACCATTGTGGCCATAATCGGCGTTGTCGCGATAGGCTTTTTCACTTTCGGCGATATGCTGATGCGCGACCTGAAAACCAACGACCAAGACTCGTCGACCGACTTTGTCGAGCACTTGCAGTCGATGGCCAACATCTCGACTGACGCATCAAATATGGAACGTATCAACCGCTGGAACTGCGCCGGACGAATGTTTCTCGAAAAACCGATACTCGGCTGGGGACCAGGTACTTATATGTTCTACTATGCGCCGTTCCAAATCTCTTACGAGAAAACAATCATCAGCACCAACGAAGGCGATTTGGGCAACGCCCACAGCGAATACCTTGGCCCGCTCGCGGAAGAAGGCTTCTTGGGACCTCTCACGCTTTTGGCAGTAATGGTTGCAACCATCATAACAGGATTCCGTGCCATACGCCGCACACGCGCCAACCATCCGATGCTCTACACCATTGGTCTGGCGGCTATTGTGGGCTTGTTTACCTACTATTTCCACGGCGTGCTCAACGATTTTCTCGATACCGACAAGGCTTCGGTTCCGTTCTGGGGCTTCACGGCGCTGCTTGTGGCGATTGATGTTTATTATTCGGATGAGAAAAAGGATGAAGATGCTGATTTAAAGGCCGTTGGCGAATCAAATAAGGATTGAGTTAAGTCAGTTTCACTTCTATTTCAACACCTTCCGCACCCGCACCACAAATCCTTTTGAGTCAGAAGTTTCAATTATTGAATCAACTATCGCTTTCAGTTCAGGTTTGAGTTCGGGGTAATCCGCAAGCCGACTGGCAATCAGCGACATACAGTTGGCTTTCACGCCTATAGGCTCATCGGGTGTTTCGAGCATTCGAAAGCAGAAATCGACAATCGGGCCGTCGAATTTCTGCGGCACGTCGGTGAGCATCAGGATTTTACAGGCGATGCGGCGCATTCCGCTGAATGTGAATCGCGGAATGGCGGCAACAAGGGCAGGAATATGCGGCTGCAGAATATTATGGTGCGCGGCAGCCACTTTCTCGAGCGCCCACAAAGCCCGCGCAGCCGTCTGGCCGTCAGCGTTTAAGGCGATTTCAAACAAGTCGGCAATGCGTTCGGCGTTGATGCCAGCCCAGTTGGCAATAAAATCGGTGTTGGCGCGCGACGCTTCGGCTTCTAATTGCGCTATAAGTTGCTGATTCATTGGGCGGAAATCCAACTTTTGAGCCTGTTGATTTCATCGGGCCAAAGAGTCTCGTCGGGTGTTTCCAGAACGAGTGGAATGCCGTCGAAACGCGCATCGGCCATAAGCATACGGAAGGCGTTCTCGCCCAGGAAGCCGCTGCCGATTGACTGGTGGCGGTCAACTCGGCTGGCGTGGCCTTTCATTGTGTCGTTAAGGTGCATTCCGCGAAGGTATTGAAAACCAATCACATCGCTGAATTTCTGCCACGTGCGGGCAAAGCCTTCTTCGGTTTTCAGGTCGTAGCCAGCGGCGTAGGCGTGGCACGTGTCGATGCAGACACCGACACGCGATTTGTCATCTACCTTGCTGATAATCTGCGCAATCTGTTCAAAGGTAAAGCCGAGATTTGTCCCCTGGCCAGCCGTGTTCTCAATAACGGCCGTCACGCCCGACGTTTTTTCGAGCGCAATGTTTATCGATTCCGAAATAAGCGCAAGACACTCATCTTCAGATATTTGCTTTAGGTGGCTGCCTGGGTGGAAATTCAATCGGTCGAGACCCAACTGTGCGCACCGCTGCATCTCATCAATGAACGACTCGCGCGACTTCTGCAGACCTTCGGCATCGGGGTTGCCAAGATTGATGAGGTAGCTGTCGTGCGGCAGAATTTGCTTTGCGGTGTATCCGTATTTGGCGCAATTCGCCTTGAAAGCCTCTATCGACGCTGGTTCGAGCGGTTTGGCAAACCACTGCCGCTGATTTTTTGTGAAGAGTGCGAAAGCCGTTGCGCCTATCGCGCTGGCGTTCAGCGGCGCATTCTCAACGCCGCCCTGCGTGCTCACGTGAGCCCCGATGTACTTTGTCATTGTGTTCGATTTTTGTGCTAAGTTATTTATATGGCATCGGTTTAACAAGTTTTAAGCGAAAAACATTTAA
>JAEEPS010000112.1 GCA_016284875.1 Salinivirgaceae bacterium | reverse complement strand
ATTAGCAAGTATGGCTCAAGTCCCATTGGGCAGGCGTCGACGCACTTTGCGCAGCGGATGCACGGTCCGGCTTCGGGGCGCACGGCCTTCTCTTCGCTCAGCATTAGAATGCCCGATGTTCCTTTCGTCACGGTCGATTCCAGATTGGCCATTGCCTTGCCCATCATTGGGCCGCCGCTGATGATTTTGCCACTCTTCTCAACGTCGCCGCCGGCAGCCGCAATCAGTTCGGCCACAGGCGTTCCAATGCGTGCGCGGAAGTTCGACGGTGTTGCCACAGTGTCGCCCGTCACGGTCACAATGCGCTCAATGAGCGGTTTGTTCTTCTGCACGGCCTCGTACACGGCAAAGGCGGTGCCCACGTTCTGAACCACCGCACCTGCGTCAATCGGCAGTTTGCCCGATGGCACCTCGCGGCCTGAAACAGCGTTAATCAACTGTTTCTCACCGCCTTGCGGATATTTCAACTTCAGCGGAACAACCTCAATGCCTTGCTCTTTGGCGCACAAATCTGTCAGTTTGCTGATGGCGTCGGGCTTGTTGGCCTCAATGCCGATGTATGCTTTCGTAACGCCGATGGCCTTCATAAGAATCTTCACGCCCACAATCAGTTCGGCGCTCTTCTCAAGCATAAGCCGATGGTCGGCAGTCAGATACGGCTCGCATTCCACACCGTTGATAATCAGGAAGTCAGCCTTTTTCCCTTCGGGGATGGCCAACTTCACGTGAGCGGGGAACGTTGCGCCGCCCATACCCACAATGCCTGCGTCTTTTATCTTGCCGATGATGGTTTTGGCGTCGTCTTTAATCTCTTCAACCAGAGTGTCGGTGCGGTCGATGGTCTCGAGCCACTCGTCGCCCTCAACGTCGATGAACACCGCAGGTTTCTTGAATCCTGCAACGTCGACGGCCAAATCGACCTTCGACACCGTTCCCGAAACCGATGAGTGGATGTTGGCCGAAACAAAGCCGTTGGCCTCGCCAATCAGTTGGCCCACCTTCACCTTGTCGCCCTTTTGCACCACGGCGTTGGCCGGCGCGCCAATGTGCTGCGCCAGCGGAATGATGGCTGTTTTGGGCAATTGTGCACCTACTATTGCGTTGGCGGCTGATAGTTTGTTGGCTTCAGGATGCACACCGCCTATTTTAAATGTCTTGAACATAAGCAGATGACTTTATGCGTTAGTTTGTACAGGTTTCTCTTCGGTGGCCTCGGCCTTTGGCGGGCGGGGCGGGAAGTTCACTTCGTGGATGGCACCCGTCGGGCATTCGGCGGCGCACTTGCGGCACATTTTGCACTTTTCAAAGTCGATGTAAGCCACATTGTTCTCAACCGTGATGGCGTCAAACGCGCACACCTTCGTGCACTTGCCGCAGCCTATGCAGGCGGCCGTACAGGCCTTGCGGGCCACAGCGCCCTTGTCTTTGTTCACGCACGACACAAACAGACGGCGGTCCTTCTTGCCGCGGTTGCGCAGTTCGATGATTCCCTTCGGGCACGCCTTGACGCACGCGCCGCAAGCCACGCACTTGCTGTCGTCGACCACCGGCAGCCCCGTTTCAGGGTTGATGCTGATGGCGTCGAAGCGGCAGGCAGCAACGCAGTCGCCGTGACCAAGGCAGCCGAAACTGCAGTTGGTGTCGCCAGCCGACAGAGTGGCGGCAAAGGCGCACGATTGAGCGCCGTCGTAGCGGTTCACCTTCGGGCGGTTTTGGCACGAGCCGTTGCAGCGAACCACTGCGATTTTCGGCTCACTCTCAACCACTTCCTGACCAAGGATTGCGCCAATCTTCTTCATTGTCTCTGCCGACGAAGCGGGGCATTTCAGTCCCGAAATGTCGGTAGCCGACACAAAGGCACTTGCCAGACCGCGGCAGCCGGGGTAGCCGCAGCCGCCGCAGTTCGCACCAGGCAGCAGCGCAACAATCTCGTCAATGCGCGGGTCTTCTTGTACCTTGAACTTTTGAGCCACAACATACAGGACGGCGGCAAGCACCAGTCCCAGCAGGGCCAAAGCAATCACACTGTACAAAACAATTTCCATATTATTTAAAGTTAAAAGTTTAGAAGTTTAGCGTTTAGTAGGGACGCACTGCGTGCGTCAGTAGAGACGTGGCGTGCCGCGTCTCTTTTAAAAATGTAGCGTGCCGCGTCTTTTTTGAAAATGTCAAAGGCAAGATTGCAGCAACGCACAGCGTGTGTCTGTTGTCTGAAGTCTGTTGTCTGAAGTCCTGCCATATCAATCAATTTTAAAAACAAACGTTCGTTTGAAGCGGTCGCGCAGCAAAAATAGCACCAAATAGTAGGGTAGAAGCGAAAAAAGTGCGGCTCCGCCAGCAACCGCTTCCGCGAATCCGGCCATAATCATTCCCGCCAGCACCGTAACCACCAGCAGCAGCGGCGCAATGTAGCCCCAGAAAAGCGCTTTGGTGGCCAGTTGCTTCTGTCCGTAAACCCGAACCTGCTGCCCAACAGCGTAAACGCGCCCGTCGGGCTCAATGGTAATGTGCTTCACTGCCTTGTCGGTCGACAGGCAGACGTCTTTCGAGTGGCAGGCGCTGCAAGCCGAGTTGCAGTCGATACGGACGGTGATGGCACTGTCGCCAATGTCTTCAATAGTACCCAGTTGCGAGAATGTCGATTCTGCCATTGCCACAATTTTTCGTTGGCACAAATGTAATTTGTTTGGCGTTTTGGGCAAAGATTTTTTTAGGCACTAGAAGTTATATGCACTAGGCAAAAGGCAAAAGTTAGAGTGGGGGAGTTTGCGGCAAAAAATAAACCGCCGCCAGGGTGCAAGCCTCTGACGGCGGTATTTTTAGCAGTTGTAATGTCTATTTATTCGTTTGCCGATTCATTCGATTGCTGAGGAGCAACATAGTTGCCGGAATTCATCTGTCCGGCCAACTCCATGCACTGGTCGTAGCACTCTTTGCAAACTTTTGGTACAGAGTGAAGAACTGCAGCGGCGTCGTCATCTCGGCCTTGGCTTTTCAGAGCCTGTGCTTGCGAAATCACAAAGTCGCACTGCGAGTTGTAGAACTCCAGAATTTTGTTTTTGCCTTGCTCCACAAATGACTTGAACTGTCCTTGTTTCGGATTTATGTTCTTGATAGCCTGCGAGTAAGCCTTTGTTTCGTTTTGTCCGGCACCCTTCACCTCAACCGATGTCTGACTATAAACATTACCATTCTTATTATCAACAATATACAAGTTGACATTCAGAACCAGAGTGTGCATTGGAGGTGCGGTGGCGGTGTAATCGCGGCTGACAACGTCGACCGATGCCTTTATCGAGAACAGCGGGTTTGAGCCCTCGCCTGCCAGGCCGTTGAGAGTGCAAATCTTGCGGATTTTGTTCTCAAGCATCTGCTTGGCCGAAAGCGGCAGGTTCGAATCGTTGATGACAGGAGCCAGTGCAATGCGCGCCGCATCGTCAGACTTTCCGTTATTGTTCTGGGCGCAGACGGCTGTTGCCATCGTCATTCCGACGCCCAAAACCATGATTTTCAATAAATTTCTCATAGTCGTAGTTTTTTATTTTTCACCGATAATCAGCCAGGCCTCACCCAAGCCGCGCATATAAACCTTTGAGTCAAGTTTAAACTCGTCAGAGAGGAATTTCTTCAGATTGTTGACATACGTGCGGGTGTCCATTGCACGTTGGCGGCCGTTGCGCTCGTAGTAGAGCGGAATGCGGACCTGCTCATAGCGCTGGAAGTTTTCAGTGGCGTCGCTCAAACTGTAGCGGTGGTTCATTGTGTTGTCGTCCATCCAGTCCTCGATGAATGTGCCAAGAGCCTCGCTCTCGCCGTTGTACTCATATTCTTCTTCAAGATTCGAGTCGAAACCGTCGAACAGTTTCACCATAATCTTCACCTCGCGACCGTTGTTGAACATGTCGTCGAAATGTGCCTGAAGGCGGCCTGCGAACTCGTCCATGTGGCTCAAAACGGCCTCTTCAATCAGCAGACCAATTGAAGCCGAAGTGCTCGGGCTGCCAACGCCTGTTGAACTTGCAATGTTCTTGCTTGTGTAGGCGTCGATTCCGTTCAGGATGAAGCGGATGCTGTTTTTCGGGCCTTGTTTCTCGATAGAAACATCAAGGTCCATGATGATGTCGGCTTTAGCCGTGCGTTTCAGAGCGTCGATGGGCGATTCAACAACGCTGCCGCCCAACGAGCCTGTCAGCAGAGATGTTTCAGCCGACTCGTTCGACATGTTGCGCAACTCCTGCTCCAAATCTTTCAGCGGGAACTCACGGTCCGACATTATGCCGCTTATCTTCGAGATAGCCAGACGCATATCCGAATCGTTTTGCAGAAGTTTCTTGTAATCAGGAAGTTCGATTGTGGTGCCCTGATTGTTGAATTTTATGACATATCCTTTTTCAATGCAGTAGCGGTCGCTCGGAACCACCATGATGGTCGGCTTCTTTGCCTGACCGAATGTGCTTGCGGCAAGCATCAGCGCTGCCGATAAAAACAATAACTTTTTCATGTTATAAATGTTTATTGGTTATCAGTTAAAATCCACTATTCAAACTTTTTGCTATGCCTTGGCGCTCCATCTCTTTGCGGAGTTCGTCGTAGGCGATTGACAGCGTTACGCCAACTTTGTATCCGCCTTTTTCCTTCACGCGGTCGGCCGAAGCGCCATCAGTGCTGCGGTTGACGTATTGCAGATACTGTCCGCCTGGAGCAAAGAATTTCTCGAAATAGTCTGCATGTTTGTCAGCAGCGGCTGGGTCTTTGATGATGGCTGGTGTTGGAGCGGCTGAGCCGTTGCTTCCAGCAGGAAATCCATGGAAAAGAGCGCAAGCCACGCCTTCCTTTATTGCATTGCGCTGCGCGTCTTCGGCTTTTTTGCCGCGTCCCCAAACTTTCACCAGTTTGGTTCCGTCAACGCCAACTGCTATTGTTGACACCTCGTAGTTATATGCGCTGTTGTACTCAAGTTTGCGCACTTTGTGGCGCGATTGAGCACCTGCTGACGATGAGCATCCTGTGATTATCAGGGCTGCAATGCCCATCGTAATAATTCCAACTAATTTTCTCATAATAATTTATTTATGTTAAACTTAAATATTGTTGTTCAAAAAACTTTACAATATAGACAATCTTTCGTTTCTCGTTTCAGTCCGACTCTTTTTTTCGGACAATTTTCTATAAGACGCTTCGAAATCAGAATTGGATGCGTAGGCCGCAATTAAAATTTAAACCAGCGCGTCCTTCGAATATTTCAGAATAGGTAACTCCCAGATCTTTAGTGTCATCGTCATCCGTTCCGTCGGTGAGTTTTGCGTTGCCAATTTCAGCGTAATAGTTCACTCCGCCAACAAGTTGCCAGTTGTATCGGATGTTGAGGGCGGCTTGTGCACCTGCCATACCGAAAAAGCCGCTGATGAGCGCGCCTTCAATTTTTCTGCTTTTCTTCACTTTGGTATCCAAGGCATCGGCCCATTCCATTGCCAGGCCCGCATGCCCCGACACTGACAGATTTCTCAATAGGAAGAAGCCCTTCGAGAATCCAAGTTCGCCGCCGTAGAACGCAAATGATGCCTCAGCAAAGTCAGACGTTGAGCCGAATTTTCCGCATTTGGTTAGGTCGAAGGTGTTGGCTCCGAGGTGGCCGCCCATGAAAAATTTCGTTTGAGTGAGCCCAATGTATTGGCCCAGAAGGCATTCGCCGCTCAGATATATACCGCCGAGCGCGCCTGCCGAAACTCCGAAAGTGACGCCGCAGCCATAATCGTTGCTCTGCTCCAGAAACATTCCTGGTTCCAGCTTGTGGCCTGCAATCTGGTAGAATTTCGATGTTGTCTGCCGCAGATTCTCATTGCCCGAGCCTTCGGCTATGTGGCTGTTGTTCACCACTTTTTTAGCACGAATCACTCCTCGGCGCTTTGGTGTCACCTGGCCGTGGCGATCCGTCTGGTACTCATAAACAAAGTAGCGGTCTTCAACCTGCAGGTTCTCCTTTGTGCCGATTTTTGCGCGGAGCGGGAATGTGCTGTACAGCGGTGTCCTGACCTTCCACTCCTCAATCTTGTTTTCGAAAGCGCTCACGAGTCCGTCGACAGAATTGTTGAGCAGGCGGCGCAGCATCTCCGATCTGCCAGTGGGGTTGCCCATGTTCGGCTCAGTAGCCTCCACCGTTGTGTTGACCGATGTCACATAAGAGAGTTTGAACGGCGCGGAGTCGAATTTCTGACGTTTCTCGGCCACTGTTGATGGGGAGTCGTCGTCGAAAATCCACATGTTTGAGTAGAAATCGTTCATTGTTTCAGGCACATCGGCCAGACGATAGAGAAAACCTGCCACCTCGGCGCGGAATCCGTTCTTGATGCGCACTACAGGCTTGAATTCCATTCCGAGCGCTTTTGCGGCCTGCCGTTTTGATTCGTCCATCTCATTGTAAATCTGCTCCATAGTCTTTATCTCGCCGAAGCAAATCACCATCACATACGACTGGCGGATTAGTTTCTCGCCCGCGTCCTGGAGTTTGGCAAGTCCCAGTTTTGTTGCCGAGGCCTCAAGCACATCGGCATCGGTGGCGTTGTAGAGGCCGCGCTCGTGGATGACCGACATGCTGAACCGCCCGTCATCGTTGCGCGAGAACCATTTTGAGAGTATCTGCTTTGGAACGTCCATCGATTCGAGTTCCGCTTTCACAGCATCAGAACTCTGCAGCGGCGGCAAAACCCGCTTCGAGAGCATGTTGTTATCGAATTTTGCAGGCACAACCACATTCTTCATGGCCGATTTCAGTTCGGAATGGTATCTTCCGCCTTCAACCAGAAAAATGGTGAGAGAGTTTCGGTTGTACTCCTTCATATAACTGCCCGACGAGGAGAGGGCGGCATCCTGTCCGAACCCAATCCGCATTATGCCGAGAAGCAATGCTACAGAGAATAAGCGCTTATACATATATATATTGTATATGTTCGAATTCGAATCCAAATATAAATTATTTGTGATTATCGGCATTTATGAAATGACAAAAACTTGCTGCGTTTATGGCGTAAAATGAAAGCAAGGCCTATTTGAACCAGTTGCGACGGGTATTTTCGCCAACATTATTGATGAGATGGTATGATTGTTTTGACGAAAAGATGGTCTCGTTACACGAAAATCGGATAAGAAAAGTTGGCCTGACTCTTGGCAATTTGCCGGCAGAATGCTTTTTAAAAATTGCTTTAATATTGATTATCAATATTTTGTGAAAAATAAAAATTTTAATAAAAAATTGCTATTAAGTGCTTGCCATATTAAAAACTAGTTCTATCTTTGTGTCGGTAAGGTTATAGTTCTTTGAAAAGCTTGTTGTAAGGTCTCTTCTTTTATGTCTAACTATGACCTTATCTCTTCTTTTAGGGCTACAGTATTTTTTTCATGGGTTAATTAATTTGGTTGAATAATATTGGACAATTGCCTTACAACAAGCTTTTTTCTTTTTAGCCCTGTTCCTGATTAAACATTAAAATAATTTCAAGCCGCAAGATCTTTTTGTGTTTGCTGATATTGGTCTTTTTTTTCTGCATTTGCCCGTGCGGAATTTTGAATGTCGACATATATTTTTTATTTTTGCTAGACCAAATGAAACATCATGTTCTCAAGCGGAAAAAGCATTTGATTTTGTTTTGTGAGTTATGCGTATGCTTAATTATGTAAACAACTAATAATATTCAAACTAAAAAATTGATTAACATGAAGAAAATGTGGAAAATCAGACAATGGATTGCAACAGCCGTTGTGGCCGGCGCAATGGTTTTTGCGTCGGATGTGGTGAATGCTCAAACCGACGGCTTTACCTATCAGGCTGTGGTGCGAAACGCGCAGGGCGAATTGGTTAGCAGTTCGCAGGTGCAGTTGAGGCTGACGCTGATTGCGGCCGATGGCAAGACTGAGGTTTATCAGGAGACGCAGAAAACCACCACCAACGCCTATGGCGTGCTGAGTGTGACGGTTGGCGCCGGAACTCCCGTGAAGGGCGAGTTTGCCAAAGTGAACTGGTCCGAGGGCAACATCTCGATGAAGATTGAGATTGACCCTGCCGGCGGTACCGAGTACACCAACCTCGGCACCACCCAACTGCAGAAAGTGCCGTACGCCTATTTCGCCACCACTTCAACCACCAGCAAGGGCGACAAAGGCGACCAAGGCGAGAAGGGTGAGCGCGGCGACAAAGGTGAGAAGGGCGACCAGGGCGAGAAAGGTGAGCAAGGCGACCCCGGACCGCAGGGCCCGAAAGGTGCCAAAGGCGACAAGGGTGATCCGGGAACAGGCCTCACCAACCGTGGTGCATGGGTTAACGGAACTCAATATAAGACAGGCGATTATGTTTTTGCGGCAAGCGCCACAAACCCGTCGGCCAACACCATGTGGATAGCCGAAGGCGAGTTCACATCGGCCAAAGAACCGAAAGACGACGCTGCCAACTGGGTTGAGTTTACTGCTCCCGCCGGCGAGGCTGGCGCGGGCATTGCCAACGCTGTTTTCAACGATGGCATTCTAACCATCACCACCACCGACGGCAACACCTACGTATCGGGCAACCTGAAAGGTGAGCGCGGCGAGAAGGGTGAGAAAGGCGACACTGGCGAGCAAGGTCTGAAGGGCGACAAAGGTGACACCGGCGCAAAAGGCGAGAGGGGTGAAACCGGCGAGAAAGGCGACAAGGGTGACACCGGCCCGAAAGGAGACAAGGGTGACAAAGGTGATGCCGGAACAGGCTTGACAAACAAAGGCAACTGGGCGCAAGGAACTCAATATAAATCAGGTGATTATGTTTTCGCGCCAAGCCGAAACGATGCAAACATCAACTCAATGTGGATTGCCCAAACCGATTTCACTTCGGCCAAGCAGCCAAACGAGGACAGCGGCAACTGGGCAGAGTTTACCGCCCCGACAGGCCCGAAAGGTGATAAAGGTGACAAGGGCGACAAGGGTGACTCGGGCCGCGATGGAATGCAAGTGTCTGGTTCAAAGGGACAAACACTGGTGCACGACGGCACAACATGGGTTGCCACCGATGAGATTGCTCTGAAGAAACTCGATGTGACGGCTGCCGGCGAAACCGAGGAGGCCTTGTTCGAGGTGAAAGACAAAGCCGGAAATGTGGTGTTTGCCGTTTACCCGAACGCCGTGCGCGTGTATGTTGACGAGGAGGCGGCGAGCGATGGCAAACCCGTTCCAACTGGCTTTGCTGTGGCAGGCCGCCGTGCAGCAAAAGAGGGCACTAGTGATATTTTTGCCGTAAATGCCGAAGGAACAAAAGTCTTTATCGACGATGATGGGGGCAAACCCGTTCCCACAGGTTTTGCAGTGGCAGGCCGCCGTGCTGGCAAGGATGGCGCCACAAACGATTACTTCTCTGTCAACACAACCGGCACACAAATCTATTTTGACGACAAAGAGACTGATGGCGACAAGGCCATGGTGACAGGTTTGGCAGTTGCA
>JAEEPS010000023.1 GCA_016284875.1 Salinivirgaceae bacterium | reverse complement strand
CCTGCGGCACGTCGTGGATGAGCATTTCAAACTCACGCAGCGAGTGGGCCACCCCAATGTCCTTGCCGTCCTTGGTTCGGAACAGAAAATCGCCGTAGCCCAGATACTTAATCAGGTGGCGGCGCAGGTCGTCGAACAGGGTTGCGCTGTTTTTGTTGATGAAGAAAATCTTGTTTTCCGATGCGTTCTCAAGTTGCACGTCTTCAGTCGATTGCAGAATCACAGGCACGCTGAAAACCTGCTCGCGCATATATTTCACAAACTTCAGGCCCGCCTGCTTGTCGGGCTTGCCGCCCCAATCGAACTCAACGTCCGAAATCACGCACAGCAGAAAGTCCTTGTATTTGTTGAAGATAGCGATGGCTTCTTCGTAATTCCGCGCGTGCAGAATCTTCGGCCGCGACCGAATTTTTGTGATTTTGTTCAGTTCGTTCTTCTCAACTTCGGGCAGCAGTTTCTGCACTTGGTCGAACACAATCGAGTACAGAATCTGCAGATAACGAGAGTAATACGACGGCGAGTCTTCAATTAGCAGAATCACGCGCACCAGGCCCACCTTGGTGTCGTTGGCCACATTCACGCTGTCTTCTATCGACTTGACAATGGCGAAGATAATCGACGTGTCGCCCGTCCAGACAAACATTTTGTCGACCGATGTGATGGTGGGTATCAGATTGTTGAAGTATTTCTCGTCATCCTTCTTATTGATAAGCAGATAGACGGGAATCGAGTCGTTCATTTCCTTTATTTTGGCGCTCAAGGCGATGGGCGACTCGCGGTCGATGCCAACCATTAGAATCACAAGGTCGATGGGCGTGGTTTCGAGAATCTCGAGAGCGTCTTCTTCCGACGAGACGCCCGTGATTCGTGGCAGCGAGAAAAGGCTGTATTGGTAGATTTCGCCCATAAACTTCTCGAAAAACGTGTCGTCATTTTCGAGCAGGAAGGCGTCGTAAAGTGTTGATACAAAGAGTATATGCTTGATTTTGTACTTCATCATATCCAAATAGACGTACTTGTCCATCATTTGTTGGTTGAAGTACTGCTGAAGCGGCTTGTGCTCTTTCGAAAGCGAGCGCCGCAGTTGGTCGGTGCGGTGCTGCTGCACGTCGATGACGGCCTTTTGCAGGATTATCTCGCTGCCTTTGAAACTGTTAAGGTAGCCCGTGATGAGCCTTGCAATGTTGGCAAGCAGGTTGCGCTCTTCGGGCAGGAAAACGGGCTCGCCGCTCTGCTCAAAATCGCGCAGATAGTAAATCTCAATGCTTCCTTTTTTATTGTCGATGGTCGCAAACTGCTCATTCATACCCCATTGCGTCACCATAAAATTCAGGCTCGTGTATTGTTTGTCCTGAAATTTGATGCGCGCCGCAGCCCAGTCGTTGTGCAGCCACGCGCGGGGCAGCATATTGCAAATGCTCTGCAGCGTCTCGTCGATGGGCAGGCCGTGCTTCACAATCTGCGTTGTATAGTTGATGGCGTCCAACTCTTTGATTCTCTCGCGGTTCTGCACTTTAATGTCGGCATATTTGAGCCGCATCACTTGTGTGGCGATAATGTCGGCAACGCACTCAATGTACTGATTGTCAGCGGCATCGCTTACATTGCGCGCTGTTGGCCACGACACGTTTATCGAGCCCTTCACTTCGCCCACAATCACCACGGGCACCGATATGCGCTCGGCAGCGTCAGCCGCCAGCCCGTTGGTGTAACTGATGCCCTTGTAAACTATCGACACAAAAACGCCGTCGGTTGCATCGAAGCCCGCGGCCACGGTATTGGCCACATATTGCAGCATCGAGTTGCGGTCAGCAAACTGCGACGCTTCGGCCGTCATCAGTCCGATGGTGGCTAACATTTTGTCAGTCAGAAGGTTTTGCGAGTGCTGTTCCATAGTTTATTGCAGATAAGGGTTGTTGGTGCGTTCAAATCCGATTGAAGTCTGCAAGCCGTGGCCAGGCAGCACTGCGGTGTCGTCGGGCAGGGTAAGCAGTTGGTTTTTAATCGATTCGATAAGTTGCTGCTCGTCGCCGCCAGGCAGGTCGGCACGGCCTATGCTGTTGAAAAACAGCGTGTCGCCGCTGAAAAGCAGATTGTCGGCCTTGCTGTAGAGCGCCGCACCGCCCTGCGAGTGCCCAGGCGTGCTCAACACTTTCAGTTCCGACTTGCCGAAACGGACAATGTCGCCATTGCTGTAAAACTTTGTGGGATAGGCCACTGTGCGCTCGCCGAAACCGTAACTCTCGCAGATGTGGCCGAAATTCTCAATCCACGCCAGGTCGGCGGCGTGGCAGTAGATTTGCGGCTGATACTGCTGCGCCACCCAGTCGAGCCCGAAAATATGGTCCCAGTGGCAGTGAGTGCACAGCACCGCCTTGACAGTCAGGCCTTTGCCGCTGACAAAATCGTCCAGAGCCGTATTCTCACGCTCATTGAAATTGCCCGCATCAATGATGACCGCTTCGCCAGTCTCATCGTAAACAACGTAGGTGTTTTCCTGTATCGGATTGAAAACGAATTGTTTGTATTCCATTGCCAAAATCAGTTTTGAAAACGAAAATAACGAAAAATTTGGAACGGGGAATGTGGACATAAAAAATGCTATCTTTGCAAGAATGTGATTTATAACGTCAATGAATTTAATTAACAATATATCAGATAAATAAATACCATAAAAATGAATAAATATTGCAGTCGCGAAACGCAGAAAGACACTTTTAACTCCATATTCAAATTTTTTTCGATGAAAACAATGTTACGTAGGGTAGTGGCAATGGTTTGCCTGATGGTTGCAATGGTTGCGACAGTTGAGGCTCAGAACAGTTTCGCCTATCAGGCGGTGATTCGCAATGCAAAAGGCGAATTGGTTAGTAATCAAGAAATTAGCATGCGGTTCAGTCTCATCTATGAAGGGCAGGTTGTCTATAGCGAGACGCACACCCCTAAAACCAACCAGTACGGTAACGTTCAGGTGAATGTGGGAGAGGGTACAGCGGTGAGCGGAAAGTTTGCCGATGTTCCTTGGAGTTCGATGAAGGTGATGATGAAAATTGAGGCCGATCCGAATGGCGGCAACAGTTATATCGATTTGGGAACCATACAGTTGCAGCCAGCGCCTTATGCCATGTACGCACCTGCAGCTGGTGCAGTGAGCACCATTCAGGCTGGCGAGCCGAAATCTGACAGCGATGCTCTTTTCGAGGTTAAAGACAAAGACGGCAACGTGGTTTTCGCCGTTTATCGCGATGGCGTCCGCGTGTTTGTTGACGATGCCGACAGCACCAGCAACAAAGCCATGCGCACAGGTTTTGCGGTGGCAGGCCGCAGAGCAGCCAAAGAAGGCGGTGAGGCCGACATTTTCAGTGTGACGGCTGATGGTACGCAGGTGTTTGTCAGTGATGAAGATACTGCTGGAGGTAAGGCCATGCGCACGGGCTTCGCAGTGGCAGGGCGCAGAGCGGCTAAAGACTTGAACGCTGATTTGTTCACGGTAAGTTCAACTGGTACTCAGATATATATCAATAACGAAGAAGACGGCGACAAGGCCATGCGCACAGGCTTTGCAGTGGCAGGGCGCAGAGCGGCTAAAGATGATGGTAAATATCTGGAAATAAATGCTGATGGCACACGTGTATTCATCGATGATGATTCAACCGAGAACTCGGGCAAGGCCATGCGTACAGGATTTGCAGTGGCAGGCCGCCGAGCAGCCAAGGGCGATGCTGACAATAAGTATATGGAGATTACAGCCGACGGCACGCAGATTTATGTTGACGATGACGGAAAAGCCATGCGCACAGGCTTTGCGGTGGCAGGACGCAGGGCGGCTAAGGGCGAAAACATCAAACTCTTTGAGGTTAACAATTATGGAACGAAAATCTATATTGACGAGACTGCTGGCAAGGCCATGCGCACAGGCTTTGCAGTGGCAGGGCGCAGGGCGGCAAAAGATGGAAACTCAAATAGATATATGGTGATTGATGCCGATGGCACGCGCATCTATGTTGATTATGAGGAGGCTAAGGCCATGCGCACTGGTTTTGCGGTTGCTGGCCGCAGAGCAGCCAAAGACGCCGAGTCCAACACCATCTTGAAAGTTGACAATGTGGAAGGCACACGCGCCTATATTGATGATAATGAGGGCAAAGCCATGCGCACGGGATTTGCAGTGAGCGGACGCCGCGCTGCCAAAGACGGCGATCCTGACCTGATGCGAATCACAAGCGAGCAGTCGACGCTCACAGCCACAAATTTTGCCATGCAGGACAAGCAGACCAGCAACAACATTATGTCAATCACCCCCGAAAACACCAAAATCAATACCGATTTGTTTGTGCTTACAAATACAGAAAGCGATGAGCAACTGTTTGCAACTAACACCGAGGGTGCTGAAGTGAATGCCAACATTGTGTTGCTTGGAGAACAGGCACAATCGGTTGAAAGTAAACTAATTGCAGATACACTATTGTCGATAAACGAAATAGTTGCATTGCAATGCGCTCAGACAGCCGCTGTTTTGGGTGAGGCCGGTGGTTACCAGTTGCTGAAAATCTACGGCAGCGATTTGTTTGCTCCCGCGCTATCGGTTGACGCCGACGGCAACAGTTACATTCTGTTTGATGCCGATGGCAATGTAACATCTGCATTCGAGAGTGCGAAGGCCGCTGTGGTTATGACCGATGCCACGACCGACACAGCCAAAGTGCTTGTTTGGCCGCTCAAACAAAACAACGAACTGACAATCAGTTTTGGTGTGATGACATCTGATGGCACCGACAAGTATGTGAAGGTAACTGCCGTCATTAACTCAAAGGCAGGAGTGGAGCGCAAAGTTGATGTTCTGGCAGAGAATGGCTCAGTTGAGGTTTCAGGAAACCAGGTTTATGGCGAGATTGTCTCTTTAGAAGCCAAAAATGCTGAAGGTTATCACTTTGCACAATGGAGCGACGGCAACACCATCAATCCCCGCACAACGCGGTTCACAGGTGCCATCGCGTTCACAGCCTTGTTCGATATCAATACCTATGATATTAAGGTGAACCCCACCGAAGGCGGTAGAGTTGAAGGCGCGGAAACCTACAACTATGGAGACAAGGCCACAATTAAAGCCATCGCCGATGAGCATTATCACTTTGTTAGTTGGAACGACGGCAACACAGAAAGCGAGCGCCAAATAGAGGTTAAAGCCGATTGGGAACTCACCCCGACATTCGCACTCGACACTTTCTTGGTGAAGTTTGTGAACGGCAGCGAAACACTGCAATCGACCTATGTTAAATACGGCCAAAAGCCCGTATATGAAGGTAAAACACCAGAAAAAGAGGCTGACGCGGAGAATACTTATTCGTTCATCGGCTGGAGTCCTGAAATAGCAGAGACCACAACCGTGCAGGGCGAACAAACTTACGAGGCGCAGTTCGAAGCCAAGGAGCGTTTAAACACAGTCACAATAACATGGATTGTTGACGGAGCGCGCAAAGAAACATATTGGGAAGCAGGAGAAATGCCAGTATATGATAAGAATGGTAAATTGCCGACGAAAGCCGAAACCGAAGAATTCTCTTATGAGTTCTCACATTGGGATCAGGAAGTTGTTGAGGCTACCGAAAATGCAGAGTATACTGCTGTATTTAGTGAGAAAAAAAGGACTTACGCCATCACCTTCTATGATGCTGACGGCTCACTGCTAAAAACCGTGCAAGTTGAATATGGCACAGTGCCTGTATATGATGAAAATGGAAATAATCCGACAAAAGAGACTGACAATTACAATTCATATGTATTCTCAGGTTGGAAAGAAGGTGAACTTAAATCTGTAACTGGCACTGCTACTTACACGGCTGAATATACATCAACACCACGAATATACACTATCAGCACAAAGGTTGAAACCATCGGTTCTGACAAGGTGGGTGGTTCTGTATCGGTTGAAGGAGATATGACCTATGGCACAACAGCAACGCTGACAGCCCAGCCAAATGATGGTTATGTGTTTGTGTATTGGGGAGATAATCAAGAAAATACAGAATCGGTGCGTACCGTGACAATTCCTGATGAAACCACTTATACGGCAGTATTTGCAAAAGTCAACAAACTCACCGTAAAAATATCGCAAGAAGGTGTTGGATCGGTTATAGTTAAAGACAAAGATGGAAAAGAAATCCAACTTAGCGAGGCTGATGTTACAGTGGCAACATTGGACGGTTCAACTCCGCAGCCGACAGAGTGGTATGCATTTATAGTTAAAGGCGAAAAAGTGACGCTGGAGGCTGTTGCAAATGACGGCTTCGTCTTTAAGTACTGGAATGACGACCAAAGTTTGACTACGGCGACACTGAATAATGTTGAGATAAGTGAAGATGTTGAGTATACGGCTATTTTTGAGAAAAATCTCACTTTGAAATATGAATTGTGCGGAGGCAGTATGGTTGACCCGAATAAGCCAACCACGCTTACGGGACCAAGTTGGCAAGGATTTGCCTTCTATACGGCCGATGATGTTGTGCGCGAAGGCTATGAGTTTGATGGCTGGTACGAAATATACAATGAAGGCGAATATTCGAACAAGGTGACAGCATTGCCCGAAATGCTCGCCAGCAGCACACTTACACTCTATGCTAAATGGAATGAGAAAATCGTCTCAAGCTATCAGGCCAAATCATTTTCCGTAGCCGAGGGCAAGACTGTGAAATTCAGCCAGGGTAACTTGCAATATCAAGGTAGCACCAACACGTGGCGGTTTGCCGAACACCAATACGATGCTGTTGACATTGATAAATTAGCGTTCTCTTGTCAATATAATTATAACACAAACTTGAATGACCTAACCACCAATATTGGACCCGACTATGCCGAATGGATTGACCATTTTGGCTGGGGGTCTTCTGGCTATAACGGCGTTCAACCATATACACGCGACTATTCAGAAACGGTAACAGTTGGTGGTGGAACCAAAACTATTCACAATTTACTCCATATTTCGGGTATGACGGGTGACAATGCCCAATACGATTGGGGTGTTCACAATACCATCAGCAATGGCGGTGATGCCAATTGGCGTACACTTACGATGGATGAATGGCTCTATTTGGTTAATTCTCGCGAAAATGCCGCTAGTTTGCGCGCCCCTGCACGTGTAAACCGCTATGCGGGACTAGTATTGCTTCCTGATGACTGGACTGAAGCACCTCAAGGCATTACATTTAATACAACATTAAATGGAACAGGGAACACAGCATGGGCTACAAATGAGTATGATGCTCAACAATGGGCAAAGATGGAGAGCGCAGGAGCAGTCTTCCTGCCGGCTTCCGGAATGCAAGATAATTATGGTGATTGGCAATCTGCGAGCCATAATGACAGCAACGGCAGCACTATATATTTGTATTATTGGACAGCATCAAATGGTGGCCAAGATAGTTATGATATAAAAGGTGCCATTTATACTTGTTTAGGTTCTACAGGATCGACTGTTGCTGGTTATTATCCAAACGATGGTTCTTATATGCCCGTCCGTCTTGTGCAGGATGATCCAACGGAGGCACATCTCTATGTTGACCCAGATAAAGACGGCGACGGTCTGACTGCCGAAACTGCTCTGCCATCACTTGCGGCGGCACTTGATGAAGTCAAAGACGGCAATCTCGATTGGTATATCCATGTGAATGGAATGCTCTCGAGTCATGAATCTCAAGATGTTTTGGGAGAGATTTCTGCAAGATCACTCACCATTGAGGGCAGCGACTCTGGCGAGAACGGCTTCAGGGCGACTGGTGAAAACAACGCAGTGATGGTTATCGCCCCTGACAACGAGAACTTTACAGTAACTCTCAAAAACCTGAAACTGACTGGAGGTAAAAACTACAGTGGGGAAGGTGCATTGCGAATTGGCCAAATTTATGATAATAATTATGTATTAAAACCAACAAATGTCTTGCTTGAAAATGTATTGATTACTGACAATAGTGTTAACAACAATACGGAATCGCCTGTTGGCGTTGGTGTTTATGTTCACGCGGGCTCAAAACTCACCATTGGTGACGGAACGCAAATCACTGGCAACACAGTTGGAGATGCACATGTGGCTGTCTATAACGACGGTGAAATTGTTATGACAGGCGGTATGGTTGGCGGAAACAACGGAACCGACATTTTCAACGACGGTTCGCTGACACTCAACGGCCAGGCTGTTGCTGGAAATGTGATACTTACCGAAACTGGCAATAAAATCACGCTTGGCAGCGACTTCACAGCCACTGCCGACACCGTGGCAATGATTCTTCCGGCAAACTATCCTGACGGAACAAACGATGTGCAAGTGCTTGAATGTGCAAATACAGAACTTCTTGCCAATGTTTGCGGCAAGTTTGCAGTGGCACCTTATCAGGAAAGTCAAGACGACGAGCCAATCTATTATTTGGTTAACTCCAACGGCAATTTGGAGCAGGGATGTGCAGTTTTATTTATGAGTGATTTTTCATCTGTAAACCCAATCAGTGTGGCAGTGCTTCCTGTTGGCAGCGAAATATCCGCACCAAATACTGGTGTACTTACCATTCCCAATGGCTGTGAATTTGACGGTTGGTTGAGAATGAAAATGGATGATGCAACTCACGAACAACCAACTTTTTCGTCAATCGATTTTGACTCATATCTTGTTCAAGCCACCGACGACATGATTCTGCTTTTCCCCGAGTGGACAAAAACAATCTATGTGCAATCTGGAGTAGAAATCGGCGATGGCACAAGCGACCATCCATTTGGATCCATAGAGAATGCTGCTTATGGTGGCATGACAGGAATGACCACAAATTATATATTGAAAATCAATGGACAACTTAGCAATCAGAATCTTTCTGGAGGAGCGGCCAACAGTATCACCCTTGATGGCGCACCAGAAAGTGGGGGCAATGCTGGTTCGTTAGGTTGGTTGCAAGTGTATACTTCCACACCAGTGATTGTGAAGAATCTGACAATCGACGCACTTACTTATGAACAAGACGAGACCTATGGCAATTTGACATTGGGCGAAAATGCGGTTATCACTATTAATGTGGGCATACGTGGTGGTGACAAACTTACAATGCTTGAAGGTTCGCAAGCCGCGTGCGTTTACGCAGAAGGCAATGTTGTTATGCACGGCGGCGAAGTGAAAGGACGTGATACGAATTCTGATGGCGTAAATGATGAATATGTGGAGATTTCGGGCAACGGCACCTTCACAATGAGCGGCTCGGCCAAACCGCATCAGGTGAAAACGAGCAATAAGATAATGATTGACGGACAGTTCACATACAATGATAATGATGACTACATCACCTACATTGATTATTATGACTATGAATTAATGCTTGGTCAGCCAGTGCTTGAACGTGCTGATGGATTTGAAGGTGATCTGCCATTCAATCGCTTCGCATTAGCCAACGAAGGTTATGAGATTAGTGATAAGGGTGCAGTGCAGAAGAAGGGAAATGGCACCAGTGATGCAACAACAATCTGGGTCGGTGGTGAAAATGCAAGCGATGATTACGAAAACAGTAGCCAAGACTATCCGTTTGCAACCATTTATAAAGTATCATCGTTCATCAACGAAGGAAACCCAAATGGCAGCAGCGAAACAAATTATGTGATAAAGGTAACAGGCACAATTGAAGAAGAAGGTTATTTGGATATATATGAGGATAAAGCAGCAACAGTTCGTATTGAAGGAACCACAAGCCTTGTTAGTGGTGTGCCGCAAGATATAATCAATGGACTTATAATCCGAACATCAGAAGAAGAAATAACATTTACTTTAAAAAACATAAAGATAACCAGTACTAATGTAGGCCTTTATGTGGGTGATGCATCAGATGGAAATCGCCCCTCGCATGTGATATTAGATTCTGGCGTGCTGATTGAAAATTGTGGCGCGGACGGAGAATACACTAATGGAGTGGTGGTTGTAGGAAATTCAACACTCAAAATAAAAGAGGGTTGTGTGATACGCAACAACCATGGCGACCAAGGTTCTGGCATGCAGGTTTATAATGGAAGCCAACTCATATTGTATGCTGGAGCGGTTGTCGATGCCAGCAACGATGTATGGCTTGAAACAGGTGCAATAGTCACCGTTGCCGGACTCAATGAAGGCACAGAGAAAATAGCCACCATCACCCCAGAGGATTACGATTATGATGGAGCCTTGATTGGAGTTAGTGATGGAGTTTCGCTATCAGACGCATGCGCAAGATTTGATGTTACACGCAAAGACAATAATTGCTATGGAATTGCCAGCAACGGCATTCTGGAAAAGATATCTTGCGGCGGCACATCAAATAACGGCGGCGGAATGCCTGAAGGGTTTACTAAGGTTGATGGTGGAACAATTGATAGAAGTTACAATGTCGGTTGGAATGATAATGACTTTGTGGATGATAATAATATGATTATTCCAAGTTTGTTGGTGTGCAATCATTTGGTGAGCCAGTATGAGTATGAGCAATTGATGACATACTACGGTGCAGTTCATAGCGAACACTCGGATTTACAACCATCAGAAACCAGTGAAGAAGCCAAGAAAAACACTCCGGCTTACTACGTATCGTGGATTGATGCCATAATTTATTGCAACTTGCTTAGTATGGCCGAACACAAGGATCCTGTATATAGTATTGATGATGTTACCGACCCTAAAGCCGCGGGAAAATGGGAATATTGGAGTGCGGCGCAAGTAGAAGGTAAGTACTATTCCAATGATATTTCGGATGGTACAGGTTGGGATTCAGATGGTGGTAATTTCAAGTTCAATTTCTCTGCTAATGGCTATCGTCTGCTAACATCGGCCGAGTTCAACTATCTTCTCCAGCACGAACATGATTTAATCGCCAATGGCAACTATAATGAGTGGTGTAACACCTATAAATATGATTCAGATTGTAAGCGTGTATGGTATGATGGAGAAAATGATGAGGTTGCAGATGGCGAGGATGCTAAATACAATTATACTCGAGAGTCAAATATGGGCTTCCGCATTGTCCGTAACGCAGACGCAAACAGCAACGGTGGAACCACGTCCTACATCGGTTCTAAACAGCCAGGAGCGACATTGGCCGTGGGTGACATCGTGTTCAGTGATGGTTCGGCCGAATACTACACAAGTCTAACCGATGCGCAGAAACCGTCTGCTATTGCCGTGATTTTTGATGCCAGTGCTAAAAAAGGTGTAGGTCTGGTGCAAAGTGCTACCATGAATTGGGCTACGGCTAATGCTCAAATTTACTATGATTCAAATTTTGCTGCTAAGTTGTATGCAGAGAGCCACGACGATGATGGTTCGTTGAACAACTATTCCATCACCGACGATATGAGTTATTATCCAGCCTGGCAATGGGCAATCAACTATAGTAATGTTGTCACCAACTTGACAGCGGAATATCAGACTGGTTGGTATTTCCCCGCCAAGAATGAGGTTTCAACGCTCATCAACAACGCGACGGTGGTTAGCGCAGCACTGCAAGCAGTTGGCGGTACAGGTATAGATGGAAATTATTGGACGTCAACTCTGGACAGCGACGGTATGCCTTTCTCATACTTTAATGGAAGTATGGGAGCAATGGCAGGCTTCCAATCCAATTTCAGTGTGTGCGCAGTCCGTAAATTCTAAGTTTTTCGAAAACGCAAAAAAACACCGCCCAAATATCAGGCGGTGTTTTTTTTATGCCTGAGGGTGGGTGAGTGGATTGTTCAAAAAACGCACTTCAATCCCCCGAAAAATCTCCCCACTAAGTATAAATACCACCTTTTTTTAGGCATAAAATGGCTATCGCGTCTGCCTACTAACCCCTACTTTTGCAGCGTTAATAGGTGGGTATGGGCAAACTTTACGACCAATTGATGGAAGATGTGCGTTTTGTCGAGGGACTGAACGCCTGTATGAACTGCGGAATGTGCACGGGCGTGTGCCCTGCCGCCGAGTTCTACGACTACGACCCGCGCCGCATTGTGGACGAGGTGCAGAAGAAAGACGAGGCCGTGATTGAGACCCTTCTGAAATCGGAAACCATTTGGTACTGCGGGCAGTGTATGAGTTGCAAAACCCGCTGTCCGCGTGGAAACACGCCTGGATTCGTCATTCAGGCGCTGCGCAAACTGTCGGTCAAACTGGGTTACTTCACCTGCTCGGAGAAGGGCCGTCAGCAGTTTGCAATCAAGCGCACCGTGGGGCATAGCATTCTGGAGCGCGGCTACTGCGTCTATCCCGACATTGTCACACCCTGGATGCACCCCGAGCAAGGCCCCAACTGGGAGAGTATCTACAACAACACCGAAGAGTTTATGGCCAAGTTGGACATTCCGTACAAGAAAGAGGGTGCGGGCCCGCTGCGCAAAATCGACCAAAAAAACCTTGACGAACTCAAGCGAATCTTCGATGTGACGGGCGGAACCGAGATGTATGACTGCATTGAGAAATATTCGGCCGAGAAGGCCAAGGAGATGGGCGTCGATATTGAGAACGGCGACTATCTGAATATGGTTTTCAAAACAAATTCCGACTACGATGAGTGAACAATGCGTTGCAAAACAGAACTTGTGGGCTAAATATCAGAAAGATATAGCCGACGACCACTACTACTACTGTCGGAGTTGCATTCGGCAGACGTTCTTCCCCGCGTCGGAGCGCGCCTATCTCAACATTATGCGCGACAAGTTGGGCAAGGACCTTTTCGACGACCCCAACCACACCACCTGCACGGGAATCGCCTACCACTCTGACCTTGTGCCGATGCAGACCACCGAAACCGTCATTGCGCGGCATTTTGCGCTGATGACGGAGGCTGGATATGAGAATATGGCCATTTCGTGCGTCACGTCGTTCGGACTCTACACCGAACTACTGCACACGTGGGAGGAATTCCCCGAAGAGGAGGCTAGGGTGCGCCAATATCTTTGGGACGCCACCCGCCGCGAGTTCAAGAAACCGAAAAACATTGCCCACACGTCGGACACTATCTATAAATTCCGCAACGAGATTGCCGCGCAAATGGTTCGCCCGCTGGTGAATGTGAAGACTGGCGAGCCGCTCAAGGTGGTTGACCACATTGGCTGCCATTATGCAAAGATGTTCCCCACAAAGGGCGTTGGCGGAGCGGAGTTCCCGCGCGTGCTTACAGGAATGGTGGATGCGTGGGGCGGCACCCCGATTGACTACCCCGAACGCCGCCACTGCTGCGGTTTCGGCTTCCGCAACTATCTGGTGATGGCCAACCGCGGATATTCAGTCGCCAACTCGAAGAAGAAATTTGAGTCGATGGCGCCGTACAAACCCGATTTTATTGTGACCAACTGCCCTGGCTGCGCAATGTTCCTTGACCGTTGGCAATATACAATCCAACAGATGGAAGGCACCACCTACGGCCCTGACGGACAAGGCATTCCGTCGCTCACCTACGAGGAGATGGCAGGTCTTGTGTTGGGCTACGACCCGTGGGAGTTGGGCTTGCAGATGCACCAAGTGGACGTGGAGCCGCTGCTCGACAAGATGGGCATTCAATACACACCGCGCGACAAATGGACGGGCAAAAAACATTGATGATTATGCAACAGAAAAACATAGCGATAATTGGCGGCGGACCCGCTGGAATTGAGGCTGCGGCAAGCCTTGCGGGGCTTGGGCACCACGTGTGGCTAATCGAAAAAGAGAGTGAACTGGGCGGCCATTTGAGGCAGATGTACAATCTCTTCCCCGACAAGCGCCCCGCCAACGAGGTTCTGCAGGAGATGCTCTCGCACGTCAAAAATGCCAATATCGATATTCTGACAGAAACGCAAGTGACTGATTGCAAACAGATTGACAATCGCTTTACGCTGAAAACCGACAAAGGCCAAACGCTTGAGGCCGACGCCGTGCTGATGGCCACTGGCTACCGCCTGTTCGATGCCGCTCGCAAAGAAGAGTACGGCTACGGAATCTATCAAGGCGTGATTAACAGTTTCGAACTCGAGGCGATGCTGAAAAACAATGCGCTGAAGAACGTGAAAGGCGAAGTGCCGAAACGCGTGATTCTGCTGCACTGCATTGGCTCGCGCGACGAGAAAGTCGGAAATAACTATTGCTCAAAGGTTTGCTGCGTGACAGCCGTCAAACAGGCAATCGAAATTAAACGCCGCCACCCCGAAACCGAAGTTTTCTGTTTCTATATGGATATCAGAATGTTCGGGCCTTTCTACGAGGAACTCTACCGCGAGGCGCAGGAGAAGTGGAAAGTGACGTTTGTGCGCGGAAAGATTTCGGAGGCGGCCGCCAATCTCGACGGCGAGATTCAGATAAAAGCCGAAGACACGCTCATTGGCAAGCCCCTGCATATGCGCACCGACCTGCTTGTGCTGATGTGCGGAATGGAAGCCGACACCGACGAGCCCGTTGCCAAACAACTCGGCATTGAGCGCGGCGCAAACCGATTCTTCCGCTCGGCCGACAACTACACGCGCTACAACAACACCAACGTTGCGGGAGTGTTCACCGCTGGCGCCTGCACCGCCCCAATGAATATTATCGACACCATTGCCAACGCCCGCGCCGCGGCAATTTCGATTCACGAATATTTGGGAGGTAGGAATTAGGAGTTAGAAATTACGAATTCAGAATTCAGAATAAATTGAAAATTTAAAACCATACCAACTATGACCACCAACATTTTCAAATCCGCTATCGCCGCTTTGGCACTTTTGGTTGCTTTCAACTCGTGTAAAGAGGAAAAAACGAAATTCCACATTGAAGTAGCCTGCAATCCCGAACGAGGAACAGTTACTGGAACGGGCGATTATGCGGAAGGCTCAAAAGTAACAATATCCGCCGCAGGCAAAGACGGCTATCGGTTTATTGGTTGGAAAGAATATTCAGCACTAACCGATAGTGTGGTAACGATAAATATTGTTTCAGACAGAACTTATACTGCGATTTTTTGCAAGGCAGACGTAATTGAAAAATTTCAAAACGGTTATAAAAAAACTTCCGAAACCATTGACGAAGATACAATTAGATATGAAGCCGTGCCCGATGAGAATTACTATTTCCTGAAATGGAGCAATGGCGAAATCAACCCTGTCATAATAACACAAGAAGCAATAACTGATTTAACGCCAATTTTCAAGCAATATCCCGAAGGTTCAATCCACGCATTATTTTTTGTAAGCGAAACCAAGCGTGTGATTTTCTCTAAAGGCAATCTGCAATTCAATCCCACATTGGGCACCCACACCCGCGCCGATGGCACAACAGCCCCTGGCACTTGGCGTTTTGCCGAAAAACAAACTGATTATTTTAAAGGTGACAGTATAGTTAGCGCCACATACGATGGTTGGATTTGTCATTTTGCTTGGGGAACAAGCGGATGGAGCGGAAGCGGTGCAACTTATTATCAGCCATACGATGGTTATATATATATTTATTCTAATGATAAAACATATGGTCCGGAAGGTGCAAATGCGGATTCCATTGCCAAACTTTATGGTCCGCAAGGCAACTATGATTTGACAGGCGATTATGCCTATGCCGATTGGGGTGTTTATAATCCAATATCAAACGGTGGCAATAAACCGGGAATGTGGCGAACTTTATCCCGTGATGAATTCTATTACTTCGCAAAAAACAATTATAAAATACGACCCATTACTGATTTTTATTGTTTTTACGAAGGTGAAGTAAATCCCATTCTTAATGATTATAGAGAAGGAATAGATAAGAATTTGGATGATTGGATTAAAGTCATTGATGCTAAAAACGACTTGTTATTTTTCTATAATTATTTTGGACTTGAGGTATGGACTGCAAGTTCTGATGAAGATTATGACGACTATGCCGAAGTAGAAGATGTCTATCACGTATTAAATGGTATGAATTTTATAGACAAACGGTGTATGCGTTTTCCCGTCCGTTTAGTAATGGATGTTGAGGAATAAAAAACTAAACTTCTAAACTCTAAACTTCTGAACTTTTAACTTTTAACTTCCAATGTGGGGCTTTAAGATAGCAAAATCGCAGAGTATCAACTACGACCGCAACGACAAGGAGATAATGCGGACGGTCTTGGAGAACGAGCCGTCGCTGCGCGTTTGTATGGCCTGCGGAGCCTGCACCGCCACCTGCTCGGCGGGCAATCTGCTGCCCACATTCAACATTCGCCGCCTGAACACCCTGCTGCAGCGCGGCGAGTACACGCAAC
This sequence comes from Salinivirgaceae bacterium, assembly GCA_016284875.1. Lineage (GTDB taxonomy): Bacteria > Bacteroidota > Bacteroidia > Bacteroidales > SZUA-534 > RUG13583. The sequence continues at coordinate 23,199 of JAEEPS010000023.1, read as the reverse complement.
TGCGCAACGAACTCAACAACTGTATGCTCTGCGGCAAATGCACGCTCGTCTGCCCGCGCGGCGTCAATATCCGCAACATTGTTCTTAACACACGCGAAGCCTTGATGAAATATGAATCCGACACCATTTGACATATTCGTTCTGCCGTTCACCGTAGGAATGAGCCTGCTATTTGCCTATCTCATACTGAAATACGCAAGTTGGATTTGGTATTTCGACCGCGACGACAAACTGCGAATCCTGCGCGGGCTCTTCAGCCTGAAATCGCTCAAAGCCGTAAAAGAGATTTTCCTTGAGAGCCTTGTCCACCGCAAGATGTTCCTGGTAAACAGGCGGTTAGGTTATATGCACTTCAGCCTGGCCTTCGGCTGGTTTCTGCTGATAGTGATTGGCGCGTTCGAGGCGCACATTTATATGGGCGGCGCCGCACCGTTCTATTTCCCAATTTTCTTCGTCTATTTCGTGCCCGACGACGAGTCGTTCTTCTTCGCCCGCGGCTTTGTGCAACTGATGGACGCGTCGCTGCTGCTCGTGCTTTCGGGCGTGGTGGTGGCCATTGTCAAGCGGTTCTACAAGCGCATTGTGGGTATGCGGAGCACAACCAATCTGCGCTTGCGCGATAAGATGGTGCTCTACTCGCTCTGGCTCATTTTCCCGTTGAGGCTCTTGGCCGAAAGCGCCACCTGCGGACTGCACGGCTCGGGCGGCTTCCTGACCTATCCCGTGGGCCAAATGATGGCCGCCACGCTTCCGCTCAAGGCGATGGAATACCCGCTCTGGTGGGCCTACTCAATAGACCTTTGCCTGTTCTTCATTGGGCTGCCCTTCAGCCGATATATGCACATTCCCACCGAGATGGTGCTTATCTTCTTCCGCAACTGGGGCATACGCCTGAAGCCCGACAATCCGATACTCGAGGAGGTGATGGTGCTCTCGTGCCCGCGCTGCGGCGTTTGTATCGACCGCTGCCAACTCAACACCGCCGTGGGCAACCACGACACACAGGCCGTCTATTTCCTTCAGCGAATCCGCAACAGCGAGGAGCATTCAGCGCAAGCCAAAAACTGCCTGATGTGCGGCCGATGCGAGTCGGTCTGCCCTGTCGGGATAGATTTGAACGCAATCCGCCTGCGCCACCGTCAGAACTTCACGCCCGAAACCTTTGTGCCGCAATACAACAACGCCGATGCGCAAAAGGTTGATGTGGTGTTCTTTACAGGATGTATGGGCCACCTGGTTCCCAAAACCAAAGACGCGATGGTGAAGATTCTCGACGCTTCGGGCGACCGCTACTGGTTTATGGACGCCGACGGAGGCATTTGCTGCGGCCGTCCGATGAAACTCGCAGGACAGACCGCCGCCGCCCAAAAACTGATGGCCAAAAACCGTCAGTCCATTATCGAGAGCGGTGCGCGCACGCTTGTCACTTCGTGCCCAATCTGCTACAAGGTTTTCCGCGAGGACTACAATCTCGAAGGCATTGAGATTCTGCACCACACCGAATATATTAAACGCTTGATTGACAGTGGAAAGATAAAAGTCGGCAAACTAAACACCGCCGTTGCCTACCACGACCCGTGCGAACTTGGCCGTGGCGCTGGCGTTTACGAGCCGCCGCGCGATGTTCTGAGCAGCGTGGCCACTCTGCAAACCACCGCCAACGAGCGCAAAAACTCGCTCTGCTGCGGCGGCAGCCTTGCCAATCTGACACTGCCTTCGGCCGACAAGGCGCGCATTGCCGAGCAGGCAATGTGCAGCCTGACCGCCAACCGCCCCGACGTGGTGGCCACCGCCTGCCCGCTCTGCAAGAAAACTCTCAACCGCACCCAAATGGCACCCGTGGCCGATGTTGCAGAACTGGTTGCAAAGGCGATGATAGAATAACTGAAGGACGGAAGGACTGAATAACTGAAGGACTGAATGCGTGAAGGATTTTGAGTATCTTTGCCCAGACGAAACAAACTACTTAAACACCTTGCACCTTGTAACTTGCATCTGATTACTTGTAACTTACACCTTGCACCTTGTAACTCATAATAAGCAATGACCTTCCGCGAGATATTGAAAAAATATTGGGGCTACGACTCGTTCAGACCGTTGCAGGAAGAAATCATTCAGTCGGTGGCCGATGGGCGCGACACACTTGCGCTCATGCCAACTGGTGGCGGAAAATCCATTACATTTCAGGTGCCGGCAATGGCCAAACCAGGTCTGTGTCTGGTTGTTACGCCGCTCATTGCCCTGATGAAAGACCAGGTGGAGAACCTTCGGGCGCGCAACATCAAAGCCTACGCCATCTACACCGGCATGACCAGCCACGAGGTGGCGCTCGCACTCGACAACAGCATCAACGACCCGCAGACCAAATTCCTCTATTGCTCGCCCGAACGGCTTGGCAGCGAGATGTTTATCGCAAAGGTCAAGCAAATGAATATCAATCTGTTGGCCATCGACGAGTCGCACTGCATTTCGCAATGGGGCTACGATTTCCGTCCGTCGTACCTTCAGATTTCCAAAATCCGCCAGGTGCTTCCCGATGTGCCTGTGCTGGCAGTCACGGCCACAGCCACTCCGGAGGTTGTCGATGACATTCAGAACAAACTCGAATTCCGCGCCAAGAATGTTTTCCGCAAAAGTTTCGAGCGCAAAAATCTGATTTATCTCGTCCGCGAGGTTGACGACAAACTGAAGTATATGTTGCGTATTATCAGCCATATACCAGGTACAGGCATTGTCTATGTCCGCAGCCGCCTCAAAACGAAGGAGATTGCCGATTTTCTGGTGCAGAATGGCGTGAGCGCCGATTTCTACAACGCCGGTCTCACCACCGAAGCCCGCAACGAGAAGCAGACAGCGTGGAAAAGCGGCCAAACGCGGGTGATTGTGGCCACCAACGCTTTCGGCATGGGCATCGACAAGCCCGACGTGCGGTTTGTCATCCACATTGATTTGCCCGACACGCTTGAGGCCTATTTCCAGGAAGCCGGTCGTGCCGGACGCGACGAGAAGCAGGCCTTTGCCGTTCTGCTCTATCATAAGTCTGACAAACAAAGACTTGCGCAGCGCATCAGCCAGACATTCCCCTCAACCGACGATTTGCGGCACGTTTACGAATGTCTGGGCAGTTTTCTCGGTGTGCCCGAGGGCGGCGGCAAAGAGATGTCATTCAATTTCGACATGTCGCAGTTTGTGCACGTATTCAAATTCAGCAAGATAATCGTCGACAGCAGCCTCCGCCTCCTTCAGCAGTGCGGCTACATCAGTTACAGCGAGGACGTGAACAATCCGTCGCGGGTGCTGTTCACTGTCGGGCGCGACGACCTCTACCGCTATCGCGCCAGCGGCACCGACGACAACATCATTAAGTTTGTGCTGCGAACCACCAGCGGCGTCTTCAGCGAGTACCGCCCCATCGATGAGGGGTTGATTGCCAGAACTTTAGGCATCACGCGCGATACGGTTTATGAGTGCATGAAAAAATTGAACCACGATCACATCATCAGTTACATTCCGCAGAACTCGCTGCCGCAGATATACTACAACGAGGAGCGTCTGCCCGCAAAATCGCTCTATTTCGGCCCCGAGCACTATCTCGACCGCAAAAAACTATACGTTGAGAAAATCAACGCCGTCATCAACTACGCAACCAAGTGGGAGTGCCGTGTGCAGCAACTTCTGCACTATTTCGGCATGAACGACGTGCCCATGTGCGGCACTTGCGATGTCTGCACCAGCCGCCACGAAACCGGCATAAGCGAGTATGAGTTCAATTTGCTTAAGGATTTGATTTATAAATGCATATCCGGCGGTGATGTGGCCATTCACAACTTGCCCGACCTGATAGGGAAGGAGCAGGGCAAGGTTGGACGCGTGGTTCGTTGGTTGCTCGACAATGATTTTGTGGAGGAGGATGAAAAAGGATTTTTGAAAGTTAAAGAATTATGAAACAGAAACTTACCGCTCGCGACATACAATCGTACATCAAACTCGTTGTCTGGGTTTTCGTGATTGCCTATCTCTGTTTTTCATCGGGCAGCAAGTTCGACAATCTGAACATCGACACCATAATCCCTGCTTGGCTGCTGCCGCACATGGACAAAGTGGTGCACTTCACCATGTTTTTTTGTCTGGCGTTTCTTATAAGGTCGTTGCGGTGGCAGCAGACAATTGACAACCGGCTCTATGCCATTTATCTGATTGCAGGTGTGATATATGCAATTGTTACCGAAATGGTGCAGTACTATTTTATAGCCACTCGTAGCGGCGATGTTCTCGATTTTGGCTGTGATGTGGCTGGTATGGCATTGTCGGTACTTGTTTTCCCGTTTTGGCCGAAATTCGTGAAGACGGTTTTCGGCTGATTGGAGCCTTGCCGTTTTACAGGTCATTCATCAACTGTTTGTTTTTTCTGATACCTGCAATTCATGAATGCGGTTTTGAATTTTGGGTAAAGTGCTATTCCACAAATCAGTCAGTTCGGCAATAATCTTCTTGATGTCTTTACCGTCTTCTTTGTTTAATTCATCTTCAATTACCTGTATCAGTTCGGCAGCCGATGTCATGCCCATGTAGCCGAACGCAGTTTTGAGCGAGTGCATTTTCATGCGAATCTGCTCAGGATTGTTGTCGGCTAGTGCGGCGCAGAGTTCTTTTATGTCGGTCGGCACATAATCGGCATACACATTGACCACATTCATCACCTCGTTGTAGTCATTGGAGCAGACATCGATGAGCGGACTGAAGTCGAAACTGTTGTCGTCGCTCTTTCCGGCGGTGTTTTTGGCAGTATTTTTTTGCTGTAACTCGATTTTCAGACCTGCGTATTTGCAGATTTTTGCAAATAACTCGTCGGGGTCGAAAGGCTTGGCAATGTAGTCGTTCATGCCGTTGTTCAGGCAGCGGTTGCGCTCCTCTTCAAGAGCGTGAGCGGTCATTGCAATGATGGGCACTTTGCCGTTGGCTGAACCAATGTGGCGGATGGCCTCAGTGGCCGAGTTGCCGTCCATCACTGGCATTTGAATGTCCATTAGCACCACGTCGTAGAGAGTGTTTACAACCTTCTCTACTGCAATCTGCCCATTTTCGGCAATATCAATTATGGCGTTTTTGTTCCACGATTTCAGGGTGTCGATGGCTAGTTGTTGGTTGATGTAGTTGTCCTCAGCAAGCAGAATGTGCAGCGGTGCGTCAGTCGAAAAATCGCTGCTGGCGACGGGCTCTTTTGCGTCAGTTTTTTCATCGGCCTCGTCCAGAATCAGGTTGAATCTGAATGTTGCGCCGTGGTTCAGTTCGCTCTCGACTTCAATTTTGCCGCCGTACATCTCCACCAGTTGCTTGGTTATCGACAAGCCAAGTCCTGTACCGCCGTATTTGCGAGTGGTGTCCTCGTTTGCCTGGGTGAAACTCATAAATATGTCTGACAGTTTCTCTTTCGGAATGCCGATGCCGTTGTCGGTTACTGAGAAAGCAAGATTGATCTGGCCGTTTTCGCGACTAATCGTGCTGATTGACAGATTGATTCGGCAGTCAGTGTTTGTGAATTTCACAGAATTGTAGAGCAGATTGGTCAGAATCTGGTTTATGCGGTGCGGGTCGCCAGTGACAAATGCTGGAACGTTGTCGGCAATGTCGATGGTAATTGTGATTTCTTTGTTGTCGCGCTTCACCGAGACGGTGTTCACACACTTGTCGACCAAGTCGCGGAGGTCGAAACGTATTTTTTCAAGTTCGATTTTGCCGGCCTCAATCTTCGACAGGTCCAGAATGTCGTTGATGATGAATAGCAGGTTGTTGCCGGCATTTTTGATGTTTTCAAGATATTTGAGTTGTTTCTCGTCGGGCTCCATTTTCAGCAGCAGGTTTGTGAATCCGATGATTGCGTTAAGCGGGGTTCGGATTTCGTGGCTGGTGTTGGCCAAAAACACGTCTTTCATGTGGTTGCTGCGGGTGATCTCGGAGTTCATCCGCTCCAAATCCTCCTTTTGGGTGTTGATGATGCCGAGCGCTTTCTCCAGTTCCTGCTTTTGTATCTCAATGCGGTACAGGGCCTTTTGCAGTTTGATGTGGTGCTGGCTCGATTTCTTGAATGCCGCCTCCAACTCTATTCGCTCTGCGTCAAGTTTGTCAATTTGGGTTTGCGCCACAACGTTTTTTTCCGTCAGATTACGGGCTTTTGCAATCAGGTCGGCCTCACGGCTGCTCGAGTACATAATCTGCGATATGATTGAAGCTCCCATTATCTCTCCATTAACAATGTATGGCGAGAAAATAAGGTCGGTGCGTTTTACAATGTTACCCGTCTTGATTTCTTCCGATTTGTAAGTGATTGTGCGTTTGTATTTTATGCACATGTTGAAGTAATTGGCCAAATCTTTTATCCGGCCATTGTAATCTTTTAGGTTCTCACCCTTGTGCACACCTTTGATGGCGTGGTCGCTGTTTGATGAGTCAATGTCGGAGCGTAGAAATCCATTCACATCGAAGTAGAGGGCGCAAGTCTTTTTCTGAATCAAGTTTTTGTAATCTAATTCTGACGATTGGTTGGCTGAAGGATGCTTAAACAGTAGAATTCCGACCATGGTGGCCAGTATGGCATAAATAGATACTAGGACTAGGGCTGCAATCATGACAAAAAATCAACTATTAAATGATTCTGCAAGATAAGTTTTTTTTCATTTGGCGATAAAAAAACGGTGCCGTTTTGTTTCGACACCGTCTAGTAGCGAGAGCGGGGCATGATCCCGCGACCTCATGATTATGAATCATGCGCTCTAACCAGCTGAGCTACCTCGCCATTTGCTAAAGCGGGTGCAAACGTACTGCTTTTTTTTAAAATACAAAACAAAAAAGCATCGAACCTCAAAACAAGTTTTTGTGCAGTTCTCGTGATCCAATCTTGCCACATCGCTATCTCTGAAACACAGTTTTATGGCATTTTGTTTGCTTACTGATGATAGACTTAACTCCTTGTATTTCATTGCATTAAATTGTATTCAAAATAGGCACGAGGATTTCTACGTAATCCACGTAAAACCCCGACACTCAACATCGTGGTATTTTTTCAGCATATATTTTTGACACGTCAAAACGACGAAATTTAACTTTTAAAAACATAAAACAATGTCTGACATCTTAAATGTAGAAGTTGACGAGTTTATGGCGAAACTTATCGCCAAAAACCCGGGTGAGACTGAGTTCCACCAAGCAGTACGGGAAGTTGTTGAGTCGCTTATGCCTTTCATCAACGAGAACCCGAAGTACAAACAAGGCAAGATTCTTGAGCGTATGGTTGAACCAGAGCGCGTGATTATGTTCCGCGTTCCTTGGTTGGACGACAAAGGCGAGATTCAAATCAACCGCGGTTTCCGCGTACAGATGAACAGCGCCATCGGCCCCTACAAAGGCGGTCTGCGTCTGCACCCAACTGTTAACTTGGGTATCTTGAAATTCCTTGCTTTCGAGCAGGTATTCAAAAACAGCCTTACCACTCTGCCGATGGGCGGTGGCAAAGGTGGTTCTGACTTCGATCCTAAAGGCAAATCAGACAACGAGGTTATGCGTTTCTGCCAGAGCTTTATGACTGAGCTCAGCAAGCACATTGGCGCTGACACCGACGTTCCTGCAGGTGATATAGGCGTTGGCGGTCGTGAGATTGGCTATCTGTTTGGCCAATACAAACGTCTCCGCAACGAGTTCACTGGCGTTTTGACCGGTAAAGGCCTGAACTGGGGTGGTTCACTCATCCGTCCTGAGGCAACTGGTTACGGCGTGGTTTACTTCGCTCAGGAAATGTTGAAGACCAAGAACGACGACATCAAAGGTAAGACTGTCTGCGTTTCAGGTTCTGGTAACGTTGCTCAATACGCTGTTGAGAAACTTATCCAACTCGGCGCAAAACCTGTTACAATGTCTGACTCGTCAGGCTTCATCTACGATCCGGACGGCATCACCAAAGAGAAACTCGACTTCGTCTTCAACTTGAAGAACGTTCGTCGTGGTCGTATCTCAGAATATGCTACCAAATTTGGTGTTAAATACTTCGAAGGCCAACGTCCTTGGGGCATCAAGTGCGACGTTGCTCTGCCTTGCGCAACTCAGAACGAGATTAACGAGGCTGAGGCTAAACAGTTGGTTGCCAATGGCGTTAAGATTGTCTGCGAAGGTGCCAACATGCCTTCTACAGCAGAGGCAGTTGAGGTATTCCAGAATGCCAAAATCCTTTACTCACCGGGCAAGGCTTCGAACGCCGGCGGTGTTGCAACTTCAGGTCTTGAGATGACTCAGAACTCTGAGCGTCTGCCATGGACTCGCGAAGAGGTTGACGCAAAACTGCATCAGATTATGATCAGCATCCACCAGACTTGTGTTAAGTATGGTAAAGAGGCTGATGGCCACATCAACTACGTGAAGGGTGCCAACATTGGCGGCTTCATCAAGGTTGCTGATGCTATGCTCGACCAAGGTCTTGTATAACCTATAATATTACAATACAGTGAGAAGCGTCCGGCTTTTGTCGGGCGCTTTTTTTGTGCTCAATAATCAATTGTTTTGAACATTTCAATTAAAATTGCAATTGTTTCTTGAATCTACGCTAATCTGAAAGTGATTGCGCTATTGGCAGATCCGACAAATAGCGTGTGGTTTTGAACATTTTAACAGGTATTTTTATCGTATGAAACACGTTTTGTCTATAGCCGGAATTGCTCTTGCCGGCATGCTTGCCGCAACAAGTTGCACCAGCGGATACAGGAAAACCGGCAATGGCGTTGTTGTTGTCGCCAAAAACAACCAGAAGGTTCGCCTGCAAGTGGTTTCGTCCGACATCATCCGAGTGACGGCCACAGTTGAAAATAGTTTTTCAAAAAAAACAAGCCTGATTGTGCTTCCTCAAAAACAGTTTTCCGACTGGAAAGTTGAAGAAAACGGCGGTTTGGTGACGGTCGCTACTCCAATGGTTTCTGCTTCGGTCAACCAAAAGACCGGCATTGTGACATTCCGCGACGCTGAAGGAAACGTACTGCTGCAAGAATCGGAAAAAGGAAAAACTTTTCAGCGCGTTGATGAATTCCCGTGGCTGGAGCACGGCTGCCAGGAGCAGCATGAGCACTGCGTGGCAAAGGACTGTAACGATTCGTACTACCGTGTGAGCGACCAGTTTGATTCACCCGACGGCGAAGCGTTTTACGGATTGGGCGGCCATCAGCACGGATTTATGAACTACAAGGGCAAAGACGTGGAACTCGCACAGCACAACATGGTTCCATGCATTCCGTTCCTCTATTCGAGTAAAAAATACGGAATCCTGTGGGACAATTATTCCATCACTCGTTTTGGCGACACACGTGAATATCAGCAAATTACCGATTTAAATCTTTTCGACAAAAATGGTCGTGAAGGCGGGCTGACCGCAACCTACTCCATCAACGGAAACGTTGTGAAAGAACAGACAGAGTCGGCCATCGACTACGCCTTTCTGGCCTCCGACGGCAGTCGCAGCAACATTTCCGACTCAGCGATTTTGGGAGTCATCAGCAACCACGGCGGCAAAATTATTTGGGAGGGGCAGATTGCCTCAGACGAACCGGGTATGCACAAATTTCTGCTCTACGGCTCAAGTTATTTCAAACTATGGATTGACGGTGAACTGATTATGGACAAATGGAGGCAGAACTGGAATCCGTGGTCGAATCCGTTTACGATTGATATGAAAGCTGACGAGAAACACTCATTCAAATTGGAGTGGAACACCAACTCGGGATTCATGGGCGTGACGCATCTCTCGCCAAACCCCGACCAGGAGAAACTTACACTTTCGTCGGAGGCTGCCGACGAGATTGATTACTATTTTGTCCGCGGCGACAATGCCGACAAGGTGATTGCAGGCTACCGCCAACTGACTGGCAAATCGCCAATTGTGCCAAAATGGGCCATGGGCTTCTGGCAGAGCCGGCAGCGCTACGAAACCGCCGGACAGATCCTCCATACGGTGCGGACATTCCGCGAAAACCACATTCCGCTCGACAACATTGTGCTCGACTGGCACTATTGGCCAACCGATAGTTGGGGCTCGCAAGAGTTTGATTCCGTGCGGTTTTCCAATCCAAAGGCAATGGTTGACTCGCTGCACAACGCCTACAACGCGCACATTATGCTCTCAGTGTGGCCGAAATTCTACGAGCGCACTGTCAACTACAAGAAAATGAACGATAAGGGCTATATTCTCACTCACAACGTGGACATGAACCGGCTTGACTGGGTTTGGCCAGGCTTCAAAAACGGGTGGTACGATGTTTATAACCCGGGAGCCCGCGATATGTTCTGGGATATGGTGAAGGAAATCTACAATTTAGGTTTCGACGCATGGTGGCTCGACGCTACAGAACCCGATATGCATTCCAATATTTCCATTGCCGACCGCAAATGCGACCTCACGCCCAATGCCATGGGCAACGGCGAAAGGATGTTCAATCCGTATGCGACATATCAGGCCAAAGGCATCTACGAGAACCAACGCAAGGAACCCGACCAAAAACGTGTTTTCATCCTCACCCGCTCAGCGTTTGCCGGATTGCAGCACTATGGCGCGGCCAACTGGAGCGGCGACATTGTTGCACGCTGGAGCGATTTGAAGGACCAAATCAGCCACGGCGTGAACTTCTCGCTTTCAGGCGTTCCGTATTGGACTATGGATATAGGCGGATTCTCGGTTGAAGACCGATACAACCGCAGACCAATGAGTACTGAAAATCAGGTGGAATGGAAGGAGTTACAGACACGCTGGTATCAGTTTGGAGCGTTCTGTCCGCTCTACCGCTCGCATGGGGAATATCCCTACCGCGAAGTGTTCAACATAGCCGGAAAGAACGAACCTGCATACCAGTCGATTTTGTTCTACACGCAACTCCGCTACCGACTCATGCCGTACATTTATTCGTTGGCCGGAATGACCTATCACAATGACTACACCATTATGCGTGGCTTGGTGATGGATTTTGGCGATGACGCAAACATACTGAATATCAACGATCAATACATGTTTGGACCGGCGCTGATGGTTTGTCCTGTTTCAGAATACAAAGCGCGTTCGCGAAAGGTCTATCTGCCTGAATGCAAAGGCTGGTACAACTTCAACACGGGCGAATTTTACAATGGCGGCCAGGAATTTGACGCCGATGCTCCATACGAGCGGATGCCAGTATTCGTGCGGGCCGGCTCAATCATTCCAATGGGCAAGTCGATGGAATACACCAACCAGTACCCCGACGATGAACTCACTATCTACGTGTATGCCGGAGCCGATGGCTGTTTCCGTCTTTATTCTGACGAAGGCACAAACTACAACTACGAAAAAGGCGAATTCAGTATAATTCCGATTGAATATGATGACTCTGCCAAAACACTGTCCCTCTGTAACCGCGAAGGGGCGTACAAAGGAATGCCGCAGAATGTAAAAATCACTGTTTGTTATAAGAAACAGGAGGGCGCAGAGGACATTCTATACACGGCCTCCTATTCGGGTGAAAAGATTGTGATTCAGATGAAATAGAGGTAACCGTGATGTCAATTGTACCCGGTTTTCGTTATTTCCAATTTTAGGCTACCTTTGCGGTCTAACTTTCAGCGGCAGACCGGCAATCGCGCCAACATCCGCAAAATGGTTGACAGATATGAATATAGACGAAATCGACGACTTCAGTTACCGACGCAAAAATGAGTACAATGCCGAGCAGACATCGGCACTGACCGACCTTTACCGCCAAGTTCTCATCAACATTGGCGAAGATCCCGAACGCGAAGGACTGAAAAAATCGCCCGAACGCATTGCAAAGGCCGTGCAGTTCCTGACGCAGGGCTACTATCAGGACCCGAAAGCCATTCTCGAGAGCGCGATGTTCAAGGAACAATACTCGCAGATGGTGATTGTCAAGGACATAGAAGTGTTCTCGTTCTGCGAGCACCATATGCTGCCGTTCTTCGGAAAGGCGCACGTGGCCTACATTCCAAACGGCTACATCACTGGCTTGAGCAAGATTGCGCGCGTTGTCGATGCCTACTCGCGTCGTCTGCAGGTTCAGGAACGACTCACCAATCAAATCAAGGACTGCATTCAGCAGACGCTGCACCCGCTCGGCGTGGCGGTGGTGATTGAAGCGCAGCATATGTGTATGATGATGCGCGGCGTCGAGAAACAGGAATCGTGCACCACCACGTCGGCTTTCACCGGATTGTTTATGAAGAGCAACGCCACTCGCGCCGAATTCATCAATCTGCTCGGCAAAAAACTGCATTGATGCGTTGCCCTAATGGCACGCTTTTTGCCTATCAAATGGCCGTGTTTCGGGAGACGAAGTGCCGGCAAACGCTCGTTTGCATTTGGCTTGCGCCGGTACCCGAAATCGAATTATTTTGAATAATTATAATTAAAACATTGATATGAAAGCATTTGTATTCCCCGGACAGGGGTCGCAATTTGTGGGTATGGGCAAGGACCTGTACGACAATTCGGCTTTGGCCAAAGAACTTTTCGACCGCGCAAACAAGATTCTCGGCTTCGACATTACAAGCCTGATGTTCAGCGGCACCGACGAAGATTTGAAACAGACAAAAGTTACACAACCAGCAGTGTTCCTGCACTCGGTGATTATGGCTAAAGTTCTGGGCGACAAGTTTAAACCCGATATGACCGCAGGCCACTCTCTTGGCGAGTTTTCGGCTTTGGTGGCTGCCGGTGCCCTGTCGTTCGACGATGGCCTGACCTTGGTTTCGAAGCGTGCGCAGGCAATGCAGAAGGCTTGCGAACTGAATCCTTCGACAATGGCCGCTATTATTGGTATGGAAGATGCTGTTATTGAGCAAGTTTGCTCTGAAATCGACGGCATTGTTCCGGCCAACTACAACTGCCCCGGACAGTTGGTTATTTCGGGCACCAACGAAGGCATTGACAAGGCCATTGCCCGATTCACCGAAATGGGCGCCAAACGCGCACTGAAGTTGTCGGTGAGCGGCGGTTTCCACTCGCCAATGATGGAACCGGCCCGCGCCGAACTCGAGAAGGCAATCAACGAAGTATCGTTCTCGAAACCGATTTGCCCTGTTTACCAAAACGTTACAGCAAGTCCTGTAACCGACCCTGCCGAAATCAAGAAAAACCTTGTGGCTCAACTCACGTCGCCTGTGCGCTGGACGCAAACAATGCAGAATATGATTGCCAACGGTCTGACAGAGATTGTTGAAGTTGGCCCCGGCGCTGTTCTTCAGGGACTTATGCGCAAAATCAACCGCGACATTACGGCCACAGCCGCACAAAGCGTAATTGAGCAGGCATAAGACTAAGGCATTAGGCACTAGACATAAGGGAATATGGCATAAGTGCGCTAAAATTCAATAAATTAGATAGCGAAGCCTTCGGTAGCAACTGAGGGCTTCGTTTTTTATATCCAGTAGAACTATCTTCCGAAATTTTCGCACAATCAAGAACAATTGTCTATTTTTGTAGCCATAGAAGAATATAAATTCTAACGATTATGGCTTACACATTAGACGAAACCGACCTGCAGATTCTCAAAACGCTGCAAAAGAACGCGAAACTCACCACCAAAGAACTGGCCGACGCCGTGCACCTGACACCAACACCCGTGTTCGAGCGGCAGAAAAGGCTCGAGCGGCAGGGTTACATTAAAAAATATGTGGCCATTCTCGACCCCGACAAACTCAATCAAAGCCTGCAGGTGTACTGCAAAGTGAAAATGTCGCAGATAAACAACGCCATTGCCACCGCTTTTGCTCGGCAAATTCAGCGTATGCCCGAAGTGACTGAGTGCTACAACACGTCGGGCTCATACGACTATCTGCTCAAGGTGCGCGCCACCGATATGAAACAGTATCAGGAATTTGTGCTCAACAAGTTGGGCGTTATCGAAAACGTGGCTTCGGTTGAGAGCACCTTTGTAATGGGCGAAATCAAGCAGGAATACGCACTGCAACTATAAATTGCGACTTACTTCTGATTTTTGGCGTGGTTTATCCCGCCGCCCCTACGCTTTTCCCCTACAAGCCGTAGGTATAAAATCGTATTTTTTATAAAATTCCCTACCAGACCGATAGGCAGAAATAAAATCCTTGTATGTTTGTCGGCAAATAACCTATCAATTTAATAGGTTGATAAGAATTGATAACTAAAAACTATTTAAAATGAAACGTACAAAATTGATTATTTCCGCATTGCTGTTGTCGACGGTTGGGGCGTTTGCCCAACAAGCAGAACATACTGCCAATCAGCAAAATGCGACAACTGAAAAACCTGCCAACGACGTTACCGAACAGATTAAGAAACTTGTTATTCCGTCGGGATTTTTGCAGACAGGTTACACCTACACCGATGAGCCGAAAAAATCAACCTTCCTACTGCGCCGCGCAAGGCTGGTGCTGCAAGGCGACCTTTACAAAGGCGATGCTGGCAAGGTTGACTATAAACTGCAACTCGAACTTACGGGAACGCCCAAAATTCTCGATTTGTTTGTGCGCTACAAGCCTATCAACGAGTTTGGCGTTCGGTTGGGACAGTACAAATCGCCGCTATCAATCGAGAACTCGGAATACAACCCCGTAAAACTTGAATTTATCAACTATTCGCTTGTGGTTCAGCGACTTGTGCGAATGAGCAAGAACGACCTTTCGGGTTACAATCAAAACGGCCGCGACCTTGGCCTTGAGTTCTTGGGCAGCGCATTCAAGAAGGACGGTTATTCGTTGTTGAACTACGAGTTGGCCATTTTCAACGGCCACACGCTTAACGCTAACGACAACAACGAGTCGAAGGACATTGTTGGACGATTGATTGTCAATCCGATAAAGGAACTTTCGGTGGCTGGATATTTTCAATGGGGCGAAGGCGCGCTGCCTGGCTACAACGAAGCCACACGCAAGTTTGCGGCGCAGGACACCAATCTCTACGTTTCGATGAACCGCTTTGGCGGCGGCGTGGCATACAAATCGGCAAAGGCATTTGCGCGCGCTGAATACATTGCAGGAAAAACTGGCGACTTGAACTCGCAAGGCTTCTATGTTGCTGGCGGATACCAATTTGTGAAAGGCTTGTCGTTGGTTGCCCGCTACGATTTCTTCGACGACGACACCGACAACAGCGACTATTCGGAGCAAGATATCACCGTCGGTCTCGACTATAACCCCGTGAAACCCATTGATTTAAAACTGAACTACACACTCGAAAACAACAAAGGCCGCGACAACCGCAACGGGATTTACTTTATGGTGACGGTGAAATATTGATAGTTAGGATTTAGGATTTAGAAATTAGGAATGAACAATTAAAAATTAACAATTAAAAATGATGATTTTCAACCTGTTAAACTTGTTCAACTTTCAACTAAACCTTCTAAACAGCAAAGCGCCTAACCTTCTAAACTTTTAACTTAAAACTTTAAACTTCAAATACTTAAAACTATGAATATGAAAAGGATTTTAAATTACGTGGTGATTGCGGCCGTAGCGGCGGCGTCACTCAACTCGTGCGGCGGTAGCACGTCAGGCAACAAGGTTACAAAAGACGGCAAACTGAAGGGCGAACTGTCGCTGTCGGGCGCGTTTGCGCTCTATCCGCTGGCGGTGGTCTGGGCCGAAGAGTTCCAACAACTGAATCCTGGCGTGAAGGTCGATGTGTCGGCTGGCGGCGCGGGCAAGGGAATGACCGACGTGCTGGCTGGCGTGGTCGATTTCGGAATGGTTTCGCGCGAAGTTTATCCGCAGGAGCAGGAGAAGGGCGCCGTTGGTTTCCCGTCGGCTAAAGATGCCGTGGTGCCGACAATCAACGCCAACAACCCGATTATCAGCAAGATACTTGAGCACGGAATCACCAAAGAGATAGCCCGCCGCATTTGGATTGACGGCGATGTGAAGACTTGGGGCGATGTGCTCGGAACCGACGATGAGACGCCGATTCACATTTACACGCGCTCTGACGCCTGCGGTGCGGCCGAGACGTTTGCCAACTGGTTCGGCGCCAAGCAGGAAGACCTTGGCGGAACGGCCGTCTTTGGCGACCCTGGGCTTGCCGCTGCCATTCAGAAAGATATCTACGGAATCGGCTTCAACAATATCGGTTACGCCTACGACAACGACACCCATAACCTGAACGCCGACCTTCAGATTTTCCCTGTCGATACCGATGAAAACGGCTCAATATCAGACGATGAGCAGTTCTACAACTTGAAGGACAACGTGACCAAGGCCATTGCCGAAGGCCGCTATCCGTCGCCGCCCGCCCGCGATTTGTACCTTGTCACCAAAGGCGTCCCGACCGACCCTGTGGTTAAGGCTTTTCTGAAATATGTGCTCACCGACGGTCAGAAAAAGAATGAACCTGTGGGCTATATCGAAATCACACAGGAAAAGATTCAAAAAGCGCTGGATTTGCTTGAAAATAAATAATATAAACGCTTTCGCAGATTGAACCCGCCGCAAGGGTGAAAGTGCTCTTGCGGCGGATTTTTTTTGTGAAATTCTGCAAAAAAAACTGCGGCAATCAGTTACTTTTGCGCCATTGGATTAAAAACATTTTAATCTTTACACCTTAAATAAAATACTATAAATGAACGATTTCAGCAAATTCAAAAAGATTGACGCCCACACGCATATTGGAGCGTTCGGCAGTCCGTTCAATATCGATTTCAACACCGAGCGGCTGCTTGAACAGATGGCGGAATACAATATCGAAAAGACCATTCTTTGCGCGTCGAGCGCCTACTCAAACGACGACACAGTGGCGGCCTACCGTCAGCACCCCGACAAGATTGTGCCGCTGATGTGGGTGAACTGCGCGCAGGGGCAGCCCGCCTACGACCTGCTTGAGCATTATCTGCGCGACGAGCATTTTGCGGGCGCCAAACTGCAGTCGCTCTTCGATGGCTACACCGCCGACGCGCCTTGCGTTGACCCTGTGGCCGAACTCTGCGAGAAATACGGCCGTCCGCTGTTTGTGCATTCGGGGCACCCGCCATTCTCGCTGCCGTGGCAAATCGGGCTCTTGGCCGAGCGTCACCCGCACCTGCCCATTGTGATGATTCATATGGGCCACGCCCACGGGGTGTATGTCGATGCGGCGATAACTATGGCGCGCCGCTATAGCAATATCTGGCTCGAAACGTCGGGCACGTCAATGAGTTGTCAGATTAAGAACGCCTACGACACCGTCGG
Source organism: Salinivirgaceae bacterium (assembly GCA_016284875.1). GTDB lineage: Bacteria > Bacteroidota > Bacteroidia > Bacteroidales > SZUA-534 > RUG13583. The sequence continues at coordinate 5,988 of JAEEPS010000023.1, read as the reverse complement.
CCACGACCGCGTGATGTTCGGTATCGACTCGCCGTTCCACCACCCAACAGTTGAGATTCAGAAAGTTGCGGCTTGCGGCGTCGACGACGAGGGACTTGAAAATATATTCTACAACAATGCGAAGAAGTTTATGGACTTGTAGTGAGCATTGATTGTCAATACGATAACCATTAACGCCGTGCGAATTCTGATTTGTGCGGCGTTTTTGGTTTCAGGTGTTCGTAACCATCCATTTTACCCATTTTCACCCCCTTCCGATAAGTATAAATACCCGTTTTTACCTTTTAACCCATTAATTTGGTAGGCTGAATAACCAAAAAGCATACATTTGCCGCCGATTCACCTATCAATATAATAGGTAAAAGCAAGGCGAAAATGAGTAACTTACGGATTATCAAGGACAGAACGGCGAGCGGCGCTATGCGGACGGTGACCATTGTGGCGCTGGCGTTTGTGCTGGTGATGGGATGGGGGCTCTATCGGAAATCGGCGCCCATTTTGAGCGAAATCCCGCTGTGGGACTTGCTTACCGACTCAACGTGGCAGCCGTTCAAGAACAAATTCGGGTTCTTCCCGTTTGTGATGGGCACCATTTGGGTGACGCTGATTGCCGTCGTCATTGCGCTGCCGCTGTCGCTATTCACCGCTGTGTTTCTGACCGAATACGCCCGCCGATGGGTGAAAAAATGCGTCTATCCCGCGCTCGACATTCTGGCTTCGCTGCCGTCGGTTATTTATGGCGTGTGGGGCACGCTGGTCATTGTGCCGTGGATTTCGGACAAGTTGGCGCCGTATTTCGTCAGTTTCTCGTCGGGATACACAACTCTGGCGGCGGGTATCGTGTTGAGTATTATGATTTTACCGTTGTTGGTGAGTCTGTTTGTCGAACTCTTCTCAAGCGTCGGCAACGACCTTCGCGACTCGTCGTATGCATTGGGCGCAACTCGTTGGCAGACAGCACAAAGCGTTGTTCTGCGGAAATCGATGCCTGGCGTTTTCGCGTCGGTTGTGCTGGCCGTTTCAAGGGCGTTGGGCGAGACCATTGCCGTGCTGATGGTGTGCGGAAATATGGCCGCCGTGCCGCATTCGGTCTTCGATGCGTGCTACCCAATCCCCGCACTCATTGCTAACAACTACGGCGAGATGCTGTCGCTGCCGATGTACGAGTCAGCGCTGATGTTCGCAGCACTGCTGCTTTTCGTGGTGGTGCTGGTGTTCAACCTTGCTTCGCGATTGGTTTTGAGAAAGATAGAAAGGAAGTGATTGACAGTTGACAATTGATAATTAACAATGAAAAATAATGATTTTAAACCTGTTAAACCTGTTCAACATTAAACTAAACCTTCTAAACAGCGAAGCACTAAACCTTCTAAACTCTAAACGTTAAACTCTAAACTTTTAATGAACAAACTTGTTGTAAAAGAACGAATTGCGCGTGTGGCGATGTACTTGTCGATAGCGGTGGTCATTCTGCTGGTCGGCAGCATTATCTGGACGGTTTTCAAGCGTGGCGCACGTAGCCTGTCGTGGGAAATGGTCACGTCGCTGCCTGGCGGTGGATTCTACATTGGCAAGTCGGGCGGATTCCTGAACGCCATTGTCGGGTCGCTCTACATTGTGCTTGCGTCAACGGCTATTGGGTTGATAATCAGCATTCCTGTAGTCTTTTTCCTGAACGTTTACCTGAAATCGAAGTCGCGGCTGGCCTACGTGGCTCGTCTGGCTTTCGATGTGCTATTTGGCATTCCGTCAATTGTTTACGGCGCGTTTGCCTTCACACTGATGATTTATTTCGGTCTGCGCACGTCGCTTTTGGGCGGCATTCTGGTTGAAACTCTGCTGATTATCCCCATTCTTATCCGCTCGATGGACGAGGTGGCAAAAAACTTCCCGCGCGATTTGCTCGAGGCTTCGTTCTCGTTGGGCGCAACGCGATGGGAAACTATGGGTGTGGTAATGAGGCAGATAGCGCCTGGAATCGCCACCGCCACACTGCTTTCGGTGGGGCGCTCAATCGGCGATGCGGCTGGCGTGATGTTCACCGCAGGTTTTTCCGACACAATCCCAACGTCGCTCTCGCAACAGACGGCCACTCTGCCGCTGTCAATCTTCTTCCAATTGAGCGCGCCGCAGGCCGAAGTGCAGAACCGCGCCTACGCCGCCGCCGTTGTGCTGACAATTATTGTACTTGTAATCAGTCTTTTAGGTCGATTTATAACAAACCGATTCTCAAAACATAAACTACGATGAGAAAACTCATATTGCGAAAAATCTTCGCCAACGACAGCAACGAGCCGTTTGTGCCCGACGCAAAGTTCAAGCACCCCGATGTGGCGCCCGAACTCACGGTCGACCATTTCAACCTGTCGATTGAGGGCTCGCCGATTCTGAAAGACGTGTCGGTGACCATTCCCGCCAACAAAATCACGTGCATTGTGGGGCCGTCGGGTTGTGGAAAATCCACTCTGCTCAAGAGCCTGAACCGCCTGTCGGACACGATTGAGGGCGTGCGCACGTCGGGCGATATCCGCATTGGCGACAAAAGCATTGTGAACTGTTCGGCGTCCGATTTGGTTGAACTGCGCCGCCGTATCGGCCTTGTGCCGCAGCGCCCCACACCACTGCCGATGTCCATTTTCGGCAACATTGCCTACGGCTGCAAGATTCACGGTGTCAGCAGCCGCCGCGAGTTGCGGAAAATTGTGCGTCATTATCTGAAAGTTGTGGGCCTTTGGGACGAGGTGAAGGACCGCCTGACAAGCCCTGCCACCAAACTCTCGATTGGTCAGCAGCAGCGTCTCTGCCTTGCCCGAAGCCTAGCCGTCGAGCCCGAATTCATTCTCGCCGACGAGGCCACTTCGGCTCTCGACCCTGTTTCGAGCAAGATTGTTGAGGATTTGTTCGTCAAACTCAAAGAGCAATATTCGATTGTGATGGTGACGCACACGCTTCGTCAAGCCTTGCGAATCGCTGATTATGTGATATTTATCTATATGGGCGAGGTGATGGAGGTTGGCGATGCGCAGCAGGTTTTCAAGAATCCGAAGCACGAACTCACGCAGAAATATCTTTCGGGCGCGATAAGCTGATTTTTTGGAATCGATTTCTTCTTATCTTGATTCAAATATCTGATAAACTGAATGTTATAGCACACGGCAAGCCGCGGTTAAATAATCGGAAAAACAGGCAGACGGTGACGCGCAAGTAGTATCTTTGCGCCGTCAAAACGTTCGTCAGATGGCAAAAGGCAAACTCACAGGCTACTTTTTTGGCGCGGCGGCGGCCATAAGCTACGGAATGAATCCGCTGTTCGCGCTGCCGCTCTACCACGACGGTTTAGACGCCGATTCGGTGCTTTTCTTCCGCTATTTCATTGGCGTACTGATTCTTGCGGCGATGCTCTTTTGGCGCCAACCCAAGCACGTCGGACAGACGGGCGAGTACGGCAGCCGCCTGACGGTTTTCGCGCTCGGGCGGCGCAACCTTTTCCCGCTGATTTTCTATGGTGTTATGATGGCGCTCTCGTCGCTCTGTCTGTTTGTCAGCTACAACTTTATGGACGCGGGCATAGCGTCAACGCTGCTTTTCGTCTATCCGATAATGGTGGCGGTCATAATGACGGTTTTCTTCCGCGAGAAGCTGAAATGGCAGACCGTGGCGAGCATTGTCACCGCGCTGACGGGCATTTTGCTGCTCTATCGGCAGGGCAACGGCGCCACGCTCAACGTTTTCGGCACCCTGATGGTCTTCGGTTCCGCACTCACTTACGCCATTTATCTTGTTGGAATCAACCGCCACGGACTCAATGAGTTACCGACGCTGAAGGTTACATTCTACGTTTTGCTTTTCGGATTGGCTGTGTTTGTGGCCCGAATCGGGCTGCGCGGTGAGTTTCACGTGCCGTCGGCCGAAAGGTGGTATTTGTGGTTCAATCTGATAGCTTTAGGGCTGATACCCACCGTTTTATCGCTTTCGTGCACCACCATTGCCATTCAGCATATCGGCTCAACGCCAACGGCCATTTTAGGCGCGCTCGAACCCGCCACCGCTGTTTTTTTCGGAATCACCGTCTTTGGCGAACAGCTCACTTGTCGTGAAGCTATCGGTTTGATTCTCATTATTTTGGCCGTTACGGTGATAGTAGCCGACGGCAAGCTGCCGCACCTGCTCACAGGATTCAAAAAGCTCTTTCCGAAGAGTCAGCGGAAATAAATAATATATTTGCCCCACAAAATCTTGAATTTATGCTGACAAGTGAACTGCAATCGGAAATCATTCGCCTGAAAAAAGAAAAGCGAATCTGCATTTTGGCGCACGCCTACCAAAGCCACGACATTTGGGAAGTGGCTGATTATGTGGGCGATTCGTTCGGATTGAGCCAACAGGCGGCCAAGTCGGATGCCGAAACCGTGCTGATGTGCGGCGTCAGGTTTATGGCTGAAACGGTGAAGATTCTGTCGCCGCAAAAGCGTGTCATTCTGTCGAATGCCGAAGCAGGCTGCCCGATGGCCGAGCAGGTCAAGCCCGAATTGCTCTTGCAACTGAAGGCGAAATATCCCGACCACACGGTGGTTTCGTACATAAACACCACCGCAAGCCTGAAAACGTTGACCGATGTTTGCGTCACGTCGTCGTCGGCAGTGAAGATTGTAAAGAATATCAAAAACGATAAGATTCTGTTCATACCCGACTGTAACTTAGGCGGTTGGGTGCAGCAGCAGATACCCGAAAAGCAGTTTCAGTTTGTGCCTGGCGGATGCCCCACGCATTTGCTCATTACGCCGCAAAACGTTGAGCAGGCTCGTCAGAAGCACCCTGGCGCATTGCTGCTCGTCCACCCCGAATGCTCGGCAAAAGTTGTGCAACTTGCTGATTATATTGGAAGTACAACGCAGATAATGGATTACGCAAAGCGAAGCACGGCTACCGAATTCATTATCGGCACCGAAAACAGCATTGTGCAACACCTGCAATTCGCCTGCCCCGACAAGCGTTTCTTCGCCCTGTCGAAAAACTGCGTCTGCCACAATATGAAGGCAACCACGTTAGGCGATGTGTATGAGTGCGTTAGGGGCATTGGCGGCGACGAAATCACGCTCGACGCCGACACGCTGAACGGTGCTCGGCATTGTATTGATGAGATGCTTCGTTTGGAACAGCTTTAAGCAGCGCCTTTTCCGCAAACAGACTCAAAAATCCGCATTTATGGCGATAGCCAACCTTTTTAGGTATGATTTGGTTGGGTATCGGAATGTTAATTGATTTGACAATCAATCATATAACCGTAAATTCTCTTTCGCTAAACTGAAATATTCGCCGTCCATAACTCACAAAAATATCAAGTTGTGGACGGCAAATAATTATTATTACTCGTCCATAACTCAAAAAAATATTGAGTTATGGATGGGGAATAATTCGCTGACAATGAAAAATACTGATGATAGTTGTTAGTTGTTAACAATCTATAGTTGCCTTCGGAAAATGTCAAAGGGATTTGGGTATATTTGCTTAATAGTTTGGAAATTCCTAATGTTGATTTTAATTGACGAGAGTGAATAAATAATAAAAACGTACAATATGTCGATAGAACAAAAATCACCGATAGATGATTTATTTTTTCATTTAATGGGCTATTATCCGCAAAAAGCAGGACAAGCGTATGAAATTATTTCTTCCGCAGTTTTGTCTATTGTTACGAATGAAAGAGGAAAGTGTAATTTGTACAAAAAGGGACAGAGCGGTAGTTGTTATCAATTGGATGGTATACTTGGAGAGTCAACAATGATTGAAGCGAAAGATTATACCCAAAGAAATAATAAAGTTGGTCGTGGAGACTTACAAAAATTGCAAGGTGCATTAACAGATTTGCCAAATATTGAGAAAGGATTTTTTACGTCAGCGACAGACTATACAAAAGGTGCCATACAATATGCTAAAGGTAGCAAGGTGAATCAAATGCAAAAAGAAATTATTCCTGTAAATATTCGA
>JAEEPS010000111.1 GCA_016284875.1 Salinivirgaceae bacterium | reverse complement strand
CCAGGTCCCCACGGGTCATCAATCTTCACCCGTGGTGAGACACAATCGCTCTGCACCGTTACTCTGGGAACAAAACTCGACGAGAAGATTATCGACGAGGCTCTTATCCAAGGCCGCGACAGATTCCTTCTTCACTATAACTTCCCGCCGTTCTCGACTGGTGAGGCCAAAGCACAACGTGGTGTAGGCCGCCGCGAGATTGGTCACGGAAACCTTGCCTGCCGCGCTTTGAAGAAAATGATTCCGGCAGACTACCCGTATGTTGTTCGTGTTGTATCAGACATTCTTGAGTCGAACGGCTCATCGTCAATGGCAACAGTTTGCGCTGGTACTCTGGCACTTATGGACGCTGGCGTGAAGATTAAGAAACCTGTTTCGGGTATTGCAATGGGTCTGATTTCGGAGAACAAGGGTACCAACTACGCTGTTCTGTCCGATATTCTTGGTGATGAGGACCACCTTGGCGATATGGACTTCAAGACCACTGGTACACGCGATGGTCTGACCGCTTGCCAGATGGATATCAAGGTTGACGGTCTGTCGTACGAGATTCTTGAAAACGCACTTGCACAGGCTCACGAGGGCCGTATGTATATTCTGGACAAGATTCAGGAGACAATCGCAGAGCCACGCGCTGACCTGAAACCGCACGCACCGCGCATCGTCACAATGTCAATTCCGAAAGATTGCATTGGAGCAGTTATCGGCCCTGGTGGAAAGATTATTCAGGAAATTCAGGCTTCGACTGGCACTATCATTACAATCGATGAGGTTGACAACGAGGGTAAGGTTGAGGTTGTTGCAGCCAACAAGGATTCTATCGATGCAGCAATCGCCCGCATCAAGGGAATCGTTGCCGTGCCTGAAGTTGGCGAGATTTACAAAGGCAAAATCAAGTCGGTGGTAACCTTCGGCGTATTTGTCGAGATTCTGCCAGGCAAGGAAGGCCTGCTGCACATCTCAGAAATTGAATGGCGCCGCTTCGAGAAGATTGAAGATGCCGGTCTGAAAGAGGGCGATGAGATTGAAGTCAAGTTGCTCGAGATTGACAAAGCCGGAAAACTTCGTCTGTCGCACAAAGCGTTGCTTCCGAAACCAGAAGGCTATGCTGAGCGCCCGGAGCGTGGCGAGCGTCGTGAAGGCGGTGAGCGCCGCAATGGTGGCGACCGTCGCGAAGGTCGTGATGGCGGCCGCGACAACCGTCATGGCGGACACCGCGATTTCCACCGTGGCAACCGCAACGAAGGCGGCAACGAAGCACCTGCACAGGAATAATTCTCATAGATTAATAAAGTGGAAAAGCGAGCCTGAGAAATTGGGTTCGCTTTTTTATTGCTGCTTTTTGCTGGCAATAGTAATTGGCGCCTATTCCTGCGCCGGCATGACAATGGTTACTTGAGTGCCCAGGGCGTTGCCGCTGGCATCTTCAAGGTCGGTGATGGTGTAGGAGAGTTCCGATTTTGTTTTCCGGTTCAGGTCTTGCAGACGCTCGCGGGTGAGTTGCATGCCCACCGATTTGTGAGCCCTTCCGTTTTTGCTCTCGATTTCGGCAGCGGCTTTGCGTCCGACACCGTTGTCGGTTATCTGGCAGGTGAGAGTTCCGTCGCCATTGTCGGTCAGACTGATAACTATCAGGCCGCTTTCCTGCTTGTGCATGAGTCCGTGCAGAATGGCGTTCTCGACAAACGGCTGAATGAGCATTGGCGGCACACTCACAAGTTCCTCGTCCACATTGTCGTCAATGTCGATTCGGTAGTCGAAGCGGTTGTTGAACCGGGCTTTCTCAAGGTCGATGTAGAGGGCGAGCGAAGCCAGTTCGTCGTTTAGCGGCACAAACTGCTGCATGGAGTGGTCGAGAATCATGCGCATCAGTTTGGCGAATTTCGACAGGAATCGGACGGCGTCGAGTTGGTTGTTGCTTGTTATGAAACTCTGGATGGAATTGAGGGCATTGAAGATGAAATGCGGGTTCATCTGGGTGCGCAGCAGCGACCGTTCGGTCTCGAGCACGCGCTGTTTGAGTTTCATGGCCTCGTTATCCTTGATTGTCCGATAGTAGAAGAAGAATACAAGGCCGAACAAAACCACGATTATTGCAAAGAAAAACATTATCCGGATTCGGATTTGCGCATCTTTCAGTTCCTGTTGGTGCTCGGCTTCAATGCGCAGGCTCTCAATGTGGCGGAGGATGGAGTCGGCCTCGCGCTGCTTGCTGAACTCGAAACGCATTTCGGCCTGAGTGATGTCGCGGATGTTCGATTCCCGTGTCAGCGAGTCTTTCAGGCGGACCGATTCTTTCAGTAGTTGATAGGCTTCGCGGTAGTTGCCGCTGCTGAAATAAATTTTCGAAAGACCGGCATAGGCTTTCTGCAAGAGTGACAAAAACGATGCGTCGCGGTTCTGGTCTGATATTCTGATGACTTCTTTGAATTCCCGTCGTGCGAATGGGTGTGTTTTTTGCGAGTTGCTATGGGCTTCGCCTATGACAATCAATGCTGAAGCATATCCGTAGTCGTCGTGCAGCAGTTTGAAGTATTCAGCCGCCATTTGCCCGTAAACGATGCAGGAGTCGGAGTTAAAATCGCGGTAAGCCATGGCAATATTGTTCAACGTTCCAGCCAGCAGGTTCTCGCGCCAGTATTTGAGCGATTCGGGCGAAGCCGAAACCGAGAACAGTATTTGCTGAGCCTGCTCCTTTGTGAATGAGCGTTTGAGTTGCAGAGCCTCTTTCAGATAGATGATGGCCGTGTCGAGTTTGCTCTTGTCGGAGGTGGTGTCGTTGCTGACGGCATAATTAATATATGTGTTGCCGATGTTGTTGTATGATTGTGCAATCTGCACCGAGTCGCCCAGTTGCAGCCGCAGTGTAAGCGCTTTTTTCTGCCATTCCAGTTGCTGGCCGTATTGCTCCATCGACTCGCAGATGGCGGCAAGCAGGTCGTATGAATAGGTGATGCCGATAACATCGTTCATCTTTTCGCAAATGGCCAATTCCTTGAAAGCCATCTCCTGAGCACGGAAAATATTGCCGGTTTTCTGGTAGAGGCTGGCGGCAAGGTCGCAGGCAATGGAGAGGTAAAAGTCGTTGCCGTTCTGTTCAAAAAGGCTGATGGCTTTGTCGGCCTCGCGGAGAGCCATTGGGTAATTGTTGTCTTTCTGATAGTTGAGGGTGTTGTTGTAGTGCAGCACCGCAGTCTCGTAAGTGTTGGCCGAATCGGCCGGCAGTTGGTTTCGGATGTCGATGGCGCGGTTGTTGAGTTCCACGGCGCGGCTGAAACTGTCCTTATAATGATAGGCGTTGGCCATCTGCCGGTAGACCGAGGCGCGGTTGGCGTTGTCGGCATTGACGAGTTTGTCGGCCTGAGCAAGTATTATTAAGGCGGAATCGGGATTGGAGGCCACCAGTTGTTTGCCGTGTGCCAAAAGAGTGTCGAAGCACTGCCCGACGTCAATCGAGTCTTGAGCCCGGGCGCTGCCTGTCAGCATCGCCAGCAAGGCAACCAAAGCCGATAGTCGGAGTAGGAGTGTCATTTGTCAGATTTGCTTTTGTATGCAAATATAAAAATAGGGATTTTTCCTTATGTGCCAAGGCTGACAAAAATGGGTCTGAATTTTTGGAAAAATTTCCGTCGGTTTTCTCGTAAACTGATGTCGGTTTTTTTATCAATTTTTTGGAAAAAACCGCTTAGGTCAAAAACATCGATTTGCCAAATTTTGCCATTTCTATTTAACAATAATCGGTCATTTTTGCCCGATTTTCGCCGTTCCTAAAGTCAAACCCGCCGTTCGTGAGCTCACTATTGTTTTTTTTAAACCTCCTACCGACTTTTGAAATCGTTAATCGAATCGGACCATCAGAATTTGATGGAAAAACAAAAAAATTTTAAACGAAAACCGAAATGGAAACAGTAAAAATTATCCGGCAAACGGCAGGTGAAAAAGTGAAAGTGTCGAGTTGCAAACTGGCCAACTTACGACTCACCACATATATAATAAGAAACCAAGCGACAAACCAACTGAACTAACTAATTTACTAACTAATAAAACCTACAACCATGATTATTGCAGCATTAATGATTCTGTTTATGGCCATCCACACCCGGATAGCAAAGTGCGCATCGGGCGATGGCGAGTTCAACAACAATGTGTTTAACCCCGCTAATGTTTAAAACTATGAAAACGACACGCATTTTTATCGGCCTGTTTATAGGCGCGCTTGTGGCACTCACGGCAGTGTGCTGTGCAATGTCGGCAATGCTTTAAGTTAGTTATAAGTTCTAAGTTATGGAAGGTATAAGTTCTAAGTTGAAAGTATAAAACTATCTATTTATAAATCAAAAATTAAAGTAATTATGAAAAAGATTATCAAAAATTCACAAACAAACGTCGGCACAGCAGAGGTGCGCGAACGTGGAAACTCTCACAGCCGTTTGGGGCTGTTAAGACTTTTATGTCTGATTAGCCTTTTTTGCTACGGATTGGCGACACAGGCGGCCACTTTGGAGAAATCAAATTATGACTACAACAATATGGGGATTGTTTATGACCTTTATAATGATAATACGGCAATTGTTGTGGGAGGTACTAAAACTGGAAAATTAACCATTTTTGAAGATGTACCATATAACAACCAAACTTATAAAATCACAAAAATTGCTGATAATGCATTTTCTGGTAAAACAGGAATTACATCAGTAGAAATTGGTGATGAGGTAATAACCATTGGAGCAAATGCTTTTAAGGGTTGCACTGGTATAACTGAAGTAAGTTATTATAGACATACTGGAAAACTAAAAACTATTGGAGAAGGTGCTTTTCGTGGATGTACAAGTTTGCAAAAAGTCTTATTAGCAGATGGAGTTACAACCATTGGTAATTATGCGTTTTATATGTGTACCAGTCTTGGTACCAATAATAATAGTTTTATTGCTAATGGAAATCTTACAACCATTGGTGATTATGCATTTTACGGGTGCACCAATCTTGGATTGTTTTACGGCAACGGATCTACAACCATGGTCCGTAACATTGGTAATTATGCTTTTTGTGGTTGCAAAAATCTCTATTTTGATGATAAATTCAACAACACTTTTGCAAACATTGGTGAACATGCGTTTGAGAATTGTACAAGTTTGGGAGTCATGGAGTTTCCTATAAGTAACAAGGTTGAAAATATTGGAAATTACGCTTTCAAAGGTTGTACCAATTTACAAACATTCTATCTGCCGACTTCGAACTATGGAACTGTACCAACATTTGGCGAAGGCGTTTTTTATGGATGCACAAAACTTAAAAGCGTAACATTAAGCGGAAAAACCACAAGCATTCCTGTATATGCATTCTTGGAATGTTCAGCGTTGACATCAATATCAATTCCTACAAGTGTTACTACTATCGGGGGAGGCGCTTTCTTTGAATGTAGTGCCTTAAGTAGTGTTTCATTTGGAAACAATCCCAGTATAACACTAATAGATGATGGTGCGTTTTGCAACTGTACCAGCCTTACACAACTAACCATAGGAGATAACGCCACAATGTATGCTTCCGCAGTTGATGGCTGCACCAGTCTGACAAAATTCATTGTATCATCCAGCTCAGTCAACTATTCTGTGGATAATAACGGAGTATTGTATAATAAGAACAAAACAAAACTTGTCCGAATCCCTCCTGCAAAATCATCATATACTATCCCGAACACGGTACAAACCATTGGACAGGATGCGTTTGGCAATTGCACAAATCTGACTTCCCTTACTATTCCGAGCAATGTTAAAACCATTGAAACTTATGGAATCAGCGGGTCTGGCATCACTTCAATCACCATTCCTACCACTGTTACAAAAATGGGATATAATGCTGTTCATGTAGGTGAAATCTATTGTAACATGACGTCTGATATGCAACCTTCAGGCTGGAATAGCTCTTGGTATTGGGGAACTGTTTATTGGAATCAGGTTGTAACAGTCGTTCCCAACAATACAAACTACGGCTCGGTTACAGGAGGCGGAACATATAGTTATGGAAGTAGTGTCCGCCTAACAGCTACGCCAAAAACCGGTTATATGTTTGTTCGTTGGGACGATGATGGCGAGAACAACAAATCTGCAACACGCACCATATATGCTACCGAGACAAAAACTTATACGGCCATTTTCATGCCCGAAATATCGGTTGTAACGCAAAACAATTATCAAATGCTAGGCCTGACTTCTGATCACATAGGATATTATATAATATCAAACGTCAATCAGTTAAAAGGTTTTGCCGAGTTGGTGAATGGTGGCACCACAGATGCCAATGCCGTGTTGACAGCCGACATTGTGGTGAACCAGAATGTGCTAAAAGCCGATGGCTCGCTTAACAGCGGAACATTTACATCTTGGGATCCGATAGGCACAACAACTTATTTCTATTCAGGAACATTCGATGGTAACGGACACTATATTAGCGGATTGTATTTTAAAGATGAGAGAAATGGTTATTATCCTAATGGAGGTAATAGGGTTGGTCTGTTCGGCAATGCTAAAAATGCAACCTTCAAAAACATCAGTGTAATTGATTCTTATTTTAGTGGTCATCAATATGTTGGTGGTATTTGTGGTTATGTAACGGGTAGTAATTCCCAAATTGTCGGATGCTACAACGCTGCTACCATTTACGCTGATTTAAATGCTAACAGTGGTGCTGGTGGAATTTGCGGCGCTATGGATTATTTGTCAACATCATCAAAAATAGAGAACTGCCATAATGCAGGATATGTTTCTGGAAATATGAGATATATTGGAGGTATTTGTGGTATTCATTCAAATGGAATAATAACCAAGTGCTATAACACCGGAAAAGTTTATTCAAAAGGGGACAATGATACCAGCAGTGACGCAAATACAGGCGGCATTGTAGGATTTATGAAAAATAACGCTTCAATTAACAACTGTTACAACACTGGCAATATTGAAACTTATGGGAAAAATGCTGGCGGAATAATTGGTTATATAAATAGTTCTACTAACTCAGTAACCAACTGCTACAATACAGGTAGTGTTACTGCAAGCAGTGGTGCAGGAAGCATCTATGGGTATAAAAATAGTTCTGCAACATCATCAGGCCACTACTATTTGTCAAACACATCTAATGGTTCGGCAAGAACTGCCGATGAGTTTGCCAGCGGTGCCGTTGCCTTGCTATTGAACGGCGGTACTAACGAAGGTCCGTGGTTCCAGACTGTTGGTGTTGACGCAAGTCCGGTGCTTGATGAATCACACGGCCGCGTGGGAATGCTTGCTACCGAAGGAAACACAACTACCGCTTCAGGCGATGTGGTATTGTTGGAAGACTATACCGTTGAGGCAGGCAAAACACTGGTAATTCCCGCCAACGCATCAGTTTCTGCACTTACCACACGTGCTCTCATAAACAATGGCAGAATAGTTTGCAACGGAAATATTTCGGGATTCAACTTTAGCGGCAGCGGCAGTTTCGTTTTCGAAAACCTTACGGAGTCCGACATAACATTCAACACCACAAGCTACACCTACAAAGGTTCTGCCTATACACTCGAAAGCGGGCTTGATGTTACTGTTGGTCGAACAATGTGCGGAAAAACATTCACCTATGACGGTTCTACCACAGTGACATATAGTAATAACACCAATGCAGGTGAGGCAAATGCGGCAACTGCAACGTGGAACGGAACCATCAGCAAACAATTCACCATCACTCCGAAAGAGGTAACACTTGAGTGGAGCAACACATCGCTCACCTACAATGGCTCGGCACAGGCTCCGTCAGCCACCGCTACAGGATTGATTGAAGGCGATGAGTGCTCGGTAACCGTCAGCGGTGCTCAAACCAACGCTGGCAGCAACTACACTGCCACTGCATCGGCATTGAGCAACGCCAATTACACGCTGCCTGCTACCGCAACCACAGCGTTCAGCATTGCAGCCAAAGAGGTTGGCCTTGAGTGGAGCAACACCGCGTTCACCTACAACGGCTCGGCACAGGCTCCAACAGCCACCGCTACAGGACTGGTTGGAAACGATGAGTGCAACGTAATTGTCAGCGGCGCACAAACCAACTTTGGTTCATACACTGCCACAGCAGAAAGATTGAGCAACGTCAACTACAAACTGCCAAATAACAAAACCAAAGCGTTCACTATCGATCAGAAAGTAGTGACACTTGAATGGGGAACAGCATCGTTCACCTACAACGGCTCAGAACAAGTGCCAACTGCAACTGCTACAGGTTTGGTTGATGGCGATGTTTGCAACGTAACCGTCAGTGGTGCACAAATCGATGCAGACACTTATACAGCCACTGCATCGACATTGAGCAACAACAACTACAAACTGCCAGAGAACAAAACCAAAGCGTTCACTATCAATCCGAAAGAAGTATCGCTTGTATGGAGCAACACAACGTTCACCTACAACGGATTGGCACAAGTGCCGACAGCCACTGCCGCAGGTTTGGAAGAGGGCGATGTTTGCAATGTGACCGTTAGCGGCGCAAAAATCAATGCTGACACTTATACAGCCACTGCAGAAAGATTGAGCAACGGCAACTACAAACTGCCAGAAGCCAAGACAACATCGTTCACTATCGATCCGAAAGAAGTGTCGCTTGTATGGGGCGAAACATCGTTCACCTACAATGGCTCAGCCCAGGCACCGACAGCCACTGCTACAGGTTTGGAGGAGGGCGATGAGTGCAACGTAACTGTTGAGGGTGCACAAATCAACCACGGAAACAACTATACTGCTACTGCAACGGGATTGAGCAACGCGAACTACAAGTTGCCTACTGCTGTCACAACCACATTCAGCATTGGCCAGGCAACCCCAGGCTACACCATGCCTGACAATCAGGAAATTCTCTGCAATCAGACATTGACCGATATAACATTGCCAGCAGGTTTCGCTTTTGCAGATGTGAACACCATTCTGGCTATTGGCGAGAACACTGTCGGCATCATCTTCACACCCGAAGATGCAGAGAATTACAAGGTTGTTGATGATATTGAAATTACGGTGACCGTAAACCACAGCGAAGTTACCGATCCTGCCGTTCCTGCAACTTGCACCGCAACAGGCTTGACTGAAGGCTCGCACTGCTCGGTTTGTGAGCAAGAACTTGTGGCTCAAGAGGTTGTGCCGATGATTAAGCACACCGCAGTTACCGATGCGGCCGTTCCTGCAACTTGCACTGCCACTGGTTTGACCGAAGGCTCACACTGCTCAGTTTGTGATCATGTTATTGTGGCTCAAGAAGTTGTACCGATGGCTGAGCACACGGAGTCTGAGGCTGTCAAAGAAAACGAGGTTGCTGCAACATGCACCGAGAATGGCTCTTACAATACAGTGGTTTACTGCTCGGTTTGCCATGCAGAGTTGAGCCGTGAAACAGTTACTGTTACTGCCCCTGGTCACACTGCAGGCGCAGCCGTTGCCGAGAACCCGAAGGCTGCAACTTGCACCGCCGCTGGTTCGGTTGACTCAGTTGTCTACTGCACCGTTTGCAATGCTGAAATCAGCCGCAAGACAGTTGAGATACCTGTAATTGCTCACACTGTTGTTGTTGACGAAGCCGTTGCCGCCACAACAACAGAAACTGGTCTGACCGAAGGCTCACACTGCTCGGTTTGCCACCAAGTACTTGTTGCTCAGCAGGTTATTCCGGTAATTGAAAGCCAAGGCGGCAACGTAAACCAAGGTGAGGAGAACCAAGGTAACGAAAACCAAGGTGAAGAAAATCTGAATGGTGAGGAGAACCAAGGTGAAGAGAACCAAGGCGAGGAAAACCAAGGAAACGAGAACCAAGGTGAAGAGAACCAAGGCGAAGAAAACCAAGGTGAAGAGAACCAAGGCGAAGAAAACCAAGGTGAGGAGAACCAAGGCGAAGAAAACCAAGGTGAGGAGAACCAAGGCGAAGAAAACCAAGGTGAGGAGAACCAAGGCGAAGAAAACCAGGGTGAGGACAACCAAGGCGAAGAAAACCAGGGTGAGGACAACCAAGGTGAAGAGAACCAAGGCGAAGAGAACCAAGGCAACGAAAACCAAGGTGAAGAAAACCAAGGTGAAGAAAACCAAGGTAACGAGAACCAAGGTAACGAGAACCAAGGTAA
>JAEEPS010000022.1 GCA_016284875.1 Salinivirgaceae bacterium | reverse complement strand
CGCGCGGCAGTAAAATATGGTGTTTCAAGCCGATAGCGCCCATTTTCTGTTTCGATTTGCCTTGGTTTATGTCGAAACTGGTTTCCCATTCGGCGGTGTCGGAAATGGTTTTCTCATCGCTGTCGATAAGCCCCGTGCCCCAAACAGAGAACGTTCCCGCCGATTTTGTGGGCAGATTCACCTTGAAGTTTATATCCTGATAATCAACCACTTCGCCGCCCATATCAACCCAATTCATATGCGACGCCAAACCGAGCGACGAATATCGGTAATTGATTATGTATGAAGCGTTTCGGTCCTTGCCGATAGGGCCTTCCGAAGCAAAATCGATACCCAACGTGCCGAACTGGAAGGTGTGCTCATATTTCTCGTTGTTGCCCTGGCGCATTTTCATATCGAAAACACCCGAAACAGCGTCGCCATACTCGGCAGGGAACGCGGCTGTGAAGAAATCGGAATTACCTAACACAAAGGCACTTAACGACGACATCAGTCCGCCGCCTGCCACCGAAATGTCGGCAAAGTGGTTCGGGTTCGGAATCTCGACGCCCTCAATGCGCCACGAGAGCAAGCGCGGTGCGTTGCCGTGGATTGAAATGCCGTTGGTGCAGCCGTCTTGCGACACGCCCGCAAACGAACTTGCCAAACGCGCAGGGTCACCGAAACCACCTGCATAGCGGCTTGCCTCCTCAATCGAGAGCATCCGCGCGCCCGTTGAAGCCATCTTGTTGAGTGGCTGTTGCTTGTTGATTTTGGGGCGGACGGTCACCTCGCCCAATGTTGTCACCGACTCGTGCAGGCCTGCCTCAACGTAGGTCTCTTTTGCCGACGATACCATCAACTCTTTCATTATCAGCGGTTCATAGCCAACTGCTTGTGCCACAACCGTATGGCGGCCAACGGGCACGTTCTTAATCACAAACCGTCCGTCGGCATCGGCCGCGGTGCCCTGTGTTGGCTGGTCGTCAAGGAAAACCGTGGCAAACGGCACAGGTCCGCCCGACGCCGCGTCGAAAACCAACCCCCTAATGTTCTGTGTGAATGACTGCGCTTCAACCAACTGATTCTGAAGCAATAAGCAAACTGCAAAGATTAAAATCCGTTTCATATCCATTTCGTTTTTAAGTTTCTGGTGCCAAAAGTAGGTTGGCCGCCATCACCAATTTTTAATTGTATACGAAACGGGGTGTGCTGTATACGAAACGGGGGATTTTGAGAGTAAAATTATTCGGCGAATGCGCGTTGTGATAACTCTCGAAAGGCTAAAACAAAGCAAGGCCACCTGTCTGGCAGCCTTGTTTATACTCATTTAATATTGCTTACACAGTTGCCTTTGCGGCGATGTGCAGAATCGATTCAACATCGGCGGTGGTGAGTTTAACAAAGCCTCCTGTTGTGCCGTTGATGCCCATCTTCTTGGCTAACAATGGAATATCCGACTCTTTTGCGCCGAGTTGCTCAAAGTTGATTGGCATTCCGATTGACGAAAGGAACCGACGGAAGCAGCGAATGCCCGCGAGTGCGGTGTTTTCGGGATGCTCAAAATCCATCTGACAGCCCCAAACGCGAGTGGCAACCTGCGCAAAACGCATAACATTGTGATTCATTGTGAATTCCATCCACGAAGGCATAACCACGGCTAGTCCAGCGCCGTGAGCCACATCGTACAGACCCGACAGTTCGTGCTCAATGCAGTGGCTGTTCCAGTCCTGACTGCGACCAACGCCCACAATGTCGTTGTGCGCAACCGTTCCAGCCCACATAATGTTGGCGCGGGCTTCGTAGTTGTTGGGGTCGGCAATCACGCGCGGTGTTTCCTTAATCATTGTGAGCAGGATGGCTTCGCAAAGTCGGTCAGTAACTTCAACTTCTTCGGTATTAGTGAAATAGCGCTCAAAAACGTGCGCCATAATGTCGGTTGCTCCGCAAGCCGTCTGATAGGCTGGCAGGGTGCAGGTGAGTTCGGGGTTCAAGATTGAGAATCGCGGACGGATAAGATCAGAGCAGGCGTCGCGCTTGAGCAGACCATCCTCACGAGTGATGACCGACGCGCCCGAACCTTCGCTTCCTGCGGCGGCAATGGTCAGCACTGTGCCCACGGGCAAAGCCTTTTTAATCTCGAGGTCAGAGCCGTACAAGTCCCAAAAATCGCCGTCGTAGCAGACACCAGCGGCAATGGCTTTCGAACTGTCGATGCACGAGCCGCCGCCCACCGACAAAATGAAATCGACCTTTTCGGCCTTTGCCAGAGCAATGCCTTCGCGCACTTTGGTGTCGCGCGGATTGGGTTTCACGCCGCCCAACTCAACAAAGGCGATGCCTTCAGCGGCCAGCGATTTTTTGACGCGCTCAAGCAGACCAGTTCTGACAACCGAGCCTGAACCATAGTGAATCAGCACTTTAGTGCCGCCGTGCTTGCGAACGTACTTGCCCGCTTCGTTCTCGGTGCCCCTACCAAACACGAATTCGGTTGGGCTGTAAAATTGGAAATTGTCCATAAAAAGTGTGGTATAAAGTTGTGAATTATAATAAATTATCCTTTTAGTAACGACTTAGCGTTCTCGCGTGCTTCGGTAGTAATGCCTTTGCCGCTCAACATCCGTGCAATTTCATCAACTCGCTCGGCATCAGTCAGTTTATCGACAATGGTGTGAGTGGTGCCGCCTTCATCGTTTTTCGATACGCGGTACTGTACCGAACCTTTGGCGGCAATTTGCGGCAAGTGCGTGATGGTTATCACCTGCATCTGTTTGGCCATCAACGACATAAGTTCGCCCATCTTGTGTGCGATGTCGCCCGAAACACCTGTGTCAATCTCGTCGAAAATGACTGTTGGCAAGGCTACCGATTTTGACAATATTGCCTTGATACTCAACATTAAACGGCTGATTTCACCACCAGATGCGATTTTCGAGATGTTCTGCAATTCGTGGTTGCGGTTGGCGGTGAACATAAAATTCGCGCTGTCGCGGCCAGTGGGCGTGAGTGAGCCAGTGTCGGTCAGCGTTATCTGCAATTGTGCGTTTGGCATCCCGAGCCCCGTCAGGTGGCTGCAAATCTGCTTTGCAAGCGCCTCGATTACGTTGTGGCGGCTCTCTGAAAGTTTTGCGGCCAACGTTGTGGCGCGTTCGGTTGCTTCAGCAAGTTGCTTTTGCAATTGCTCAATCGCCGCGTCGTAATTGTCAGATTTATTGAGTTTTGCCTCCAAATCATCTCTGATTGTGATTAGTTCGGCCACATCTTTTGCCTGATGTTTCTGCATGAGGCTGTAGAGTTTGTCGAGTTTCGAGCGCAATTCTTCGAGCCGTTCAGGTTGATTCTCAAGTCGTTGCACATCGCTTTCCATCTCTTGTGCCAGGTCTTTAATCTCAATTATCACTGGCTCAAGCCTTTGCAGATACTCTTCCGATTTTTGGAAGTAGCGCTGCGTTTGCTGCACGGCCTGGCGCACCTGCGACAGTTCCGAAATGATGTTCTGCTCGCCGTCTTGCAGAACATAAAGTGCCGAACTCAAATTCTGCTGAATATCAACCACATTTGAGAGTGTCTGGAATTCGTTTTCCATCTCTTCTTGGTCGATGTTGTCGAGTTTGAATTCGGTTAACTGGTTGTATTGAAATTGATTATAATCGTAATCAGCCGACATTTGGCGCGCGTTTTCCTTCAGTTCGGCAAGTTCGGCTTGCAGGTGCTTATAGTCGGCAAAAGCAGCCGAGTATTGTTTCTGTAAATCAGCGTTTTGCGCGGCTGCATCAACCACGCGCAACTGAAACAGGTTGTTGTTCAGTTCAAGATTCTCGTGCTGCGAGTGAATGTCAATCAGATGGCGGCCTAAATCTTTGAGTGCGTTCAGGTTAACTGGTGTATCATTGACAAACGCACGCGATTTGCCATTGGTGAGCAGTTCGCGGCGGATTATCGTTTCGTCCTGATAATCAAGGTCAAGTTCTTCAAAAATCTTTTCAAGGTGATACGGCTTGACGTTGAATGTGGCCTCAACCACGCATTTTTGCCCAGCATTGCCGATGGCCGCAGTGTCGGCGCGATTGCCGAGAGCCAGCATCAGCGCACCAAGCAGAATGGATTTTCCCGCGCCAGTCTCGCCCGTGAGCGTCGAAAAACCGTCGGTTAAATCCACCGTCAACTCATCGATGAGCGCATAGTTCTGTATGTGAATCTGATGTAACATCCTCTGTTTTAATCGTTGACGGCTGCCACAACACCCCAAATGACTCCACCCGTAAGAACTCCGAGCGCACCGCTAACCATTCGCTGCTGGCTGATAGCGGCCTGTGCACCAAGCAGATAGAATTCGTCATCGGCCATGCCAGGATTTTTGGCTTTAAGTTTTTCGGCTGATTTTGTGGTGTTGCCTATCACGAACACATAGCCAAACGGCACAATCAGGCCAACAGGAACGATGGCACTGCTGCTGCCCACATCGAATCGGATTGAAGGAACGCAGACTCCTGCGGTTGTTGCAGCAACGCCTCCTGCAAAAAATCCCCAGCAGAATCCGTGGCTGAAATCGGCTTTGCCTTGCAGAAAACGGCGCATCTGCTCAACAGTCAGTTCATCTTCGAGAGTTTCGGGCGTGTAAAGCACTTGCTCTCCATCTTTATTGCTGATTGAGAATACTTTATACGCGTTTTTGCTCTTGTGCTTTCCGTTGGGCAGTTGGTAACTGACCACAGTGTCGCCTTTGGCGGTGATTTCGACTTTGCTGTCGTTAACGAGCAGGCGCTTGCCGCGCATCAGCATAATTGTGTCTTGAGCCGAGACCGTTGCAATGCTGGCTGCGGCTAACAGACAAATAGTTATCAGTTGTTTCGCGTTCATATTCGAGATATTATCAACTCCAAAAATATGAAAAAAGTTGGAGTTGCATTCGCAAACAACCTTTCACAAAAAAAGTCGGGCAAAAAATTATGCAAATGCCTGAATATCGTGCAGTTTCTTGTACTGTCCGCCCAGAGCCATCAGTTCGGTGTGGGTGCCGCGCTCGATAATCTCGCCGTTGTGCAGAACGCAAATCATGTCGGCGTTGACAACCGTTGAGAGGCGGTGCGCAATGACAATTGACGTGCGGTTCTCCATCAAGCGGAAGAGCGCATCCTGCACCAGTTTCTCCGATTCGGTGTCGAGAGCCGATGTGGCTTCGTCGAGAATCATAATCGGCGGGTTGGCCAAAATGGCGCGCGCAATGCTGATGCGCTGCCGCTGACCGCCCGAGAGTTTGCTGCCGCGGTCGCCAACGGTGCTCTGGTAGCCGTCGGGCGTTTCCATAATGAAATCGTGCGCGTTGGCGATTTTTGCGGCCTCAACCACCTGCTCCATCGTGGCGTGCTCAACGCCAAAGGCGATGTTGTTGAATATGGTGTCGTTGAACAGGAAACTCTCTTGTCCCACAATGCCCATCAAGTGCCGTAAATCAACGATTTTCAAGTCTTTGATGTTGGTTCCGTCAACGTAGATTCCGCCGCCAATCACATCGTAGAAGCGCGGCAGAAGGTCAACCATTGTCGATTTTCCAGAACCAGACTGCCCAACAAGGGCAACGGTCTGTCCTTTTTTGACTTTCAGATTTACATCCTTGAGAACCAGATCGTTAACGTATTTGAACGATACGTTGCGGTATTCAATCTCGTTCTCGAATTTGGCTATCGGTTTCGGGTTCTCGCTGTCGCGGATGGCCACCTCGGCATTGAGCAGTTCGTCGATGCGGTCGCTTGAGGCAAGACCTTTCTGGATGCTGTACCACGCGTCGATGATTTGCTTTGCGGGCTGAATCATCTGTGAGAAAATCACCAGATAGCCTATCAAAGCCGAACTCGAAAGCGATTCATCGCCGTTCAGCACAAGGCTGCCGCCGAACCACAGCACAACAATCAGAATCAGCGAACCGAGAAATTCGCTCAACGGACTGGCCAGTTCGCGGCGGCGCATCATGCGTTTCGACTCGCGGATGAACTCATAATTCTCGCCGCTGAACGTGTTGTAAACTTTGCCGTGGGCGTTGAACGATTTGATTATCCGCAGGCCGCCCAAAGTCTCCTCAATGAGCGACATCAGACTGCCGAGTTTGCTCTGAACCACGGTGGAGTTTTTGCGCAAAGTATGACCGATTTTACCGACGATTCCGCCAGATATCGGAAGCATAATCACCACAAACAAAGTGAGTTTCGGGCTCATGTAGATGAGCAGCGCCATTGATGCAATCAGCGTTATCGGGTCCTTGAAAATCACATCGAACGAGCGGAAAACCGAGTATTCAACCTCATTCACATCGTTGGTCATGCGCGACATCACATCGCCCTTGTGCTCATCAGAATAGAAGCCGAGCGACAGGCGTGTAATCTTGTTATACAGCGAGTTACGCAAATCGCGGATGATACTGTAGCGGATGTTTATCATGGTAAGTTTTGAGGCGTACCAGAATAAGGTTTTAATCAGAATGGCAACCATTATGAATGCCGAAAGATAAACCAGTGCCGACGACTTTCCATATTCGTTTATAATGTTGACTAAATGATAGTTAAATATGCTTTTTATTGACTCCACGCTCCAGTCGAACTCAACAAGCGCGGGCGTTTCGATTGTCTGGTCGAACAGAACATCCAGGAATGGAATAACCATTGTGAATGAGCACAATCCGCCAATTGTCGAGAGCCCGATGAACAGAAAATTCAGCATCGCCTGCCCCGTGTAGCGCGGGAAAACATATTGCAATATCCGTTTTAGTCCTTTCATTATCAGTCTTTTAGAAATAAATACCAGTGTAGTTGTGCGGTGTGATATTCATCATTTCCTTCTTAACATCGTCGCTAACGTTCAGTGTCTGAATGAATTCGTGAATCGATTGTTCGGTAACCTTCGAGTTGGTGCGAGTCAGTTCCTTGAGCGTCTCGTAGGGTTTCGGGTAGCCTTCGCGGCGCAGAATGGTCTGCAGGGCTTCGGCAACCACGCTCCAGTTGGCTTCAAGGTCGCTCTTCAGTTTGTCTTCGTTAAGTATCAGTTTTCCAAGGCCTTTCTGCAGCGATTTGAGTGCGATGACGGTGTGGCCGAGCGGCACGCCAATGTTGCGCAGAACGGTCGAGTCGGTCAGGTCGCGCTGCATACGCGAGATGGGCAGTTTGGCCGAGAAGTGCTCAAACACAGCGTTTGCCACGCCCAGGTTGCCTTCGGCGTTCTCAAAATCGATTGGGTTCACCTTGTGCGGCATTGCCGACGAGCCAACTTCACCCGCCTTAATTTTCTGCTTGAAATACTCCATCGAAATGTATGTCCAAATGTCGCGGCAAAGGTCGATAAGTATGGTGTTGATACGTTTGAAGTTGTCGAAGATGGCGCCAAGGTCGTCGTAATGAGCAATTTGCGTGGTTGTTTGCAAGCGCTCCAGATGCAGGATGTTGCCCACGAAATTGTTGGCGAACTCAACCCAGTCAATTTCAGGATAGGCCACCATATGGGCGTTGAAGCCGCCTGTGGCGCCACCGAATTTTGCCGAGCAAGGAATGCTCTTGAGCAGTTCCAATTGCTTGTTGAGCCGCTCGACAAACACCATCAACTCTTTGCCAAGTCGCGTTGGTGAAGCGGGCTGACCGTGAGTGTGCGCCAGCATTGCCACGTGCTTCCACTGCTCGGCCATATCAGCCAAAGTGTTGATAATCTGCTCAATGAGCGGATAGTAAACATCTTTTATGGCATCGCGCAGCGAATAAGGAATTGCCGTGTTGTTGATGTCCTGCGACGTCAGACCGAAATGGATAAACTCCTTGTAATCAGCCAGTCCCAACACGTCGAACTTCTCTTTCAGGAAATACTCAACCGCCTTCACATCGTGGTTGGTTGTCTTCTCTATCTCCTTGATACGCAGCGCATCGTCGAACGAAAAGTCGTTGTAGATTTTGCGGATTTTGCCGAAGCAGTTTTTGTCAACGCCTGCAAGATTCTTGAGCGGAATGTTGCAAAGTGCTATAAAATACTCACATTCAACCAAAACGCGGTAGCGGATGAGTCCGAATTCCGAGAAATAGTTGTCGAGCGATTCGGTTTTTGAGCGATAGCGGCCGTCAATGGGGCTTATTGCTGTCAATTCGTTGAGTTCCATATCTTTATATAAGTTTTAAGTTCTGAAGTTATAAGTTTTAAGTCGGTTTTCTGTTGGCAACCGTTTTGCTCGGTCACTATTCAAAAAATCGGCGGCCAAAGATACCTATAGGCGGCTAACTTTAAAAACTTTTCGGCGTTTTTAGCCCGAAAAAAGTTCGGCAGACAGAATGTCATTCTATACGTAAGGCATTTTTAGGGGTGGTTTAGATATAAATTCTATTATCAGGCTAATTGTGGTTGTATTTTCCATAATTTAATTGTTGTTTGGTGGATATTTCTGTCGCATTGTACTTTTGCCTGTCAAAACACAGAAAAAATATGTCACAGAAAACTATTAAAAGACAGACAAAAGCGATACATACGCAGTTTGCGCGCCGCGACGCCTACGGGGCAATAAGTATGCCGGTTTATAACACGGTGGCCTATCAGTTTGACGACGCCAAGACAATGTCCGACGCGTTCTGCGGACGCATTGAAGCACCTGACTACTCGCGCGTTGAAAATCCGACAGTTACCTACTTCGAGTCGAAGGTGAAGGCAATCACCGGGGCAACCCACGTGACGGCTTTCAATTCGGGTATGGCGGCCATCGCGTCAACGTTCATCGCCCTTGCGGGGAATGGGAAGAATATTGTGGCGTCGAAACACCTTTTCGGCAACACTTTCAACCTGATAACCCGCACGCTGGCGCGATTTGGCGTTGAAGCGCGCGTCTGTAATATGAACGATGTTGAACAACTGCGCTCTAAAATCGACGATAACACCTGCTGCGTTTTTCTTGAAGCGGTGTCGAATCCGCAGCTCGAAGTGGCTGACTTGCAGCAGATTGCGCAGGCGGCTCACGCGTGTAATGTTCCGCTGATTGTCGATTCCACGGCCATTCCGTTCACCGAGACGCACTTGTCCGACTTCGGCGTTGATATTGAGTTGGTTTCGAGCACCAAATACGTCTCGGGCGGCGCCACATCGCTTGGCGGCCTTGTCATCGATTACGGCGCGGTTCCCGGCTTTCACGAGCGGATTGCGTACGAGATTCTGTTCAATCTGGGCTCGTATATGACCCCGCACGCCGCCTATATGCAGACTCTCGGCCTTGAGACGCTGGACGCGCGCTACCGTGTGCAGTCGGCCAACGCGCTTAAACTTGCAAAGAAACTGCAAAAGTTAAAAAGCATAAAATCAGTAAATTATATCGGTTTGCCCGACAATCCGTACTACGAGCGGGCGCAACGGCAGTTTGGCCCGACCGGCGGCGCAATGCTCACCATCGACCTTGCCGACCGCGACGCCTGTTTCAGCTTCCTGAACCGCCTGCAGCTCATTCTGCGCGCCACCAACCTGTTCGACAACAAGACGCTGGCAATTCACCCGGCATCAACTATCTTTGGAAACTTCACCAACAGGCAGCTGAGCGAAGTGGACGTCAAGCAGACAACCATCCGCTTAAGCGTTGGTCTTGAAGATGTTAACGACATTTTTAAAGATATTAAACAGGCTTTGGGATGAAATATAATTTTGATGAAGTGATTGACCGCGCTGGCAGCAACGACCTTAAACACAGCGTTTTGCAGCAGCGTTACGGTCGAGCCGATTTGCTTCCGCTCTGGGTGGCCGATATGGATTTTGCCACGCCGCCTTTTGTTGTTGACGCTCTTCGGCGACGCGTTGAGCACCCCATTTACGGCTACACCGCCACGCCCGACGAGCTTTGGACGTCGATTCAGCGCTGGATTCTGGACCACCATCAGTGGCAGATTGAGCGCGAATGGCTGACTTACGTGCCGGGTGTTGTGAAAGGTATCGGTATGGCAATCAATGCCTTGCTGAAACCCGACGAGCGCGTCATCATTCAGCCGCCGGTCTATCATCCGTTCCGCCTGACCACGCTTGGCAACGGCCGCGAAGTGGTGAACAATCAGCTTTGCGAAGTAACCGCCAACGGCGCGCTCACCGGCTACCGTATGGACCTTGAACTGCTTGAGCGTCAGGCTGCCGACCCGCGCAACCGGATGCTGGTGATAAGCAATCCGCACAACCCCGGCGGCATTGTCTGGGACCGCGCAACGCTTGAGCGCGTGGCCGACATCTGCGACCGCAACAACGTCATCGTCATCAGCGACGAGATTCACTGCGACCTGACTCTTTTCGGCCACCGCCACATTCCGTTTGCCACCGTTTCGGAAGCCGCCGCGCGTTGCAGCATCACGCTTGGCGCGCCGTCGAAAACATTCAACATTGCCGGAATTGTGAGCTCATACGCCATTGTGCCCAACCCGGCTCTGCGCCGCCCGCTGTTCAAGTGGATGTCGGCCAACGAGTTCGACGAGCCGACGCTTTTTGCGCCCATTGCCACCATTGCGGCCTTCACGCAAGGCGAAGAGTGGCGCCGCCAAATGCTTGATTATGTTGAAGAAAACGTGCTGCTTGTTGAACACTTCTGCACCGATAACCTACCGAAAATCAAACCGTTGCGTCCGCAGGCATCGTTCCTTGTCTGGCTCGACTGCCGACAGATCGGACTCAACCACACCCAACTGAACGACCTATTTATAAATCGCGCCCGTCTTGCACTGAACGACGGTGAAATGTTTGGTCCTGGCGGCGAAGGATTTATGCGGCTCAATGTTGGCACGCCGCGCGCTGTCTTGCAAGAAGCGCTGGAACGATTGAAAAATGCTTTGAAGTGAAGTTTTATTCTGTTTTTTGAGGGGCTCGTGACGAAAGTTGCGGGCCTTTTTAACCTACCAAACTACCATGTTGGTAGAATTTTATTCCACGCATATGGCTTATTTGAGGGGGTGTAAAGAATTGGATTCTATGAAAGTGGATTTTGTAGTTGTATTTTCTGTTATAATCAAACTATTTGGTGGATATTTCCAAACATTGCACTTTTGCATCGTCAAAAATGAGACGAGAGAAATGAAACAGAATAAAACAATGGAAATGACAAGACGAATGCGAATGTGTTGCTGTTGCAACGAGTGAGATTGGAAGTGCGGACCGTGGCGCCGCTGTAAACGAAGGCCACAACAATCTTTAATAAATACAATATCAATACTTTAAAAACGAAAATACAATGAAAAAGATAATATATACAGTAGCAATTGTTTTAGGATTTCAGGCATCGGTTTTGGCTCAAAGCCAACAAGTTACGGTGCACGTGCCAAATTCGGTCAAACCGCTTGTTGAGAAGTGGGCCGACGAATACAGCAAGACCAACGCGGGCGTTGAGTTTGTGTTTAAGGCAGGCAAGGCGCAGGCTGGCGAGAAGAACAGCCTTTCGGTTGTGAGCAACAGCGCTGACGGTGTGAACTTTGCGCGCTATGCGGTGCTGCCCGTTTCTGCCAAAGAGTCGGAAGCGGCGGGGCTGATTGGTCGCCGCCTGAACGCCAAACGGATTAAGGCGCTCTTCTTTGTTGAGGACCTGTTTGAGGACGACGAGCCGACAGCCACCGAGCAGAAAATCCACATCTACACCGCAACTGGCCAACAGTCGGTGTCGCGGTTCTATGCCGAGCATTTCGACGAGGCGGCTGCCGACTATCGCGGAAAGAAGATTTCGGGCGACGACTCTTACCTGACAGAGGCCGTGAGTCGCGACCCGTGGGGCGTCACAATCAACACATTGTCAAATATTTTCGACCTTGAGAGCCGCCAACTGAAGAAAGACATCGCTCTGCTGCCGCTCGACCTTGACAAACAGGGTGAGCAGGTGCTGGCCGACGGCCAACTCGACGAGATTCTGACACTGCTCGAGCACGCACGCTACAGCGAGATTCCTGTGGGCAACGCGGCTTTCGCCTACGACCACTCGAACGCGCTGCTCAACGATTTTGTGCAGTGGACGCTGACAAACGGCGCGCAGTATCTGCACCAATACGGCCTGCTGAAACTGCCATCGAAAGACCTGGCACAGGAATAGTCTGATTACCAACATCATAAAAGTTTTTGAATACAGGGGCGGGCCGCTCGGTCCGCAACCCTTTCACTCGGATTTTATCTATGAAAAAGATATTACTCATAATTATAATTGCTTTTGTGTCAGCAAGTTCGGCGTCGGCGCAGACCACCACCATAACTGGCCGCGTGACCGACGCTCGGACGGGCGACCCGCTCATCGGGTCAACCATTGTGCCGACAACGGGCAACGAACTGGGCACGGTGGCCGACCTTGACGGCAACTTCACGCTCAAAACAAAAGTGAAACTTCCGCTCACGCTGCTGATTCAGTTTGTGGGCTACCGCTCGCAGGAAATCGACGTGTACGAGGCATCGGAACCCATTGAAATTCAACTGACTGAAAACCTGAACAAGTTGAGCGAGGTGGTTGTGGTGGGCTACGGCACGCAGAAACGCACGCAACTGACGGGCAGCGTGGCCACGGTCAAAGCCGAAGCCATCAGCCGCACGGCGGCGCCATCGGTTGACAAGGCGTTGAGCGGAAAGGTTGCGGGACTGGCCGTTACGGCAAGCAGCGGACAGCCTGGCGCCGACAGTCACATCCGCATCCGCGGCGGTAACTCGGTGAATGCGAGCAACGAACCGCTCTACGTGATTGACGGCTTCATCTATTTCAAGGACGCGGCCAACACGGGCACGGGCCTGGGCTCGATTGAGGGCAGTCTGAATCCGCTCTCGACGGTGAACCCCGACGACATTGAGTCGGTTGAGGTGCTGAAAGACGTCTCTGCGACAGCCATTTACGGGTCGCGCGGTGCGAACGGCGTGATTCTGATAACGACCAAAAAAGGCAAGGCGGGCGAGAAATTCGGCGGCATTGTCTATGGATACAGCATCGGCTTGAGCCGCGTGAGTCACAAACTCGACTTGCTTAACGCGACGGAATGGGCTGATTTTCAGAAGAAATATTTCAGCAACAAGGGCAGTTACACCGACGAGCAGATTGCGGCTCTGGGCAGCGGCACCGACTGGCAGGACGCCGTTCTGCGGACGGCCGTTCAGCAGGTGCACGACTTGAGCGTGAAGGGGGCGGGCGACAAGAGCCGCTACACCTTCTCGGCCAACTATACCGACCAAGACGGTATTGTTTTAAATTCTGGTTTTCAACGATATAACTTCCACACCAACGTGGAATGGGAACCGCGCAAGCAGGTGCGCTTCGGCGTGAACGCAACTTACGGACGCATCCGTCAGCGCGGCCTGACGACCACCGAAAAGCAGGTTTTCAACTCGTCGCCATTCTCGGCTGGAATCACCAACAGTTTCGTCTATGCGCTGCTTATGCCGCCTGTGGTTGAGGTTTATAACGCCAACGGCGACTACAATTTCAGCAACCCATACGAGTACGCCTATTTCGCCATCGGCGACCACGCGGCCAACCCTGTTTACGACCTTCGCGAAAGCGTGGCCGAAAACCTTAACAACTATCTGCTCTCGAATGTTTGGGGCAGTTATACGGTTGGCAATCTGACACTTAAAGCGTCGGTCGGACTGAACAGCGAGCATTTGACGCAGAACACTTTTTCGGGCGCGTACACGTCGCTGGGCCTTGCCACTGAAGGCGTGGGCGGCACGGGCAACCGTCAGACCGACGTTTGGCAGCAGGAATACACGGCCACCTATCAGAAGGATTTGGGCGGCAGCCAATCGATTGATTTTCTGGCAGGTTTCACACGTCAGACATCAACATCGACCAACAGCGTTGTGCGCACCAATCACTTCACAAACGAGGTGCTGAAACAGTACAATTTGGGCGACGGCTCGGGCATCTATACGCCGCAGACGGGCATCAGCGAGGCAAAATTGAATTCGCTCATTGCACGCGTAAACTACACATTGAGTGATAGATACAACTTGACGGCCACTTTCCGCGCCGACAATTCGAGCCGCTTTGCGCACAGTCACCGCTGGGGCTATTTCCCATCGCTCGGACTGTCGTGGAACGTTGATAAAGAGGCGTTTATGAGCACTTTCAGCAAGGTGACCTACCTGAAAATCCGCTTGACGGGCGGCGTTGTGGGCAATCAGGAAATCAGCGATTATGCTTTCACAACTTCGTATGCCACAGGCTCTTACGGCGGTTCGAGCAGTTACGCGAAGAAGAACACGGCCAACGACAACTTGAAGTGGGAAACCACGGCAAGTTACAATGCGGGTTTCGATTTGGGACTGTATAACAATAAGTTAGACTTTGTTTTCGACATCTATTACAAGAAAACGAGCGACCTTCTGCTCGACGTGCCCGTGGGCTTCTCGACGGGCGTGACAACACAGTTGCAAAACGTTGGAAATGTGGTGAATAAAGGCGTTGAACTGGCAGTGAACACAACGCTGGTTGAACGCAAACGGCTGTCGTGGACGGCATCGGTGAACGCCGCACTGAACCAAAACCGAATCACCGATATGGGAACGACCAATAATGTGATTCAAGGTTCTGACAATCAGCAGATTCTGCGCAAGGGCGAGCCGCTGGGCGCGTTCTACGGGCTGAAGTTCAGCGGCATTGTGCAGAGCGGCGAGGACGTGACCAAACTGCCAACCATCAACGGTCAGACGCCGCAGCCTGGCGACCTGAAGTTTGAGGACACCGACGGCAACGGCCGCATCGACGGCAACGACCGCGTGATTCTGGGCAGCATCCAACCGAAACTGACTGGCGGATTCTCGACGCAGGTGAACTGGAAAGGCATCGATTTTTCGGCATCGTTCGGGTTCAGCGTGGGCAACAAGGTGTATAACGCGCTGGGCCGCAGGCTCGAACTGACGGGCGATTCGTACAATGTTCTGGCAACCGTCAAGGACTCGTGGACACCCGAAAACGGCGGCAACACGCTGCCGCTGGCAAGCCGTCCGCGTCCGTTCGCCCACATCGACAGCCGATATGTGCAAAACGCTGGCTATCTGAAACTTCGCGAACTGACCATCGGCTACAACGTGCCGCTTCCAAAGGAATACAACGCGCAGTTGCGGGTGTTTGCCACGGGCAGCAACCTGCTCACCGCCACACGCTACAAGGGCTACGACCCCGAAGTGGCAAGTGGCACTGATTCAGGCGTTTATCCCGCTTCGCGCAGTGTGGTTGCGGGGGTGAAACTGACGTTGTGATTATCGCACAGACGACACAGAATACACTGATTTACACAGAATTATCAATTAACAATTAATAATTAACAATGAACAATTTGGCCGAAGGGCTGAAACAGATAAAACGGAATATTAACATTTAAAATATTAAATATCAAGGAAATGGAAATGTTAAAATTGAATCAGCGGTTTAGAATCGGGTGGTTCATAGCAGAGGTTTGAAAAACTTAAAATAAAGCAATTAAAAAACAATAAATCAACAATTTAAAAACATTTGAAATTATGAATAAGAGAATTTTTTTAGCAGTTATTGCATCAGCACTTTTGGCAGGATTTTCGTCGTGCAAAGAGGATAACGACGACGAGAATCAGATTGATACAGAGAACGTTGTGGCCGACGACGCAAGCGCCATTTCGCTTGTGAACGGCGTTTACAGCCACTGGCAGCCGCTCTCGTCATCGTTCTCGTTCATCATCGAACTGAATTCCAACAAGTTGACATCGTTTGAGGGCGAAGAGAGCGAGGCTGGCCCCGTGAACAGCCGCTTTGAGCAGGAACCGACAACCTGGTATCAGGTGAAAATTTTCAACCATCTGTTTCTTGGCATCGCGCAAGCGAACGAGGCAATTACCACAGTATCAAACTCTTTGAAGGCTGGCAAGATAAGTCAGCAAGGCTACAACGCAGCCGTGGGCAAGGCCAAATTCCTTCGCGCGCTGGCCTATTTGAAACTCACCCAACTTTGGGGCGAGGTGCCTGTGTTCACCGAAGAGGGCGGCTCAACCACCGAGCGTCAGAGCATCGACAAGGTTTTTGAGCAGATTGTCAGCGATTTCACTGCTGCTGAAGAGTTGCTGAACGACTACAACGGCGACCCGCGCATTCCGTCGAAACAGGCCGCTCAGGGCTTGCTGGCCCGCGCTTATCTGGTTTGGGGCGATAACCCGCTGTCACAGAGCGAGGTGGCAGCCATCGCGGCAACGCAAACCGACCCTGCTTTCACTAAAACCGACGCCCGTCTGGAAAAGGCCGTTGAGTACGCTAACAAGGTGATTTCGAGCGGGAAACTGGCTCTGGACCCCGAATACAACAAACTCTGGGGACGCGAGTATGAGAGCAACAAACGCGGCACCAACGAGCATCTGTTCACCATTGCCCACGACGGTGACGAGTTTGACGCTCAGGGCAACCACCAAACACACTGCTCGTGGACATTCCCGTTCCAAAACGGTGAGAACGGCAGCGGCTACAGCCAAAACCACACTGAGGTTCCTGACGACAACCTTTACGACGACTGGTTTGCTGAGCAGCCCAACGACAAACGTCTGGCTGAGACTTACTTCACCAAGATTATGAACCCTGAGGACGGCAAAACCTACAATTACTACTCGCCCGTTTACACGCCAATTAACGGCAAGGGTGTTGACCAAAGTTACGAAAACGCTGAGAATATTGAGATTACGCACAACTCGGTTGACCGCATCGAGATTCGTTACGCCGAAGTGCTGCTCATCAAGGCTGAGGCGCTTGTGCAACTTGGCCGCAATGGCGAGGCTGCTGAGCCGTTCAACCAACTGCGCACCCGCGCTGGCATTGAGACTGTTGCCGCCCCGACCTTCGACCAAATCAAACGCGAGTGGGACTACGAGTTCACCTACGAGCAGTTCTCGGTTCTCAACTCTTATCGCTGGAAAGATTTGATTTCGTCGGTGCAGAAAGTGAAGAATTACAAGCACTTTGCTGACGACTGGAAAACATCGCTCGGCAACACCTACACCGCCGACCAAGAGGCTTACTTCACCAAAATCCACAACCACCTTGTGGCCAAATACAACAACGTGAAGGGCCGCCACTACCGTCAGCCGATTCCGACAGGCCTGAAGGGCGAGGATTTGGGAATCGCACAGAATCCTGGGTATTAAAGTTTAAAGTTTAAAAGTTTAGAGTTTGGTTATTAAATAGTTAGGTTTTGGGCATTGTTGTTGGGGAAATTGAGAATCAGCGCAAAGGGCACTCAGTTTTCTCAACAGCAAGGCGCTCAATCCGATTAACTTAAAAGATTGTTGAACTAATAATTAAGCGTATGAGGAAATTTACAAGAATATATCTATTAGTTATTTTTGCCATTGCGGGCATTGCGGCTTTCACGGCGTGCAGCGACGACGACGAGGACGAAGTCGCCAACAATGCGGGTGAGCACGTTGCCATAGGTGGCACAGTGGGTGAGGTTGTTGACCTTGGATTGTCGGTCAAATGGGCTAGCCAAAACCTTGGAGCGGCATCGCAGGAGGATTTCGGCAAGTATTTTGTCTTCGGAGAAACGGCCCCAAAAGACAATTACACTTGGGACACCTACAAATGGGGCACTGCCGAGACGCTGACCAAATATCAGTTGTCGTCGGTTGACAATTCGGTACAGAACGGTCGCATTCTCGAACTTGACGACGACGCCGCACGTGTCAACTGGGGCGGCAAATGGCGCACCCCAACTCAAAGGGAGATTCTCGAACTCATTAAAAACACCACGTGGAAATGGAAGAGTGTGAACGGCGTTAACGGACACGAAATTGTTGGACCTAACGGGAACAGTATTTTCATTCCTGCCGCTGGTTATCAGAACGGTACTGAGACATACAACGTTGGCACGAAAATCGTCCTGCTCTCTTCATCACTTATGGGTTGGACCACTTATGACGACATCAACTACGTTTCCATCGGAAGCGGATTTGCGCCGCAGTGGGCTCTGAACAATAGGGAATGGGGACGCAGCATACGCCCTGTTTGGGAATAAATTTAGTCAGAATCCTGGATATTGATTTTGTGAGCATTTTCAATACAGTTTTAAAGTCAAGGCACGGTGCACGGAAAATGTGCATCGGCCTTTATCAAACTCTTTAATAATGATTTAAACCATTACTGAATATGAAAAATACTATAAGAAAATATTTATTGGTCATTTTTGCCATTGCGGGCATTGCGGCTTTTACGTCTTGCAACTCGAACGACGACGACGGGACACCCGACATTGAGATTCCTGGAATAACTTTCGACGGCGATATTGACTGCTGCTCGGCCGAAGAGGCGCTGCAAGTTTACAAGTTCCTGCAAACGGTGAAGATTCTGCCCGAACTGTCGCTCTCGATTGACGGAAAATACGACATCACGGCCTACGCTGCCGCTGGCGGGTTTCACACGGGCTACAACGAAATCTTTTTCGTGGCCACGAAAAAAATATCTGGAAACTACATCAAGAATTTTGAAATCAGCGATTTGACACCGCTAATGCATATGGTTAAAATGGATATGTACCACAGCACGCCTGTG
Source organism: Salinivirgaceae bacterium (assembly GCA_016284875.1). Classification (GTDB taxonomy): domain Bacteria; phylum Bacteroidota; class Bacteroidia; order Bacteroidales; family SZUA-534; genus RUG13583. Next base: position 22,479 of record JAEEPS010000022.1, on the reverse strand, counting down.
GGCGCCGTCGAGAGTTTCGACAGCAGCATTCTGGCTGTGAAGCGCGGTTGGGTGTCGTTTGTAATGAGCAGCAGCGACGGCGGCACGTGGGCGCTGGCCTACAATGCCAAAGTGCTCGGAACCACTGGCGCGACCGAACCCATCGACATCACGGTGAACGCACTGCCCGAAGGTCAGGCCTGGGTTAAGAGTTTCAAGGTTGGCGACGACACCTATTACCTTTCGGTTGTCAATCCAACCAATTGGAAGACAGGTACTAACGAAATTGTTGCCTACGTGTCGAAAAAGAGCACGCCTGCCAAAACGCCGTATGCGTTGGCCGCAGAGCGCTTCACCATCGAGATTGACCCGCGTATGCCCGATATGGGCAACCACACGTCGCCCGACAACACGGCTCTCACCCGTCAGGACGACGGCAGCAACCGCGGCACCATCAATCTGACAATGACTGGCCTGTGGCGCATCCACCTGACTGTCAAGGACGCGGAAGGAAATGTGGTTGCAGGTGGCGACGATTTGAGCGACGGCTACAGTTCGCTCTTCTGGGACGTGACGATTTGAGAAGTTCGGATTTAAGATTTTGTGATTTAATCGGAAGGCTTAAGGCCTGGCAGATAATGGGCGGGGATGTAGGTCCCCGCTTTTTTGTCAAATAAGCAGGGATGGCGTGTTCAGTCAATTATTGCGGATTTAATCCGCCACAAGCCGCCGCCCCATTTCGTTCAGCGCGACAAAGCGGTAGCGTTGCGATGTTGTGGAAACTTCAGAATAGCCGCGATGATTGGCTTCGGCCTTTTTGCGGAGCGTTTCGTTGGTGGCTTTGATTATGGTTGGCATAAGGAACATTTGTTCAGAAGGTTCCAATAGCAGAAGCCTACCTTGTGAGCAAGCATTGAAATAAAGACCGCCTGGTTTATAATAACGTGCTTGTGGGGAGTCTTCAGCAGGGAAACCGTTGTTGAGAAGAACAATCAACGGGCATCCTTGTTCGCGAATCGTTCGTGCAACGATTTGTTCACCTTTGCTGATGGCAGCCGTGTAAGTTACAGCACCATTGTGTGCGGCTGTTAATGCCGATTGTAACTGTTGATTTATTTGTTCGCTGGTGGCGCTGCGTGATATTTCTATTAACTGGCGGTCGGGCCAATCTAACAGAAAATGATTGCCTAATGATGTGAATGTTAGCCCCCGAACTTCGGTTTGGCGGTGCAATCGGAAAAGGTCAGGATTCTGTTTTCGCAACCAAGCCCGCTCGGCATTGGCATAAACATAGTTTATCATTGCGGCAAGTTGGCCTTTATGGGTGAGCACGCGATAAAACGGTGGCGCGTCGTAAATGTTGCCGACGAATCCCAATTTGCGCGCTTCGGCTTTGCAGCCTTGCATATAACCACGCACTACTTCTTTTATGCTATGTGGCATTGTGCGGGTGACCTGCAAAACAATGTGATGATGGTCGGGCATAACTTTGTCGGCAAGGATTTTTATTTCAGGGCATCGTTCAAGCAAACGGCGTTGCTGATTAATGAGCACCCAACCAATTGGTGTCTTTTCTACTATGGCTTGCGAGCCGTCGTGAGTAAGTGTTCCGAAAATGGGTTGGCGGGCATTGGCCACCATTGTTACGTGCACAATGCACGGGTTGCGCCATACACCTGGTTTCTGCCATTCAAAGGTTTCGTTGTTATCCATTGTTGGTGCTTATTTGTTGTGGCGGGAATGCGATTCCCGCTGAAACGACTGAACATCAGGTCGTTTTTTCGTTATACAAATGTATCATAACGTTGTGATGTGGGCAAATAAAAATCAGGCTTTCGGTCTTTTAGGGTTTAAATCTGCTGAAATCGGTTAGAGAAAAATACCCAATAATTTCACAAAAATAAACCTATCAACCCTATAGGTTGGTAGAAAATAATATTTATCTTTGCACCATCATTAAAACATACAAGACGAGGGCGCAGACTGGAATTTGATTTGGTAAATCTCACGAAATCAGGCAAGTTGGCGCCATCAAACTAAAATTAAAAACATAGATAGAGAATGGTATCATTACTGATTATATCGACATTACTGACCACCGCCACAGACACCACGGTGGCCCGCGAACTGACTGTGGACGAAGTGGTTATCGTTTCCACTGCGTCGCAGGGTGGACGGCGGGCGGTGAAGGGGCAGGCGGCAAGCATCGACGAGCACATTGGCAACCTGCGCAATGTGGCAATGGTGCGGCGCGGCTCGTACGCGTGGGAACCTGTGGTGAACAATATGCCCACCGAGCGCCTTTCGACAACCATCGACGGAATGAAGATTTTCTACGCCTGCACCGACAAAATGGACCCTGTGACGTCGTATGTTGAGAGTGGTAACTTGCAGACTATCAGCCTGAACAGCGGTCTTGACGGCAATCCGCAGGCCACGGGCAACATCGGCGGAAGCCTTGATTTGCGGCTGCGGAAGGCTGGTTTCGACGCCGACCCGCTGCGGGTGAACCTGTCGGCGGGGCACGAGTGGAACGGCCACGTGCAGGTGTATGGCGCCGACGCGGCTCTGAGCGGCCATCGCGCTTACGCGAACATTGGCGCCTTCTACCGACGGGCCGAGAATTACAAGATTGGCGGCGGCGAGCGGCTGCAGTTCTCGCAATTCCACAAAGTGAATGTTTTCAGCAATTTAGGCTTCCGCTTGACGGATAACGACGCCCTGGAAGCCACCTTCATCTTCGACCGCGCCACCGACGTGGGCTATCCTGCCCTGAATATGGACGTGGGACTGGCCCGCGGCATCATTACATCGCTGTCAGTCAAGCATTTGTTTGGCTGGGCGAGTTGGGAAACGAAGGTTTACTACAACCACATCACCCACGAAATGGACGACACGCAGCGGCCCGACGTCGAGATTCATATGGATATGCCTGGACGCAGCCGCACGGCGGGGCTCTACAGCCTTCTCACCGCATCGCGAAAGCGCCACGACCTGGCTCTGAACTACGACCTTTACCACAACCGCCGCTTTGCCGATATGACAATGTACCCTGGCGGCGCGGCGCCAATGTATATGGTGACCTGGCCCGACGTGGCGACGCTCAACACGGGGCTGGCGCTGACGGACAATATCGGCTTGACCGAAAACCAACAGGTGCGGCTCTCGGCAAAGGTTGCGTGGCAGCATCAGCGGCTCGACAACGAAGAAGGCTACCACGCGCTGAAGGTGTTTTTTCCCGCAATGACCGACGCCTACTATCAGACCACGGGGCGGGTGGCGGCGAGTTACCGCGTGCAGTTGGGCGGCCTGCAACTGTCGGCTGGGGCTGGCTGGGGAAGCCGCGCGCCAACGGTGACCGAAGCCTACGGATATTATCTGAACAACACGTTCGACCAATTCGACTACATCGGCAATCCGCACTTGAAAAACGAGTCGGCTTTTGAGTTGAACGCGGCCCTGAAATGGCGTGTGGGCGCGACTTTGCAGGTGGGCATCGACGGCAGCGCCTTCCGTTTTGCCGATTACATCATCGGGCATCTCGAAGAGCGCATCTCGCCAATGACCGTGGGCGCTGAAGGCGTGAAGGTGTACGGCAACATCAGCCGCGCCACCATTGCCAACGCGTCGGCAACGGCCGAATGGCAGCCGCTTAAATGGCTGAATCTGAACGGTAAACTGAGCATCGGCTCGGGCCGCGACGCCGACAACGACCCGCTGCCGCTGATTGCGCCCCTGGGTTGGCAGACGCAAATGGGGCTGAACCACGGGCAGTGGCAGGCGCAGGTTGTTCTGCGTGGAAACGGCCGTCAGAGCCACTTTGCGGCCAAATACGGCGAGACCGAAACACCCGCGTGGACCGTCTGCGACCTGTCGGCACTCTGGCAGCGGCTAATTGGCAATAAAAGGCTGACTGTCAGGGCGGGAATCGAGAATCTGCTCGACAAACGTTACGCCACTTACGCCGATTGGAACGAGATTCCGCAAAAGGGGCGGAATGTTTTTGTGAATTTGACGGTTGAATGGTAAGGGGGGAGAAGGTGAGAGTTTAGAAGTTAAGGGTTGAGAAAGTTGAGATAGAAAAGATAGGGGGGCAATTGGGTATGAATAAAAAAAAGGAAACACCTACTAATGACGCTCAATACCGCATACTGTTAGTAAATGTTTCCATTCGCAAATATAATTGTTTTTTGATATAACAAATAGATTTTAAGGATTTTTCCGATTTGGTTTGAGAGTTGAGAAAGTTGAGAAAGGTTGGTTATCTGAACAGCGAAGCGACTCAACTTTTGCTCAACAGCGAAGCGCTAAACTTTCCTAACTTCGATTCACCGATTAAACGATTGAACAATTAAACAAAATAGACTATGAAACAATTAGTTATCTGGATTGGCGCGCTGGTTTTGGGCGCGGTTTTAGGCATTCTGGGCGTGGGCGCCATCGACGCCGTTGCCAATTTTGTGGCCACCGTTTTCACGCGGCTGTTCCAACTGCTGGCAATGCCCACCATTCTGCTTGTGGTGATAAGCACGTTCGCCACTTTCGGTTCGAAGGGCTCGGGGCCGATTTTCCGCCGAACGGTCGTTTACACGCTGCTCACCACGGTGGCTGCGGCCGCTGTCGGTGCGGTGCTTTTCGTGCTGGTCAAGCCCGAAAACATTCCCGCGGGTGCGTTTGCCGCCACTGCCGAGCCGTCGGCGCAGACGCTCACCTACGCCGACCATATTCTTGGCGTTGTGCCGAACAATTTTCTGCGTCCGTTGCTCGAAGGTAACGTGCTGTCGCTCTTGCTGATAGCGTTTGTTGTGGGCATAGGCTTGTCGCGATTGCCCGAATCGGACAACAAGGCTGCGGTGGTCCGCTTGATACTCGGCCTTCAGGAACTGCTTTTTCTGCTTATCCGCTGGATAATCAAGATTTTACCCATTGGCATTGTGGCCTTTGCAGCGCAACTCACGGCGCAACTTGGCGCAGGCGTTGTGGCTGGCTCGTTGGGCAAGTATCTGCTTGTGGTTCTGGGCGGAAACGTGGTGCAGTTCTTTGTTGTTCTGCCGCTGTTTTTGATAGTGCGCGGGCTCAATCCGCTGACGGTTTTGGGCCGAATGGCGCCCGCCGTCCTAACCGCCCTGTTCACCAAAAGCAGCGCGGCCACCCTGCCCGTGACAATGGATTCGGCCGAGCGTCGGCTTGGCGTCCGCCCCACCGTGGCGCGCTTTGTGCTGCCCGTCTGCACCACCGTCAATATGAACGGCTGCGCGGCCTTCATTCTGGTCACTTCACTTTTCGTGATGCAAAACGGCGGCACGCCCATAACCTTCTCAACCATAGCGCTTTGGCTGCTAATTTCGGTGGTTTCGGCCGTTGGCAACGCGGGCGTCCCGATGGGCTGCTATTTCCTGACGCTTTCGCTGATGTCGGGCGTCGGTGCCCCGATAGGCGTTCTGGCCGTCATTCTGCCGTTCTACACCATTATCGATATGATTGAAACCGCCGAAAACGTCTGGTCCGACTCGTGCGTCTGCGCAATGACCGATAAGGATTTGCGGGGCGAAACGGTGAGCGCGTGACGGTGTATCGATACGTATAAAAGGCGGACATTTGTAGGAACGTGCCGCGTCAGCAAATAGTAATCCATTGATTAAGACTAGATTACCATTGACCGTTTTCTTTGCAGCCGCACTGCACCTTGGCTGTGCCGCGTGGTGCGACATTGTTTTTGTGCTCGATAAAAAGGCGGCTTTCGGCAACGGCCATATTGCCGTGATGGTTGGCGATGAGCAGCGCGGCTGGCATTACGTCTCGATAAACGGAACCGAAGGAATGCCCAAGCCGTGGGGCTTCAACACCCTGGCGGACCGCGACATTCTGATAACCGACACTTCAGGCGCTGTGGTCGGCAATCTGCGCCAAGCCATACGGCGCGCCGACATTGTCAACGGCCCGAAAAGGCACCGTTACGCGGTTTTCCGCCGCATTAGGGCGTCAGCCGACGAGGACTCGGCCGTTCTCAATGCCGCCATACAAGCCGCGTCGGGCTATCTGTACGGCATTGCTGGTCCTGGGCAGTCGTGTATCGATGTGGCGCAAACGGCTTTCTCGGCACTTGTCCGCCTTCGCCAACTCGACCAAAACGGCTCTGTGCCTGGCCAAACCGATTTGATTCCGAAAAACTGGTTCCGCAAACTCGTCGCCCGCGTGCGAGCCGTCAACCGTGCGTCGCGAAACAACCCCAACGCCATTCGTTTCTATCGCAAAATCAATAAGAAAGAGAAGATGGCTTTGAACTAAAATTCTTTCTAAACAGGACATTTTTAAAAAAAATAACCTACCAACATAGTGGGTAAGTAGAAAATTATTTTTACATTTGCAAAGTCATAAAAAATAGATGTAAAAAAATGGCAAAAGTTGCTAACAACATAACGGAACTGATTGGCCGCACGCCGCTTCTGGAACTCACCAAAATCGAGAAAGAGCAGAGGACGAAGGCGCAGATTGTGGCCAAACTCGAGTTTCTGAATCCTGGACGCAGCGTGAAGGACCGCGTGGGGCTGAAACTAATCGACGAGGCCGAGCGCAAAGGGCTTATTGGCAAGCACACGGTGATTATTGAACCCACAAGCGGCAACACAGGCATTGGTCTGGCCGTGGTGGCTGCCACGCGCGGCTATCGGCTCATTCTCACAATGCCCGACTCAATGAGTCTCGAACGCCGAGCCCTGCTCAAGGCTCTGGGTGCCGAACTGGTGCTGACGCCCGCCTATGAGGGTATGCCTGGCTCAATCCGCAAGGCAAAAGAACTGGCGGCGCAGATTGGCGATGCGTTCATTCCGCAACAATTTGAGAATCAGGCCAACCCAAAGGCGCACATTGAGACAACGGCGCAGGAAATCATTGCCGACACCGACGGGCAGATTGACATTTTTGTGGCGGGTGTGGGCACGGGCGGCACCATTACTGGCGTTGGCGAGACACTGAAGGCCTTCAATCCCGAAATCAAGGTGGTGGCCGTCGAGCCGCTGGGCAGCGCGGTGCTGTCAGGTTGCAAGCCTGGACCGCACAAGTTGCAAGGCATTGGCGCGGGCTTCATACCAAAGATTCTCAACACGCGCGTCTATGACGAGATTTTCCGCGTCACCGATGACGCCGCTTTCGAGGCCGCCCGCTACATTGCGCGGTGCGAGGGCGTGCTGGTGGGCATTTCGTCGGGGGCGGCGCTGCACGCGGCCATTGAGATTGCGCGGCGTCCCGAGAACAAGGGCAAGCGCATTGTCGTTCTGCTGCCCGACTCTGGCGAACGCTATCTGTCAACAATGTTATTTAAAGATTAACATATTAAAAATCAGAATATTATGGCAACAATTACAGTAAACGGCGACAAGCAGGAAGTCGCATTGCCGATAACAGTATCGGAATTGATAAAGCAAAACAATGTGGCTCAGCCTGATATGGTCAGCGTGCAGATAAACGAAGAGTTTGTTGAAAGAGAAGATTACGACACAACAACTCTGAACGATGGCGATGCAGTTGATTTTCTGTACTTTATGGGCGGCGGCGCGATATAATTGAGAATTGAAAATTGAGAATTCGTAATTCGTAATTCAAAAATCAAAAACCAAAAATCGTAATTCATTAATTGCTATGTTCGATTATACAGAAGAAGAACTAACCCGCTACTCGCGCCACATTCTGCTGAAGGACGTGGGTGTTGAGGGGCAGGAAAAGATACGCGAGGCGAAGGTGCTGGTTATTGGTGCTGGCGGCCTGGGCGCGCCTGTGGCGATGTATCTGGCGGCCGCTGGCATTGGCACCATTGGCATTGTCGATGGCGATGTGGTTGACCTGAGCAACCTTCAGCGGCAGATTATCCACACCACGCCCGATGTTGGTCGGCCAAAGGTTCAGTCGGCCAAAGAGACGATGCAGGCAATTAACCCGAGTGTGAAAGTGGTTACATATCAGGATTTTCTGCGTGCCGACAATGCGCTCGACATTATTCGCGACTACGATTTTGTGGTTGACGGAACCGACAATTTCCCCGTCAAATTCCTAATCAACGACGCTTGCGTGATGGCTGGCAAACCGTTCAGCCACGGCGGAATCTTACGCTTTGAGGGACAGACGTTTACCTACGTTCCTGGCCACGCCTGCTACCGTTGTATGTTCAAGACACCGCCACCGCCGAACGCCGTCCCCACCTGCTCGCAGGCTGGCGTGCTGGGCGCCATTGCGGGAATGTTGGGCACAATTCAGGCTGCCGAAACACTCAAATATTTTATCGGCGTGGGCGAACTACTGACCGACAAACTGCTGACATTCAACGCAAAAACAATGGATTTCAGAAAGATAAACGTCAAACGGCGCGAGAGTTGTCCGCTCTGCGGCACCAATCCGACAGTGACCGAACTGATTGATTATGAACAAGGTGTTTGCGACTTGGCAGCACATAAAAAGGGTTGAGAAGGTTGAGGAAGTTGAGAAAGTTTAGAGTCTAAACAGCGAAGCGCTAAACTTCTCAACAGCGAAGCGACTAAACTTTAAAAAAAACGATTATGGCAGACAAAAAGAAACTTTCATTGATAGCCTTTTCGGGCGAATTCGACAAACTGACGGCCGTGTTCACGCTGGCAACAGGCGCTGCGGCTGTGGGCTACGAGGTGAACATTTTCTTCACCTTCTGGGGGCTCGACGCAATCAAGCAGAAACGCGGCCGCGCCTTTGTGGGCGGCAACTGGCTCACAAAAATATTCGGCTTTATGATGGGCGGCCTGCACGCAACACCCACAAGCCGATTCAACTTCTGCGGCGCTGGTCCGCGCATTTTCCGCAAACTGATGCGCAAAAACAACGTGGCCACACTTGAGGAACTTGTTGAGGCGGCCACGGCGCTCGGCGTCAACCTGTACGCCTGCGAGATGGCGATGCACGTTCTGGGGCTCAAGCAGTCCGATTTCATTCACGAGGTGAAGGACACACTCGGCGTGGCGTCGTTCCTTGAAATATCCGAAGGCGGACGGACAATGTTTATTTGACAATTGAAAATTGAAAGTGGAAAATTGAAAATTAAAAATGAGCAATGAAGGTAGAGGGATATGATTCGGGGTGCGCCCTGACGGGCGGAAATTTTTATAAAATTTTAAAACAAAATTTTGTCAGAATTTCTCGCGAAGCGACACCGCTTTGTAGAAAAAATCTGCGTTAATCTGTTAAATCTGTGTTATCTGCGTTCATTCAAAATTCTAAATCCTAAATAACTATGGCAACACACACATTAGACATTACCAACGAGCATTGCCCGATGACATTTGTCAGGACGAAACTCAAACTGTCGCAGATTGCCGAGGGCGACATTCTAGAGGTGCTGCTTACCGAAGGCGAACCGCTCACCAACGTGCCGCGCACGGCTGTTGAACAAGGCTATAACGTGCTGAGTATCACGCACGTCGAAGGAAATATTCACAAAGTAACCATTCAGAAATAGATGGAACTGACAATTACCGACGAGGCTTATCAGAGTGTTCTGGCACAGGCGCAAAACGATGCGCCCGTGGAGTCGTGCGGCTACCTGCTTGGTCCTGACCGTCAAACGGTTACGGTGAATTACCCGATGCGCAATATCGACCATTCGGAGGAGCATTTCAGTTTCGACCCGCGCGAGCAGTTTGCTGCCGTCAAATACGCGCGGCAGAACGGACTTGTGATTGTCGGCAACTGGCACAGCCACCCTGCGTCGCCGTCGCGGCCGTCGGCAGAGGACATTCGGTTGGCCTTCGACCCGAATATTTTGTATTTCATTCTCTCGCTCGCTGGCCCGCAGCCTGTTTTCAACGCTTTCGCGATAGCCGACGGCGAAGTGAAGGAAAAGGTGAATTTGAGATAGAGCGAATCAGAAATCTGTGCTATCTGCATCAGAATTAATGTGTTGTAGATAGCATTTTTTATCTAGAATAAACCTATTAAAACGATAGGTTGATAAGAATTGTAATGGCAAATAAAGTGTGTTTCCGAATCAGAAAATTGAGAAGAAAAACGAGATTGATAATTATCTAAATAATTTAAAATTAACTTTTTAAAAGCATTAAAACTATGGCAGACAGTAACATTCAACGCAGCATAACGACTGCAACGGCTCGCAAACTTGCGAATACTACCAAAACCCCACCGCAAATGGGGTCAATCACACCGCGGCTTCTTTTGAAACTGCTGCCGTGGACACAGGTTGAGAGTGGCACCTACCGCGTCAACCGCACCAAAGTTGAATTGAAAAAGGCCGACCGCATTGCAATTCAGTATTTCGACGGCGTGGCAAGTTTCACCGCGAAGGATTTGCGTCAGATTCCGCTTTTCGCCAGCATCGACGAGGAGATTGTTTCGGATTTGGCGCGGAACTTTGTGCCTGTTGAGGTGAAACGCGGTAAAAACCTTATCACTCAAGGCAAAGACAAGCAGAAATTCTTCATTGTGGCAAGCGGTCAGGCTGAGGTTATCAGCACTGGCCTGCACGGCGAGGAACTGCGCATTGCCCTGCTTGGCACTGGCGAGTATTTTGGCGAGACCGACCTTTTGAGCGCCGCTAGTTCAACCGTCTCGGTACGCTCACTCACAAACTCAACTTTCCTTCAGTTGGAAACGCCTGTGCTTGAGAAACTTATCAAAGAAAAACCGAATTTCCGCGAGCAGTTCAACAACGCTGTCGATGACCACCTGCGCCTGAAGGCCACAGTCAACGACCACGGTGAGAAGCATATCGACCTTGTCAGCGGCCACGAGGAGGACAACATTATCCCCGAAACATACATTGACTACGACGAGACACCGACCGAATACTCGCTCAACACACTGCAGACGGTTGTGCGCGTCCACACTCGCGTAAGTGACTTATACAATGCGCCTTACAATCAGTTGGAGCAACAACTTCGTCTGTCAATCGAGAGCATTAAGGAACGTCAGGAGTGGGAACTTATCAACAACAAAACGTTTGGTTTGCTGGCACAGGCTGCGCCTGGCTACAAAATCAGTACACGCTACGGCGCCCCAACCCCCGACGACCTTGACGAACTTCTGTCGCTTGTTTGGAAAGAGCCCGCATTCTTCATTGCCCACCCGCGCGCCATTGCCGCCTTCGAGCGTGAATGCACTTGGCGCGGAGTGCCGCCTGTTTCTATCGATTTGTTTGGTACAAAGGTGATTACGTGGCGCGGCGTGCCCATTGTTCCGTCGGACAAGGTCGAAATCAAAGGCCAGTACCTGACCAGCCGCGGCGTCGGCACCACCGACATTATTCTAGTGCGCACAGGTGAGAAGGAGCAAGGCGTTGTGGGCCTGCACCAGGCTGGCATTCCAGGCGAGATTGCGCCGTCACTTTCGGCTCGACTGATGGGACTCGACCAATACGGCGTGGCAAGTTACCTGCTCACAAAATACTTCTCGCTCGCCAGCCTGACCGACGATGCCATTGCTGTGCTCGAGAACGTTGAGGTGGGCTACTATCACGATTACCAACACCGTAACCAAATCGAAAAATAATGTATGCCAATGAATTAGATAACTTCAGGCCCGACATTCCCGAACTGGGGCAGATTCCGCAGTTCAGGTTCGACGCTGACGCACCCGTGCCCGACGCAAGTCCGACATTGGCGCAGCCAGCGCCAGAGGCCGATTTCAGCGCTTCCGCAATGCCGCAGGTTCCGCTCACAGGCGAACTTTCGGATGCCGATGCGACGCTGTTCAAGAGCGTGGTCGAAAAATATTTTTCCGAAGACGCGCCCAAGGCCGAACCTGACTTGCAACCGTCTGACAAACAAGACGATGTGCAGCCCGACCATCGGAAATGTATGCTGAAGGACAACGGGTTCGGAATCGGCATTCCCGAAACTGAACTGGTGCGCAACCTGCACTATGAGGAGGCCGACACCATTGACCAGACTGAGATTCGCAAGCAGTTCCCCATTCTCGACCAGAAGGTGAACGGCAAGGATTTGGTGTGGTTCGACAACGGCGCTTCAACACAGAAACCCTTGCGCGTGATTGACGGCCTGAGCCACTTCTACAAGACCGACTACTCGAACATTCACCGTGGCGCACACACTCTTGCCGCCCGTTCAACCGACCAGTATGAGAGCGCGCGTGAGAAGGTTGCAAGGTTCATAAACGCACCGTCGGTCGATAACATTGTTTTCGTGCGCGGAACAACCGAGGGTATCAATCTTGTGGCGCAGACTTTCGGGCGCAAGTATTTGCTCGAGGGCGACAATGTGATTGTATCGACACTCGACCACCACGCCAACATTGTGCCGTGGCAGCAGGTGTGCAAGGAGCGCAAGGCCGAACTTCGCGCCATTCCCACCGACCGCAATGGCGACTTGATTCTGACTGAGTTTGAACGACTTATAACACCGCGGACTAAATTTGTTTCCGTCGGGCACGTCAACAACACCTACGGAACAATCAACGATGTGGCGGCAATCATTAAAATCGCTCATTCTCACAACATTCCCGTGCTGATTGACGGCGCGCAGTCGGTGGCTCACACCAAAATCGACGTTCAGGATATGGACTGCGATTTCTTTGTCTTTTCGGGCCACAAGATTTACGGCCCGTCGGGCATTGGCGTGGTTTACGGCAAAAAAGAGGCGCTGGCAATGCTTCCGCCGTGGCAGGGTGGCGGCAATATGATTAAGGACGTGACCATTGAGCGTACCGAGTTCAACGAACCGCCCGCACGCTTCGAGGCTGGCACGCCCAACATTGCCGATGCCATTGGGCTGGGTTATGCGCTCGATTTTGTCAACAGCGTGGGCATTCACAACATTGAGCGCCACGAGCACGACCTGACGGAGTACGCGCGGCAGCAGATTGCGCTCGTTCCTGGCGTAACGCTCATTGGCAACCCCAAAAACCGCGTCAGCGTTGTGTCGTTCGACATTCCTGGCATTCCTGCGCCGCAAGTCGGTCAAATGCTTGACAAAGAAGGTATTGCCGTGCGCGCTGGCCACCATTGCGCCCAACCTGCGTTGCGGGCTTTGGGCTACGAGATGTCGGTTCGCCCCACGTTCGCCGTTTACAACACCCGCGAAGAGGTTGACCGTCTGGTGATTGCGCTGCGGAAGATTGTGGGAACGACGAAGTAAGGATGTAAGGTTGCAGAGTAAAAGTCACTTGTTGTAACTTAATAAGTTATAAGGTTCAGGAGAATGTTAAAGGACTATTCGGCATTTGGCCCTGCGTATAAGAATTTCGAGGTTAGGGAAGGTGTGTATGTTCCAAAACCTGACGTGGAATTTTCTGGCGAAAATCCATTCACAAGAATGGCGCCCATACGCGGGAAAAACAAGGATATCAAATTCGACGAGACTTACACATATCTCGACAAATCGCTGAAATTCAAAATATTACATTTTGCTGTTTATATGATTACCTGGGCAGTGGCTTTTCCTGTGAACCGAATCAGGTATGGCCTTAAGATTGAGGGCCGCGAGAAAATCCGTCGCAACAGCAAACTCTTCGCCAATGGCGTGATGACCGTCTGCAACCACGTTCACCGTTGGGATATGATATGCGTTATGCAGGCAATGCGTTTCCGCAAGGCGTGGATTCCAATGTACTCGCAGCCATTCAACGGCAAAGACGGATTCGTAATGAAAGCCATTGGCGGCATAGCCATTCCCGATGAGTACGGCGGGCTTACAAAATTTGCGCAAGCATTAGACGACTTGCACAAAGCCAAGCAGTGGATTCACATTTTCCCCGAAAGTTGCAGTTGGAAATTCTACGCGCCGCTTCGGCCTTTCAAAATAGGAACATTCAATATGGCTTACAGGTACTCGCTGCCTGTAGTGCCGTTGATGATTTCGTTCAGGCCACGCACAGGCTGGCGCAAGTTTATCAGCAAAGACGAGCCGCTGCTCACCATTCGCGTTGGCGACCCGATTATCCCCGATGTTAAAGCGTCGCGGAAGGAAGAACCCGCGCGGATGCGTGATGTTGCACACAAAGCGATGCTTGATATGGCGGGCATTGTCTCAAATCCCTGGCCGTCAGGCATAGATTGAATTTTTCTCATTATGGACACAATTATTGAACCCGTACCAGTTGAACTGATTAAGGCGGAACTCACCCAATCGAAGAAACTGCAAGACACCAACAAGGGCCACAACGAACTCTACATTGTCACGTGGCACGATTCGCCGAATGTTGTTACTGAAATCGGGCGCTTGCGCGAAGTGGCTTTCCGTCAGGCGGGCGGTTCCACAGGCAATGCCATTGACCTTGATGAGTACGATAAGATGGAGAAGCCTTACAAGCAACTGATTGTCTGGGACCCTGACAACGAGGCGATTATCGGTGGCTACCGATTCCTTTTGGGTTCGGAAGCCGCGTTTGACGAGAGCGGTCAGCCGATTCTGGCAAGTTCGCACCAATTCCGCTTTTCGCAGAAGTTTATCGACGACTATCTGCCGTACGCCATTGAACTCGGGCGCAATTTTGTCGCACCCGAATATCAGAGTTCCCGAAACGGCGCAAATTCCATTTTCGCCTTCGACAACCTGTGGGACGGCCTTGTGGCCATTATTATGAAGAATCCCAAACTGTTGTATTTCTTCGGAAAGATTACCATTTATCCGTCATACGACCATATTTCAAGAGATTTGATTTACCATTTCCTTTGGAAGCATTTTGGTGATAAAGAAGAACTTATCCGCCCCTGGGACGACCAATCGGTAATGCCCGATTCCAATTCTGACCTGATGAACCTGATAGTGAATAAAGATGACCTTGTGCAGGATTTCAAACTATTGAAGGCTGCTGTCAGGATGCGCGGGGTGAACGTTCCGCCGAATGTAACCGCCTATATTTCAGCGTCTTCGCAGATGATGATGTTTGGCACTGCGGTTAACCGATTGATGCACAACATTGAAGACACAGGGATACTTATTCCTTTCGATGCGGTCTATTGCGAAAAGATGAGGCGCCATATTGGTGCGTACATTATTCAGGCTTTTCAGTCGGAGCGGCGCCGCAAAACGGCTCTTGACAACTATGAGGTTGAAAACCTGGCACTTGAGCATTGGCTGAATATGCGGAGACGTAGAATTAGGCGCTCGCTTAAGAAAGCCCGTCAAGATTTTCAGACCGATTTGGCCGAAAGCGGCATTGCGGAGTATTCGGAATAATAATTGACTGGCAGATTGTCGCTTTAAATAATAGAATAAGAAGCAAATATGAATAAAAATAACAATATGAACTGCATTTTCATTTCACCACATTTTCCGCACACCTATTGGCAGTTTTGTATGCGTTTGAAGCAGAACGGTGTGAACGTGCTGGCTCTGGCCGACACGCCATACGAGTCGCTGCCCGCGGAACTTAAAGAGGTGCTGACGGAGTATTACCGCGTCGAGTCGCTTGAAAACTACGATGAGGTGTACCGAGGTGTGGCCTATTTTGCGTTCCGCTACGGGCGAATCGACTGGATTGAGTCGAACAACGAGTACTGGCTGGCGCAGGACGCAAGGCTGCGGACCGATTTCAACATTGGCACAGGCATAAAATCCGACAAGATTGCAAGTATTAAGGAGAAGTCGGAAATGAAAAAACATTACGTCGCAGGCCGTATCCCGACAGCCCGTCAGGCAAAGGCAGCCGACGGTTTGGCCGCCGTCAGCGCTTTCGCGAAAACCACTGGCTACCCGATTATTCTGAAGCCCGACGTGGGCGTGGGCGCCAATGGCACCTACAAAATCAGCGACGAAGCCGAACTGAAAAACTTCTTTGAAACCGAAAGCAATTATCCGTTTTATGTGGCCGAAGAGTTTGTCAGCGGCGAAATTTGCTCATACGACGCCATTATCAACTCAAAAGGCGAACCGCTCTTTGAGTCGATGACCGTGTGGCCGCCGTCGATAATGGACATTGTCAACCGCCAACTCGACCTTTCATACTATGTCGATAAGACAATGCCCGTGGCTTTGCGCAAATTAGGCAGGAAGACAGTGAAGGCTTTCGGCATTTTCAGCCGTTTTGTGCACCTTGAGTTTTTCCGTCTCGACGCCGACCGCCCTGGTTTGGGCAAAAAAGGCGGATTTGTGGCGCTTGAGGTGAATATGCGGCCCGCTGGCGGCTACACACCCGATATGATAAACTACGCGCACTCGACCGATGTTTACAAGATTTGGGCCGATATGGTGGCCTTCGACGAGAACCGCACGCCCGAGGCCGACAGTCAGTATTACTGCGCCTTTGCAAGCCGCCGCGACTTCAACCGCTACCGCCACAGCCACGCCGAAATTCTTGAGCGCTACGGCGGACGCATTGTAATGTGCGAGCGTATGCCCGAACTGTTCTGGGCGGCAATGGGACAGCAAATGTACACCGCTAAACTTGATACTTTTGCCGACGTGAAAGAATTTGTCAATTTTGTGCACGAAAAGTTTTAAGCCGATGGAAATCAAATATATAAAGAGATACAGCCACAGTCTTGGCCGCGATATGGAATACAAAACCTACGGCAGCAGCGGCCACCCCGTTCTGGTTTTCCCGTCGCAGGACGGTCGGTTCTACGATTATCAGGATTTCGATATGGTGGGCGTTCTGTCGGGATTTATCGACAGCGGGCGGATTCGCCTGATTTGCGTTGACAGTATCGACCGCGAGACGTGGTCGCAAACGGGCGGCGACTACCACCACCGCATTGACCTTCACGAGCGCTGGTACCGCTACATTGTGAACGAACTGATTCCCGAAGTGCGCCACGATGCTGAAACATTTATAGTTACGGGGTGCAGTATGGGCGGATTCCACGCGGGGAACTTTTTCTTCCGCCGCCCCGATTTGTTCGACACTCTGCTCGCCTTGAGCGGCCTGTACTACGCTGGATATTTCTTCCCGAACTACAACGACAGCCTGATTTACGAAAACTCACCATACGATTTTCTGCGCTATATGCCTGACAATCATTACTATTGGAATGAATATCGTCGGCGGCGGATAATATTGTGCGTCGGGCAGGGCGCGTGGGAAGACGACCTTCTGGCAAGCACCCGCCAAATGGACGCCCTGCTGCGCGAGAAAAACGTGCCCGCCTGGGTCGACTACTGGGGCACTGACTCGGCTCACGACTGGGCTTGGTGGCGCAAGCAAATCGTCTATTTTATGGACAAAATATTGAACGACTTTCAGATTGAATATGAAATTTGACAAAGCCGCCGTAGTTTCAAACGAACACCCCGCGCCACCCGATTATTCATTGAAAAGCGGACTCACCATTTCGGGGAATCCGCTTTGAAGTAATCGATTTTACTGATTGCCTTTTTCGACAAACTCAAGATAGCAGTCAATTACAAAGACATTACCATCGCTGTCGATTATTGCATTTTTAGGCTTGATATCTGACACAAAAAATAGGCTGTTGCTCCAATCTCCATTTGACTTTGTAAGACCGATTTGTTGCAGTTTCATTTCAAATTGTTCTACTGTTGCAAAATTACCTGTAATGAAATTTTGTTCGGCAACAATTTCAAAAAGCCCGAAGCGGCTTCTGCCGAATGACACAATATTCAACGTTGTCTCTGGAAACAACAAATTGTGAATCAATATTCTATATATGGCTTTAGGTACAGAGCCGTAGAGTTCGGTGTCAATAGTTTTTACAACAGCATTCCGACTGTCATCGTAATAGATATTTGCCTCACTTCCGTATGATATTGGTATGCCAAATTTTGAATGGAAGAAATCGTCAGTGTTTTCTATCCAAAACCCACTCTTTCGCGAGAAAGTTTCAATCAGCGCATCGACTTGTATCGGGCATCGGTTTGCAGCATCGCCTCGTTGCGTTGCACTTGCCTCCTCGCATCTTCTGGCGATATATACTGCCGCCGCATTTTTATTAGCGACTCCATACAAGATTCGCTCTGCTTCTTGTGTGTGCTATTCAGGAAGCAAGGTTCGTAGCCAATCAATTCCAAATACTTGTATGCCATCTTTGTATAAAGATATCGCTTCGTTAATTATTTCGGCAAAGATAGCATCATTTTTCATACGCGGTGTTTTTTACAAAAATAACGCAAAAAAGCGGACTTCCCTATTCGGGAAATCCGCTTTTGCAATGTGTTAATAACTCTAAAATATCTATTACCTTCTATGCAACCCGCACTCCCTATGTTCAGGATTTTCCCACCACCAGCGGCCCGAGCGAATATCCTCGCCAGATTCGACGGCGCGTGTGCAAGGCTGACAGCCAATTGACGGGAAACCCTTGTCGTGCAGTTTGTTGTAGGGCACGCGGTGCTCTTTCACATACTCTTTCACTTCGGCTTCGGTCCAGTTAATCAGCGGGTTGAGTTTCACAAGGCCGTTGTTGGCGTCCCACTCAACAAGTTGCATATCCTTGCGCGTAATGCTCTGCTCGCGCCGAAGGCCGCAAATCCACACCTTCAGCCCCTTCAGGGCGCGCTGCAGCGGCTCAATCTTGCGCACATTGCAGCACAGGTGGCGC
Source organism: Salinivirgaceae bacterium (assembly GCA_016284875.1). GTDB lineage: Bacteria > Bacteroidota > Bacteroidia > Bacteroidales > SZUA-534 > RUG13583. Next base: position 4,010 of record JAEEPS010000022.1, on the reverse strand, counting down.
AGTTCGACGCTCGTGTAGAACAGGTTCATTCCGTGCTCGGCAACCATCTTCTGAACATTATGATAATCAGGAAAATAAACTTCAAGTTTGATTCCGTAGCAGTCGTTGGTGCGCTCAATGAGCGAGTAGGTCTCGGGAAAGCAGCGGCCCGTGTCGAGCGTGAAAATGCGCGTCGATTTGTCGATTCGGCAAATCATATCGGTCAGCACTTGGTCCTCGTAACTCAGGCTCGACGAGAGCGCAATCGCGCCCCGAAATTCTTTCAGAAAATACGCCAGAACCTCTTCCGCCGACGCGTTTTCAAACTGCTTGTTTAATACCTCTATATCAATCATTCTATCAATCAATTAGTCAATCATTCAGTCCTTGTCTATCATTCCCGCACCCAGCGTGTCGTTGGTGTCGGGGTCAACAATTATCAGGCTGCCCATCACCTTGTTGGTGTGGTACGGCTCAAACACGAGCGGTGCGGCCGTTTTTAGTTGAACGTGCGCTATATCGTTCATTATCAACTGACTGACATCGGCAATTTTGTCCTGCGAATTAATGTCGATTTTGTAGTCGATAGCCTTGAACATTCCCACAACTTCCTGCGTGGCGTGGCGCACAATGTAGCGTTTGCCCAGTTGCAGCGGCGTTTCACGGAACCAACAGATATTCAGCGACATAGCCTGCCCCACCTCGGGCAGATTACCATTGTTGGCGCACAGAACGTCGCCGCGGCTAATGTCGATATCGTCTTTCAGACAGACTGTAACTGAATCACCTTCAACGGCTTCCGTAAGTTGCTTGTCGGCAAACCAGAGCGAAGCCACCGCCGACGTCTGTCCCGACGGCAGAACGCGAACGCTGTCGCCAACCTTCACCTTGCCGCTCGCAATGCGCCCCGCATAGCCGCGAAAATCGGCGTATTTGTCTGATATCGGGCGAATTACATACTGAACAGCCATTCGGAAGGCTTCTTCGGTATCATTTTGAATTTCAACGGTTTCCAAAAACTCAAGCAGCGGTTTCCCGTTGAACCACTGCATATTAGCGGATTTGTTCACCACATTGTCGCCCAACTTGGCCGAAATCGGGATAAAATCGACCTTGCCAATGGGCAGGTGCGCCGACATCGCCTTGTAGTCGGCAACAATTTTCGCAAACACATCTTCCGAAAAATCCACCAAATCCATCTTGTTCACGCAGACAACTATCTGCTTGATAGCCAGCAGTGCAGCCACATACGAGTGGCGGATTGTCTGTTCCATAATTCCGTGCCGCGCATCGACCAGAATCACCGCCAAATCGGCTGTGGAAGCGCCCGTCACCATATTCCGCGTGTACTCGATATGTCCAGGGGTGTCGGCAATAATGAATTTGCGGCGCGGCGTGGCAAAATAGCGGTAAGCCACGTCGATTGTGATTCCCTGCTCACGCTCGGCACGCAGTCCGTCGGTCAGAAGGGCAAGGTTAACTTCCTCGTTTCCACGACTTTTCGAAGCCGACTCAACCGCTTCCATTTGGTCCTCGAAAATCGACTTGCTGTCGTAGAGCAACCGCCCAATGAGCGTGCTTTTGCCGTCGTCGACACTGCCCGCGGTGGTGAACCGCAGCAGTTGCATATCTAAATATCCGTTATTCATTCTTGTGTAAAGTTTAATGTGTAAAGAGTAAAGTCGGTTTTGCGTAACTCAAACCCTTTATTCTGAATTCTGAATTCGTAATTCTATGTTTAGAAGTACCCCAACTTCTTTCGGTCTTCCATCGCTGTTTCCGAGCGTTTGTCGTCGGCGCGGCCGCCACGTTCGGTGACGCGGGTTGCGGCAATTTCGGCAACAATATCCTCAAGCGAGTGAGCCGTGGAAAGTGTTAATCCTGTGCAAGTTATATCGCCAATGGTGCGGCAGCGCACTTCTTTCTCAACCACCACTTCCTCGGGACGGCGCCGAATGCAATCCTCGGCGGCAAGCCACTGCCCATCTCGTTGAAACACTTTGCGTTTGTGGGTGTAGTAGAGCGAAGGCAGTTCGATTTTTTCCTGAAGAATGTACTGCCAGACGTCCATCTCGGTCCAGTTGCTGATTGGGAACACGCGGAAGTGCTCGCCCATATTTTTACGGCCGTTGAAGATATTCCACAGTTCGGGCCGCTGATTTTTGGGGTTCCACTGACCAAAATCGTCGCGGTGCGAGAAAATACGCTCTTTGGCGCGGGCTTTTTCCTCGTCGCGGCGTGCGCCACCAATGCAGGCATCGAATTTATGGCGTTCGATAGTGTCGAGCAAAGTGGTGGTTTGCAGTGCGTTACGGCTTGCATTGAAGCCCGTTTCCTCTTTCACTCGGCCAGTGTCAATCGATTCCTGAACCGAACCCACAATCAGTTCGGCACCCAGGCGCTGCACCAGCGCGTCGCGGTATTCGAGCGTCTCGCGGAAGTTGTGCCCCGTGTCGATATGCACCAGCGGAAACGGCAACTTTGCGGGATAGAAAGCCTTGTAAGCCAGGTGTGTAACCACAATCGAGTCCTTTCCACCCGAGAATAGAATTGCGGGCCGCTGAAACTGCGCCGCCACCTCACGAAGAATGTAAATCGACTCTGCCTCAAGTTCTTGTAAATGCGTTTTCATATCTCAAAATCATATTTTGCCGCAAAATTAGAGAGATTATCCGTATTAACCTATCAATTTGATAGGTTTGTACGCAAAATACGATTTTATACTTACCGAACAGGGCGAATGTGCGTAGTTGGGGGGAAACGGGCCATATAATTTCGGTCGCCACGGCGAGCGATTTATGGATTGCTGTCACTCCACTGATTTTGATTCATCACATCCTCTTCCCATTTGGCAGGATTGTTGGCAATATAATTGGCAATATTCTGATATTCAACCTCATTACGAATAATGTGGTCGTAATAATTTGCCTGCCACAAAGGATTGTTTTTATTGAATTTTTGCATTGACATATGTCCAGAATCAATCAAATCATCAATCCGTTTGATTGTTGACGATTTAAATCCCGCGACAAACGACGATATTGATTTTGGCCTGCGCAACAATTGCGGGATTGGCAATTCGCCACGTTGGCCACCGCATTGTAAAGACGCACGGCCGTGCGTCTCTACGTAACGACCGTACGTTTCCACATTATGGCCGTTGGTTTCCGCCAAACCGTCGGTTGAATATTCACAATCCGTTTTATCCAATATCACAATCGCGTGCAGGTGATTGGGCATCAAAACAAATCCGCCTAAAAACAATTCTTTACGGATTTCGAACGATTTAAAAAATTCATCATAGACAATTTGCCCCAAATCGTTCAATATCATTTCCTTATTTTTCACATCACCGAACAACAATTCGCGGCCATAGGTAACAATGGTGATATAATAATGGCCATTACCAGCGTAATCCCAACCGCGTAACCGATTGGATTGTATTCGATATTTGTTTCTAAACAAATCTGTCATTCTGTTGCATTTAATTTGAGACGCACGGCATATTTGTATTTACAGGAACAAATGATTGGCGTAGAGACGCACGGCAATTGTATTTGCAGATACGAACGATTTGTGTAGAGACGCACGGCCGTGCGTCTCTACAAATGGTCGTATTCCATTTTGCAAATCGTGTTCCGTTGGTCATTTTCTTATCATTTTTATGCTGTTTGCTCGTTATTCTAATGCCAGTTTGTCGTTTTTATGATATGATTTCAATAAGTACGCAATGAGCACTGAACGCTATCTCCCGATAATACCATAAATCGCATTTATTAAATCCGTATCAGTTATTATTTTATTTATGCCTAACCCTTTCGATTCGACAAATATTGTTGCATCACCATTAGGGGTTATTGAAAAAGAAAAAGAATCTCTAATAATCGGAACATTTTCAAATTTGATCCCCTTTATTTTAAAAAGTTCAGTTTGTATTTTAACGAAAGCATTGATATTGAAACATATATCAAACTTATCATCCGTATCGGAATATCGCGGTTGTTGTGTTTTTATTAAATTTTCTAATGTAG